>JBAXLM010000091.1:0-1531 GCA_037134795.1 Candidatus Omnitrophota bacterium | reverse complement strand
GAGTTTAGTTAAAGAATTAAAGCCGGTGATTGAAAAATATAATCGCGATTCAAAATATGGCAAGCTTTCTTTTTTTGAGGTTTACACTGCTTTAGCTTTTCTGTATTTTAAGCGCAAGCAGGTTGATTTTGTGGTTTTAGAAACCGGTATGGGCGGGAGGCTTGATGCTACTAACGTTGCTAATTCTCTTGTCTGCGGGATTACCCCGATTAGCTTAGAGCATGTGCAGATATTGGGTAATACTTTGCCCAAAATTGCCGCCGAGAAAGCGGGGATTATTAAGAATAACGCAATTGTAATTTCGGCTTTACAAACTAAGCAAGCGCGGAAAGTAATTTATAATCGGTGTAAGAAATTTCACGCCAAGCTTTACGAGGTAGGCAGAGAAATAAAATATTCTAACTCCAAAAAAGGTTTGGTGATTAAAGGTTTGAAAAATAATTACAAAAACTTACATTTAAGCCTCCTGGGTGAACATCAAAAGGGTAACGCGGCTTTAGCTGTTGGCTTAGTTGAAGGTTTAAGTTTTCACGGGTTTAATTTCAAATCCCCTGCTATTCCCCTTGGGCTTTATAATACGATCTGGCCGGGAAGATGCGAGGTGGTTGGAAAAAATCCTTTAATTATTTTAGATGGGGCGCAGAATTTGGCTTCCGCGCGAGTTTTAAGAAAAACAATAGAAGATAATTTTAAATATAAAAAACTAATTTTAGTTTTGGGTATTTCATCTGATAAAGATATCGCGGGAATTTGTAAAAAACTGGGTTCTTTAGCGGATGAGATTATTCTTACCCGGGCCGCGACGCGCCGGGCAACTCCTCCCGCGAAATTAGCCGGATATTTTAAGAGAAAACTGCATTTGACTCAAAGCGTAAAAGAAGCTAAACTTTTAGCCGGAAGCCTGGCAGGTAAAAAAGATTTAATTTTAGTCACGGGTTCATTATTTGTAGTCGGAGAATTTAGAGATGCAGGAAGATAATTTGCAGGACACAATTGCCGCGATTTCTACTGCCACCGGCGAGGGCGGTATTGGCATCGTACGCCTAAGCGGCAGAGAATCCTTAGCTATCGCTGATAAAATATTTGTGGGCCTGGATAAAATTAAGCCGACGCGCTTTAAGAGTTACACGATGCATTATGGCAAGATTACGGACAACAAAAAAATTATTGATGAGGTTATCCTCACAATTATGCGAGGGCCAAAATCTTATACCCGTCAGGATGTTGTGGAGATAAACTGTCACGGCGGCGTATTGTCTTTGCGTAAGATTTTAGAGCTAACTCTTAAACATGGTTGCCGTTTAGCTACCCCGGGTGAGTTTACTAAGCGGGCATTTTTAAATGGAAGGATCGACCTGGCGCAAGCAGAAGCGGTGATTGATATTATTCGCGCCAAAACAGATTCCGCGCTTAAAATAAGTTTAGGGCAATTAAACGGCAGCTTATCTAGTGAGATCAACAAAATCCGCAAGGAATTGTTAGATATTTTAGTAATCCTGGAGGCAAATATTGATTTTCCCGAAGAAGGTAT
>JBAXLM010000090.1:0-1620 GCA_037134795.1 Candidatus Omnitrophota bacterium | reverse complement strand
GTGACACTTGCGTGTTTGCGTTTGAATTGTGCAAGGATTGTTAACGCGGCTAACCCTACTTCCGCGGCATGCTGCTTTTATCCGACATATCTTAAGTCGAACCCTTTCACCCCCAAATTTTATCTTCTATTTTTGATCGCTCGGCGCATTTCTAGATCTGTTTCTCTGCGCTTAATACTGTCCCGCTTATCGTAAAGTTTCTTACCTTTACAAAGCGCTAACTCCAGCTTAACAAACCCCCGGTGATTAAAATAAAACTTTAACGGTATTAAAGTAAGGCCTTTGGCGGCAAGCTTACCGGCAAGGCGCTCAATTTGATTTTTATGCAAGAGAAGCTTCCGAGGCCTATCCGGATCAACATTTAAATAACTAGCTTGCGCATAATGGTTAATGTGCGCGTTATATAAGAAAAATTCACACTTCTCAACGCGGGCAAAACTATCATCTAAATTAATCAAACTCGCACGTAAAGATTTTACTTCAGAGCCTTTAAGTTCAATACCGCACTCTAAAGATTCCAGGACTTCATAGTCCCTATATGCCTTACGATTAGTAATTATAGATTTGCTCATTTTAACACAACTAAAGACAAATATAAACTTAAAAATAATGGTATGGTAAACAGGCTGATAATATGGCTAAAAAATATCCCCTGGCTGATCAACGCGTCTTCTCTTTTGTAATGCCGGATAATCACCGATAGAGAAGTTGCCGATGGCATAGCTAGCTGCATAACAATTAAAAAGCCAATTAATTGCGGTAAACCAAGCTTAAGTACCACCCATATACCTAATGCTGGAAGAATAACCAATTTACCTAAAAGAAAAAAGAAAACATTTTTCTTATCAATATCTTTTAAATCCACTTTAGCGATATTTCCACCAACTACCAGCATTGCTAAAGGTAATGTGCAATTACCCAGCATTTGTACTGGCTTTAATATGCCTAGCGGTATAAATTTATTTAAGCCCAAATAAATAATCGTAAGCGTTGCCAAATTCACGACTACCGGAGGGCTAAAAATGCTTTTTAATCTAAATTGTGCTTTTTTTTCATAAGTAAGCATATATACGCCTACTGACCAAGCCACTAGGTCAAAGCCCAGGAGAAACAAGAATATGAAAATAAATATGTTGTTAGCTTCCTGGGCTGAAAATATCCCGGCGACAAGCGCCAAAGGCAGATACCCGGAATTTTGAAAACCCACTAAACTTAAAAATTGCAACCGGCCTGTCTTTAATCTTAAGAATTTAAGCAGCAATACGCCCACGATTAAACCAAGAACAGTAATTGCCAAGCTAATAAGTGGAAAAATCCACCAATTAGGATAAAGATTAAAACTGAAATTCTGTAACATTTGGGTAAAAATTAAGGCCGGAAAGATAATCTGGATAACCAAGCGGCTTAACGCGTCCAGGCCCGCGCTAGAAAGCAAGGTTTTCTTTACCAAAAAGAAACCTAGCGCGCCCAAAATGAATATCTGGCTAATGGCTAAACCCGTAATCTTAAAATGCTCTAAAAACATCATTTCCCCCCCATGCGAACAAATATTATAACAGTAAAAAAACCAAGCCGCAATTCATTTAAATAGAAAAATGGAGTATTTGACGGGTAACGCAG
>JBAXLM010000089.1:0-1759 GCA_037134795.1 Candidatus Omnitrophota bacterium | reverse complement strand
CTGTAGCTCAACTGGATAGAGCGCTAGCCTTCGGAGCTAGGCGTTGCAGGTTCAACTCCTGCCAGGCGCATTATAATCTATATATGGCTAACTTTAACAAAACAATTTATGTATTATTTATTTTTGTTCTTGTATTTATAGGTATAAACCACGTGCAGCTTTTCGGCTCCGAAGTCAAAGAAAATAAATTAATTTATTTTAAAAATAATTCTTTTCTTGTGCAAGTGGCAGAAACTAAGCAAGAGCAGGAGCAAGGATTGATGTTTGTTAAAAGTCTACCCCCTAATTCAGGCATGCTTTTTATTTACAAGGACGAGGCGGTAAGGTATTTTTATATGAAGAATACATATATACCTTTAGACATAATTTGGATGGACAAGAGGAAGAAGGTTGTTTTTATAAAGAAAAACGCCCAGCCGGTAAACTTGGATGTTTACGAGACGATTCAGCCTCAGGAAGAAGCTATGTATGTGTTAGAATTGAATGCTGGCAGTTTAGATAGAATAGGGTTAAGAGTTAATGATACTTTGCGATTTTAATACTATTGAATTACTTGTTATTTTGCAATATAATTAGTATGGTTAAGAAAAAGGGGGCAGGTATGGATAAAATTATTATTTTTTTGTGCTTAGTGTTAGCCGGTTGTTCTACAATTTCCGCAAATAGTAAAGCTTTATGTAAAACTACCGATAAAGCAGGAGTTGTTGCAAAAACAACGCCTAGCGCTATTGCTATCGACCAAAAGGAATTAGATAGTATGATTGCTGTATTTAGTGAAGCCATTAAAAATAACCCTAATTATGTCGGCGCTTATTATAATAGGGCAGCTGTATATTTTTATAAAAATAATTATGATAAAAGCTGGCTTGATATACATAAAGCAGAAGCATTAGGAATTAATGTTGATTCAAAGTTTATAGAACTAGTCGATAAATTAAAGAAGGCTTCCGGTAGAGAAAGATAACTTTATTATTCTTTAAAGGAGTGAGTTAAGTAAAGTTTTTTAAATTGTGGTTTTCTGCTGTTACAAAGCATTAAAAACTTTAGTAAGGGGGGGTTAGAAATGGGTTTATTTAGTTTTTTTAAAAAGAAAAAAGAGCTGCCTCCAGAGCCCGAATCTGTTGTGAAAAGGCTGTTGCCGAGGTGGAAGATTGCGGCACCTGCTAAAATAAAGTGGCAAGGTTATAAAGATTATGTGGCTTGTGAAGTTAGGGATTTAAACATGAAGGGGTTTTCTCTAGCTATGGCAGAAAAAATTCCAGAGGCTAACGCACGCGTAGAGCTTTATTTTAATGAGAAGTATTTCTTTGATATTGAAATTTCTGTTACTTGGCATAAAGAAGTTGAGGAAAAACAAATTTATGGCATAAGATTCTTAAAAGTCCGTGATTTAGATAAAGAAAAAATCTATCAGATGATGCGAGAGAATTTTCCCGGTTGTTTTGGAAAGTCCCTGTAAATGTTTTAAAGCTATTAGTTTTTACTGGGTTACGCTACTCTCTTGACCGCTATAAGAAAAGCAGGTATAATTAATTTTCACTTGCACGATTTAAGGCATATTTTTGTTTCTCAACTTGTGATGTCAGGAGTGGATTTAAACAAGTTTAGAGAGTTTTTGGGGAAACGGATAGGCGCTTTTTGGACACTTAGTAAGGTTGAGAAAATATCTCAAGAATCAATAGTATCGCAAGTCTTTGAAAATCATTTAGTTGCATAGATACGGGCCATTAGCTCAGCTGGTAGAGCAGGACACTCTTAA
>JBAXLM010000088.1:0-1792 GCA_037134795.1 Candidatus Omnitrophota bacterium | reverse complement strand
TTGCTTAAGCTTAAGAGGTGGGGCTACAATATTTTCATTATTGTTACATTGATTATGGGTCTATTTTTAGCCTTTTATTTATTGGCTTTTCCCATCATAAGTATTCTCGTAATCATTTTTCTTATTTGCTTTGTGGTTTATTTTTTCAAACCGTCAACAAGAGCGCTATTTAATAAATGAAGAGGTTGCGGTACGGGAGAGAGTAATTTATTTGTTGGACAATTGGTTGAAAAGAAGGATAATATTGATAGCTTTAACTTGTTTTATATCAACAGATTAGCCCTATTTATGGGCGAGTTAGTTAAGTAATAGTAGAGAGGCGCATAAATGCAGGAACTTAGAAAATATGTTCGGTATCAGGTAAAACAGCCAGGTAGGCTTAAACTAGAACAGGCTTCTAGGGAGTGTTCTTGTCAGGTTAAGGATATAAGCTATAAGGGCGCGAAAATTGCTTTAAACGCTAAACTACCTGAAAATACTGCGCTTAGAATAAATCTGCGGCTTTCTGAGGATTGCTCTATAGATGCTGAAGTCTGGATTGCTTGGCACAAGGTGTTTAATGGGGTAAACCATTATGGAATTTATTTTGATAAGATTCGTGATATGGATAAGAATAAGATCCATAGTTTTTTAAATAAATATTGCTACAATGAAATGAGAGAAAAATGGTGGCCGGAAGAAACAGGATTTGCGAAAGGAGGTAACGATATGAATGATCATCGCATTTTCGAGAGATTTCCTGTGGATATTGCTGCCCGGTATTTGAATCCGGATACAGGAAAAGAGGGTTTAGCCAAGATTCAGGATGTTAGTGCTAAGGGTTTGGGCCTGACAGCTAGTGAGGAGTTAAGGCTGCATGCTGCTTTAGAAATTTGGCTGGAAATGAAAAATAAAAGGGAGTCCTTATATACCAGGGGCAGGGTGGTTTGGAAAAAATCGGAAGGGATAGATAGCTATAGATTAGGCGTAGAGTTGGAAAAAGCGGATTTAATGGGTATTTCCCGGATCTTTAGGTCATGATTTTTTAAGACAAAAAAACTTGACCGGAGCATGAAAATATGTTAAATTTTAACATTACGTCTTTATTATCATCTATTCCCTTGGGACAAATCCCCGCGAATAACAGAAGGAGTATAAGGATGTGGCGTAGAGGTTTAGGTATTTTTGTAATTTTATTGCTTAGTATTATAGGTTGTTCTTCAAATAGCGTTGACTTAAAGCCTACCGTTACTGTCTGGCATTGGATGACTGATCGCGATGCCGCATTCCAAGAATTAGCTAAAAAATATGAAATATCAACTGGCGTGAAGATAGATTTTCAGCTTTATGCCCCTTCGGAGGCTTATTCTCAGAAGATCCGTGCTGCTGCTCAAGGTATCAATCTACCGGATATTTTTGGTATATTAGGCGAGAAGACTGATTTTGCTTCTTTTGTTAAAGCAGGCCATATCCTAGACCTTACTGTTTATATGGAAGAAAACGATAGCAACTGGAAGAATAAGTTTTTCCCCAAGGCGTTGGCAGTTAATGAATTTGCTTCAGGAAACAGCTATGGAATTAACCCTGGTATTTTTGGCGCCCCCATTGATATTATGACTATCCAGATGGTTTATAATAAGAGTTTATTTAAAAAGCTGGGTTTAAATCCGAATCAACCACCGAAGAACTTTACGGAATTTATTGCTCTGGGCCAAAGAATAAAAGATGCCGGGTTACAGGGAATGGTTTCTGGATGGGGAGAGGTTTGGATGGTTGATTGTTTTGCCAATAATTATGCTTTTAATATTATGGG
>JBAXLM010000087.1:0-1805 GCA_037134795.1 Candidatus Omnitrophota bacterium | reverse complement strand
GCTATTTTTATTAAAACTACAAAGCCACAATCAGGGATAATTCAGTATAGAAACCATTCTTAACCGTAACCTTGCCTAAACTATCTTGGCGGTACTTAATAGAGCGATTGAACACCCCGCCGGCAGTAAGTGACCCGGTAATATGTTTATTCCATTTGCACCGCAATCCCGCGCCTAAATGCATTTCGTTGTAATTTAAAACCACATTTTTAAGATTATCCTTAGTTACTCTGTATTCACTATCCGTTGAATCTCCTTGAATAAATACCGTAAATTTATTGTTTAATAGATAAGAAACTTCCGGGGTTTCCGGAACAATATTAAAAGTAAGCCGATCATTTGGTTTATAAATAAAACCTAAAATCGGAGAAACCGGATCTCTAAAACGCGGGTTGTATTCTACTCCGCAAACAAAGACCCATTTTTCATCCGGTTGATAAATCAAAAAGTAACGTTGCATTAGGCTAAAAGATGAGGTGCGAAAATTCCAATTGTCCGAAAGAAATGTCGGGGCAACTCCGATGGTCAGGTAAGTTTTATCAAAATTAAAAAACGGAAGTGTAGCTTCGGCGCCAAAGCTAACAGTAGTCAATTGTGCGGGTAATTGAACCACTGTAGAATTTTCTATTCCGATATACCGGGAACCAACCGCGAATTGAATTGGCAGTTCACCGAAAGCCTTGATTTCATAGCTATATTCTGCTGCGGAATCCGTAATCCCGATTTTTCCTGATTGCGCGCCTGCTCCAGCCGGGGGCATATAGCGCACATAAGCATCTAATTCCTGGGGAAGGAATTCTTCTTTTTCAGCGATTACTTTTCTTAATTGTTGACGATAATTAGGAGATGTTGATGTATCTTCAGGCAGAGGTTCTTGGGTTATGGTATTTTCTGTTTCAACTTGCGCTTGATCTTGTGCGTAGGTATTGCATAGAGCCGCAGATAAAAAAGATATGGATATCAACATGGCAGGCAATAGTTTTACTTTTTTAATTACGCGCATCTACGCTCCTTGTTTTTAGGTAATTTAATAAATTATGCAGCTTGTTAGTATTATATTCTGTCTTTTGATACTCTTCAAGCACTTTTGTTTTTTATCTAAATATTATTGACACATAAAAAAATTATGTTAAACTTATTATGAACATATGTTCATAACTAAAGGAGTTAATATTGAGGCCTAAGAAAACCAGATGGGTAAAATGTGCCCCCGGGGAGAGATGTTTTAAGCCGCGCTGCAAACCGCTTAATAAACTTCAGGATGTTTATCTTACTCTTGATGAGTTTGAAGCTATGCGTTTGGCTGATCTGGAGGAATTAAAGCAGGTAAATGCTGCCAGCCTGATGCATGTATCCCGTTCAACATTCTCGCGTATAGTGGCTTCAGCCAGGAAAAAAGTAGCTGATGGTTTGGTAAATATTAAAGTTATAAGGATAGAGGGTGGCTGTTGTAAAATTAAAAGGAGATAACCATGGAAGAAAAAGTAAAAAAAGAAAAGCAGAAAAAAGGATTTTTTGCGAGGTTATTCGATAAATTAGATAAAAAAATGGAAGAAAAGTCTAAATCTGGATCCTGCGGTTGTAAGGGGAATGATAGCGAAGGGAAGAAATCATGCTGCAGTTAATTATTGATTGGTTTATTTATGGGGTACTCAGGTTACCGGCTCAATCAAAATTAGCCGGGGTAGTCAATTTCTTTTTATATGATTCGATAAAGATTACTTTATTGTTATTTGTGTTGATCACTGCAATTGGTTTTTTAAGGACATTTCTGCCGCAGCAAAAAATCAAGGCGTGGTTAAATA
>JBAXLM010000086.1:0-1831 GCA_037134795.1 Candidatus Omnitrophota bacterium | reverse complement strand
GGATAATAAGTGGTAATAGTAAATTCTTCGGCTGCAAAAACAGCCGAAGCAGAAAAAACTAAAACAGAAAAAATTAATAAATTATTTCTTAAGAATCTTGCCATCTCTTCCTCCTACCAGTACTTATTTAATTATATAGGAATACCAGAAAATGTCAATCGTATTAAAAGATTTGTGTTAAAACTAGAATAACTTATGGCCTTGCTTCAAGGAATGATTTTCTTTTATCTTGCGGGAATTTTTCTATCGCGTAACGCAACATTGTCCGGGGCATAACTTCGCAATACTTAAGTAAAAATTTTTCTTCAGCGAGCGCATCGCGTTTGCCAGCTTCACGCAGCATCCAACCGCATGCTTTATGGATCAAATCTTCTTTATCGCAAAGCAAAAGCTTAACAATGCAAAAAACATCATCAAAATCACCCAATCTGATAAAAGCAAATGTAGCTAGGATTGCTATACGCCTTTCCCAAAGCAAGGGCGACTTTGCTAATTTATAAAGTATCAGCCTGTCTTTATCTATAAGAAACCTGCCGACAATTTGGGAAGCGCTTAAGTCAACCAGATCCCAATTATTGATAAATTTTGTGTTTGCCAGATACGCCTTGTATATTTTTTCTTTAGCCTTAGTATCTACTTTATTAAATTGATGCACTAGGATTAAAAGCGCCAAAAGCCTTTCTTCATGAAACTTTGAATGCAAAAGCTTAATCACATCTAAAAGCGATAACTCTTGAAACTCCTTTAACACCTTTCTGATAAAAGGCACCATTACCCCAAGAAAAATATCCCCCTCTGCGTAATCCCCCGGCCCAGTTTTAAAAAAGCGCAACAAAACTTTGGCCTTTTTTTTATCAGCGTATTTACGCAATTCCTTTCTAGCATCCTCTAATCTGATCATATGTCTGTCGTACCCATCCAGTTACGCCTTAGCTACCCTATGCAGAATTTCGGAAATAAGAGTTTGGTATTTAATCCCGGATTTGTGGGCTTTTTGTTTAATCGCTGCCAAGTCGTCTCCGTTAATGCGCATATTTAAAACCATCTCCTTTTTTTTACGCTCAAGCGAAGCTACGATGAAGTCATACTCTGGCCCGGTTATCGGAACAAATTCCTCCATATGGTCTTCATACCACTGTTCCTCTTTAGTCAATTTAATCCGTTCTATAAAATTATTTTTCTTTTTCATAAGATTGTCCTTTCTCATAAAATTTCTTGAGCTTACGGCTAGGATATATTGTTTTCAAGAAAATACCTTTCTCGTCAACAACGAATGGCACTGCCCACATATACCCTTTATATTCATATTCAAAAACTCTTTGAAAATTTCGGCTTGGATTTCTACGTGACCCCTTTAAATTAGCCTTGATGATTTCTTGAAACGATACTTTCCGGGTTAACTTCAACCGAATATTCTTAAATGCATTCCACCTTATTGGACCGGATAGTATTTCTCCAGAATCTAAGTATATACAATTGTATATACTTTTATACGCCTTGTCAAGTTCTTTCTTTTTCATAGCCTATCTCCTTCCTACATCAATAGACGTAAAAGGAGGAATAATCTAACAAATATTTTTTATTCGGGCGGAGCACCACCGACCTACTCTCACGTCGCTGCGCGCCTGCGGCGCTTGCTCCCCATGGGGAAACCCAATGGTTTCCCCTCTGGCGTCAGCCTGCGGCTGACTGTCACCCCTTTTTGCGAGAGTAGGTCGGTGCTCCAGACAAAAAAATCCCGCTACTCAATTTAATGAATAGCGGGATTTTAATTATAGGAGCACCGACCTACTCTCACATAGCCTTACGACTACACTACCATCGGCTCTGA
>JBAXLM010000085.1:0-2090 GCA_037134795.1 Candidatus Omnitrophota bacterium | reverse complement strand
GTCTCAAAAACCGATAAGGGCAACCTTGTAAGGGTTCAACTCCCTTCTTCGGCATTAAATAAATAGGGGACGTTTCTAAAAACGTTCCCTATTTTCTTTAATGAATAGTAAAATTAAGCAGCGTTCCACAAACCAAGGCAACGACTAACATAATCAAAGTAGCTTTAATTAAATCCCTTAACCCCAACTCCTTAAAAAACACAATAAAAGTTGCTACGCAGGGAAAGGATATTGCTAAAAGCACAGCAGTAATAAACAACTGTTTAGCAGTCATAGCTAGCGGCATAAGCATACCTACCGCGACATCTTTTCTAAACAACCCCATTACTAAAGCAACCACTGCTTCTTTAGGCAAGCCAAAAAGGCCCTTAATTACAGGGGCGAATATACCAGTAAAAAAATCAAACAACTTAAAATACAAAAGTATATTCACTACTAATACGCCCAATAAAACTAACGGCGCAGCTTCAATTAAGAAGCCTTTAATACGAAAAAATAATTTCTTCCATAAAGTAACCAGCGACGGAAGCCGATAGGGAGGGATCTCAACCAAAAGTTCCGGGCTATAGCCTTTAGTTGTATGATTAAGGATCATACCCAAAACTAACCAGATAGCTAATAAAACAAAATACACCCCCGCAACATAATACCCGGAAAACTTCCCTAATAAGCCAAAGATCATCGCCTGCAATGCTACACAAGGCACTCCTATAGAAATCAACGTTGCAGCAATAAAACGCTCGCGCTTAGACTCTAAATTACGCGTAGCTAAAATTCCCGGGACATTACAACCTAACCCTAAAAGCACAGGAATAATGGCAAAACCGTGCAAACCAATACGGTGTAAAAGATTATCCAAAAGCATAGCTAAGCGCGGTAAAATTCCTATATCTTCCAACAAACCCAAAACAAAATAGAATGAAATTATATAAGGTAAAACCATGGCAAATTCAATATAAGGAGCAGTAGTCAATATCCCTAAAGATTGCTTAAAATCAATCTTACTATTAATTAAGTCTCCAATTAACAGGTGATGAATAAAACTTTCTTCACCTAGAAAAGAACTGAACTTGATCAAAAAAGGCTGATAAAAATTAAAAAATATAGGATCTGCAATTCTGTTGATTAAGTTTTCGCCGATAAAGCGCACAATCTGAAAAGAAGCCAGAATTACTCCAATAGCAATAAGTGCGCCGCTAAATGGTTTTAACGAAGCATCCTCTAAAATCTCGCGCAAGGTGTGATGCCGGTGGGTTAGGCGTTGCACCTGCTCGATAATAATGCCAATTTCCTGCCAACGCTCTCGATGTGAAAATTTTGCACGCAAAACCGGCTTACTCTCATTAATCCTTTCAAGGAGCAACTTTATGCCTAGGCCAGTAATCGCGCAAGTTGATATTACCGGGATCTTTAAAATCTTCTCCAATTTATCAATCTCAAGATTTACTCCGTGATGCTTAGCTTCATCACACATATTCAGCGCAACCACTACTGGTAAACCAGCCTCAAGCAACTGCAAGGTTAAATAAAGATTGCGCTCTAAATTAGTCGAGTCAATAATATTAATAACCACCATTTCATCTATGGCGCACTCATTTAACAGCGATACCGCAACCTCTTCTGCTTTAGAGCTAGGCTCAAGCGAATATGTCCCGGGAAGATCCACAACTTCAACCTCCTGAGGCCCAAGTTTTAAAACCCCACGCATAATCTCAACAGTTGTGCCGGAATAATTAGAAGAAATAACCTGCACCCCGGTGAGCCGAGAAAAAACCACGCTTTTACCAACGTTAGGATTACCTACTAAAAATATTTTCTTAATCATTGTACCTCGATTACAATTTTATTAGCTACACTATGGCCTAAAACCAAAACGCTCCGGCCCACTTTAATCGCTACCGGGCCTTTCAACCCAATATGGCTAATCTTGGTAACCTCCCTACCCTTATAAATACCCATACTCATAAATTTATTCTGCAAAGCTGCACCCGCGGAGATATCGCAAATAACCCCTTTTTGTTTTCCGTGCATCTGGGTTAAACTTATTTTCTTAATCATTATTTTATATAACGCGCTATTGCGGTATACAC
>JBAXLM010000084.1:0-2231 GCA_037134795.1 Candidatus Omnitrophota bacterium | reverse complement strand
CCTCTAGCTTATTTTCTGGCTGGCTCACTTTAATTTCAGTTATTGCTTTTTGTAAAGAGCGGCTGCGTAAATTTTCAATTTTCTCATCTAAAACCCTTTCATCATTAAAGATATAAGCTTTGCAGTTAAAAAGAATGCTCTTGCCTGCGGGACACTTATCAATAGACTTGAATTCCGTGTGCCTAAATCCAATAATATGAAAACTTTCGCCTGGAGAAGAATAATTCTTAACTAAAGGCAACAAGTTGCCTTTATTAAACTCTATAGCAAAAGCGGGTAAATATGCGCCTGCAGTAGGAAATCTTACGCCAAGTAGATAGGCTGGCTTGCTTCCGATATAAAGATCAGTCCATTGAGCATTAAAAGAGGGGAAATTCTCCTGTTCGTAGTTGCTAATCCATGTTTTATAGCGAGGATTTAGCGCGGATAAAATACATATTTCATCAATATGCACTGGTTTTTTAATCTTTAAATCTACCCGCCAAGAAAAACTCTGCTGGTCATCCAACTTTAAAAACCAGATCTGAGAGATAGGAAAATTTTTATGGCTTACTTTTATCTTTAATGAATCTTTTGTTATTTTTAACAGTTTCCACTTTCCAGTACTTGAATCTAACCATAAACCCAAGCTATTAATAGCTGAGCTTAAACCGCTGGCTTCAGTTACTGGCTGATTATCATAAAATACGCTTAATCTTTGCGGAAGATACTGAATCTTAAATTTACCTTTTACAATGGATTGTTCTTTTTTAAAATACAACCGCTCAAGCTCTCTACGCAGTAGAAAAATAGGGTATTTTACTCCTCTTAAAAAAGCATAAAATAAACCACCGGAAGACAAATGCTTTTTAAATTTGTCGTAGTTACTTGGAAGGGACAACTTTTATCACTCCTTTAAAATATTCCGATTTGATAGTGGAAGGCTTTTGCGTATTTGCTCTCTGATACTGAATTAGCCTTGCGCTATAAAGATAATCCGTATTCCCTATAATGCCTTTTAGGCTTTTTTCATTCATGCTAGAATCAAATAATACGGATATATCGTCATTCATTATTTTTATTCCTGCCGTTACCGAGGGGCCATACCAGAATCTAAATGGAGAAATATCATAATCTTTTGTAAATTCATCAATAAATTTCCCCTTATTCACACCAGAAACACTCCAATCTCTAAACTTGGAAGACAACATAATACACGCCTGTTCAAATTCAATGTGAACCCCTTCAAGATTTTCCATCTCTATCTCCCAGGAAAGCGAATTCTCATTTATGACCTTAACTGTCCACTTTTGTAAAATTGGAATATACGGCCAGGTTCCGGTTGTAATCACCTGACCTTTATCCAACTTATCTATATTCCAGCTTGCCTGATAAGAATCAAACCATATTCCAGAAAATCGCACAGAACTGTAAATCCCCAAACCCGCTGTTAACTCCTTTTTACCCCAAAAGAGTTTTCCCTTACCCTCATCAAAGATAAACTTTAGTTTATTCTGCGCAAGTTCTACTTTATTATAGGAAACATCTTGTTTCTTAAGTTTTATATCTGCATCTAAAGCAATTTCACCTGAGAATAAAATATGCGTACCGGGATTAAAGGTTTCCTCGTTTTTAGGAAAAATTACATCTGTGCTCATAAAAATATTTTCAACCTGCTTAAACTTACGCTTATAAATACCTTTGATTTGTTTACGAGAATTGCAGCCAGCGCCAAAAAATAGCTTTAAATTATTTAAACGAGATGAGGTAAGAATAGTCTCAGATAACTTATTGTCCTTTAATCTTACTGGCGCTAAATCATTAACATAGGTAAGCGATGAAAAATCTCCCCTCTCATTAGCTGTTTGCCAACCATCAAATATATCCTCTAATTCTAAAATTATTGATTGGTGTCTTAAGACAAACGCTTTATCTGCCTGTATTTTAATCTTAAGATTAAGCACATTCTTTTCACTAAAAACAAAATGCCAAATCTGGGTCATGGGAAGCGCGTCATAAGTAATATTTAACTCTAGCTCTTCCTTAGATATTCTTTTAACCTGCCATTGGCCTTCTTCTGCAAAAAACCATTTTTTTTGAGCGAAAATTGCGCTATGCAAACTTTTACCCCTGGTTATTTCACTATCTTTAAAAAATAGCTTTATTGATTTTGTCTTTAGCTCAACGTAAACGCGTAAATCTCCTGAAGATAAATTTCTTTTTCGCTCTTCTTCCTTAAGCCTTTGCTCTTC
>JBAXLM010000083.1:0-2236 GCA_037134795.1 Candidatus Omnitrophota bacterium | reverse complement strand
CTGATGGATTTTCCTTCTCCCTTGGGCGTATATATTTAAAAGAGATAGTCATCTTACCTGTTTTAAGTGCCTTAAGAACCCATACTTGCTTTCCACCTACACCAAGAAGCTTGGTTTTTCTTGTTAAATACTCTGAACTTATTAACTGAACCATGCTTTCATCTAATGGATTAGCGAGTTGCCATTCGTAACCAGTAGTCTTATTGGCTTCCAGTGTAATTGTAAAATTTTGTCCAAGTTGGACTTTAATCACTTTGGCTTGTTTTAACTCTGCAGCAAAACAACAAGTGAACCAAGTTATTGCTACTAAACCAATAATAAACTTTTTCATCTTTCTTCCTCATTTTTAGTCTTTATAAAATGTTCTACTGACCGATCACAAGTCCACAATATATGCTCAATACTGCGGCCTTAGAGAGTCAATTCCTCGCCTAATACCCCTTTTTGCTTTTAAGTTCTTGGCACTGTTTCTTGATTATTCTCATCTCTTCCGGGTCAATAAGCTTCGAAATGGTAGCCATCAGGCCAGGATATTGCCGCTCTATTCCCTTAGCCGCATCGTTCATGATAAGATCGAACTTTCTTTCTACGTTATACGGGCTGCGTACGCTGTAGGAGAATTCGATTTTCTCAAGGGGAATGCTTTTAGTCCACATCAGTTCTCCGGTTGCGATCTCTTTCAATGCCAGGATGATTTTCCCATTAACCTCAACATTTCCGGTAATATAATTCATTTCTGTCCATTTTTCGTCTTTTAACTTGAATGATAGCTCCAGCGTCGGAACCAGGTGTAAGTCAATGGCTTTCTTATCCGAGTAAGGTATCAGATCATAAGAATCAAAAGGGCCGCGGATGCCAAAACCCTTTGCCACAAGAATCTTGGATAAATCATCTTTTGAGGCCTTAATTAAATTATCAAATTGAGGGAAGAGAAACCAGAGTAACTTGCCACTATCAGCTTTCTTTATCGCAACTAATTCCCGTATCCATATTTCACTAGGCACATTACTAGCTGCATAATGAAAATCTTCTATCGCAAAAGTTACTCCGGCTGAGCCTGGCGATCCCTGAGAATCCGGCGTATAATCAAAGTTCCCCACATATTTGACTACCTCTTGTTCCGGCGTAGGCTTGGCTGTCTCTTGTTCTGGTGTAGACTTGGCCATCTTTTGTTCTGGTGTAAGCATAGTTGTACAACCAGACATAGAAATTACAAACACTAACATTAAAATTAAAGATGTAACTTTTCTAAACATTATTAACCTCCTATTTATCCCTTCCTGATTCTTTCTTCAAGTCATTAAGGAATTTAACTTCTACAATATACCCCAACTCTTCCGCCCCGCTTGAAATCGAACTACAGTATCTCTTACCGACCCTAATTGGACTCAAACTTTTTTTAATCCCGAGTTTTGGCCCATTGCTTAATGCTTTCCCTGCCACCGCAGACTCGATACCCACCTTAAGCCGCTTCTATTGCCAGTTACTCCGATAAACATCTTTACGATGCCCCACCTTAACGATCAAAACGATTAAAATATCATCCTCGATAGAATAAAGGATTCGATAATTCCCACAGCGAATCCGATACTTCTCTTGGCCGGATAATTTCTTGCAATCGTGTGGCCTGGGATTTTCGGAAAGAGCCTCGATTCTACCAAGAACCGCCTTCATATCTTTACGGGGCAGATGTTCGATTTCCTTAACGGCTGATTTCTTAATCTCAACCTTATATTTTCCCATTAGCCTTTAATTTCTTTAGCAGTGCTTCGTAAGATACGGTCGGTTCTTTTGCTCTTTTCGCGAATACCGCGAGATCTTCCTGGTCTTGTGCCAATTCATGCCGCAAGGCTTCGTTGACAATGTCAGAAATAGAATGTTCAGTCTCAACGGCCCTCATCTTAATAACCTTATGAATAGACGGGTCAAAATATATAGTCGCGCGTTTTGTTAATGTAGCCATAATTTACACCTCCTTCTGATAAGAATATAACATTATAACGTTATAACGTCAAGACGTTTTTATAAAATATATCGTTTATATAACTTGCTATCTCTGAAACTGTATGGCTATATGTGTATTAACGAAAGAAGAACAAATATGAGCGATAAGATTATGGCGCAGATAATGGCACTAAAAGAGCTGTCGCTTGCAGAACTACAGACGAAACATGAAGAGTTATTTCCCGGGACCTACCTCAATTGCTTTGTGATTCTTTGCAACCCTCTGAAATGA
>JBAXLM010000082.1:0-2246 GCA_037134795.1 Candidatus Omnitrophota bacterium | reverse complement strand
AGAAGGCGCTTCTAAACCTTGGCAAAAACGCGAGAGTGAATCTAAACCTTGGAAAAAGCGAGAAGGTGCTTCTAAGCCTTGGCAGAAGCCGGAAGGCGCTAAGCCGTCTCGGTTTAAAGGGCGAAGTAGTTCGGTTAGCCATAAGAGATGAAATTAAAATTAAATCTTTATCCGGTAACTGCGGATATGGAAATAAAGATGGCGCAAATTATCCAAGAAGCAGTTGATGGCCGCGCGAGTGTAGTTGAGATTGCTTATGGGGTAGCAACAGATAGCGTGAAAAAGCGCATCCTTAATTTTCTGAACAAAAAAGAAATCCGTAAAATTTATTCGCGATTAGAGAAAACAGATAAGGGCTGGGGAAGAATTTTTCTGCATTTTAGATGGTGAAAAGAAGAGATTATGGAAAAGAATAGCCTTATTGATGAGTTTTATTCTTTGGTGCAGGTCGATGATTCTGACGGCCATTATGCTAAAGATATAAAAGATAACGCTTATTTTGGCATGCCTTTGGAGGCTATTGTTGAGGCGGAAAAAAGGTTACGCTTAGCCAATCAGCGCTGCATTGCTTATTTTTCCATGGAGTATGGTTTGGCCACCAGTTTTTATAATAAATTATCTAGCCAACTTCCCCTTAATCCAAGTAACAAAGTACCAGAAAACGCGGTTTTTTCCAATTACCGTGTAGCTGATTATTTCTTCGCACTTCATCAGAATAATATTATTGATTTGCCTATTTATAGCGGAGGTTTGGGCGTTTTAGCCGGAGATACGGTAAAGACTATGGCGGATTATAACCTGCCTGCTGTAGGATTAGGCATTCTTTGGAACTCCGGTTATTTTAGGCAAAAGTTTTGGTTTAAATACGGCCAGGCCCCGGAAAAGATGCAGTGGGATCCCTTTACTTATCCTGGCCTCATTCCTTTAAAAAATAGAATAAAGATTTCTTTAAAACCCGAGGATGTTTATCTTCGGCTTTGGAAATATTATGTTTATAGTTATAAGCATGATTCAGTTGTGCCTTTGATTTTGTTAGATTCTAACATTGAGCCAAATAGCCAACGTGCCCGGCAATTAACTGACCAGCTTTACCGCAGTGATAATATATTCTTAAAATTATTACAAAGAGTAATGTTAGGTTTTGGCGGGGTAGGTGCATTAACTGATTTGGGTTATAACATTGATACTTATCACCTTAATGAAGGGCATGCAGTATTTGCCTTTATTGCTAAAGCCAGGGGACTAGCAAAAGATGAGGTAGAAAACTTAAAGAATAAATTTGTTTATACCTGCCATACTCCGGTTGAGGCGGGCCACGATAGATTCTCTTTTGATGATTTAAACAAGGTGTTAAAAAAAGAAGATACGGATATCATTGAAAGATTTGGGAAAGAGGGTTCAGGATCCGCTAATCTTACATTGCTTTCCATGAATATATCCTCGGCGATAAACGCAGTTTCTCGTAATCACTCAAGGGTAATGCATATTCAATTTCCTAAATACAAAGATCAAATACAGTATGTTACTAACGGGGTGCATTTACATACCTGGATCTCTAAACAGTTTAAGGATCTTTTTGAGAAATTTCCGGAGATTTTCCCTAATTTTTTAGCCAATCCTATGATTTTAGCAAAAGCAATAGAGCTAAAGACAGATGCAAATTTTCGCGAGCAGTTATGGCAGGCGCATCAAGCTAACAAAACTGATTTGTGCAAATTATTAGAGAAATGGAAGCTGGATAAAAATCTCTTTACTATTTGCTGGGCCAGAAGAATGGCAGCGTATAAAAGGCCAAGCCTTATTTTGTATGATATTAACAGGTTAGTACGTATTGCCGAGAAAATTGGGCCTTTACAGATTATTCTCGCCGGTAAGGCGCATCCTAATGACAATTTAGGTTTTACTTATATTAATGAGATGTTGGATAAAGTGGATAAGTTAAATGTAGATTACGATAAATTAAAAATAATTGTATTGGAGAATTACGATATTTCTTCAGGCAAGAATCTTACTTCCAGCGTTGATGTTTGGCTTAATAATCCTTTGCCACCTTTTGAGGCTTCTGGCACAAGCGGGATGAAGGCGATCCTAAATGGAGTTTTACAGATGAGTACAGTTGATGGCTGGGTGGCCGAGGCAACGCATAGAAAGATTGGCACATTTTTTGGCTATCAAAATAGCGAAGGCAGTGTAGGTAATGAATCTGATTTGCATATGAATGAAGATTCTGAAGAGTTGTATCGCGC
>JBAXLM010000081.1:0-2256 GCA_037134795.1 Candidatus Omnitrophota bacterium | reverse complement strand
GCAATAATTACCCACCTACCTATAATTGGATCTTTCCTTAATTCTGGCATAGAAATTAATTATAACAGAACTTCTAAAAGTTGCAATAAATTATCCTAATATCTCCCCTGCCCTAAGCTTATGCCCGATAATAAAATTCTGCGCAGGCATGCGCTTACCAGCTTCTAGCTGCAGTTCTTTAAGATTTAAAAATCCCCGGCCACTCGCCACAACAATCCCGTCTTTATCCGCCCGCACCACTTCACCGGGAGCTGGCTTATGATTCGGAAAAACCGGCAAAACATCCGCCTGAAATATCTTTAATATTTTACCCTTGTAGCGCGTATGCGCGCCCGGCCAAGGCAAAACTCCTCTTATCTGATTATGAATATCCACCGCGGATGTAGCCCAATCAATTAAACCGTCTTCTTTTTTTAACTTGGGAGCGATGATAACTTTATCTTCATCCTGCTCCACTAAACGATAACTCCTGCTATCAATAATTTTAAGCGCGTCTATTAAAAGCTCAGCCCCAACAAGACGCAATTTTTCCTCAAGAGTCACTGATGTATCTTTATCTTCAATCTTAACTTCTTTCTGCATAATCACCGGCCCAGAATCCATCTTAAGAGTTACGAACATAATCGTAACTCCACTCTTTTTATCTCCATTAATTATTGCCCAGTTAATCGGAGCTGCTCCCCGATAACGCGGCAGAAGCGATGCATGAATATTAATCGGCATAAGCTTGGGAATATCCAAAACTTCCTGGGAAAATATCTGGCCATAAGCCACAATCACAAAAAGATCCGCATCCAAATCTTTTAGGAATTTTACGCTTTCTTGGGATTTAATATTCTCCGGCTGGAATATTTTAAGTTTTGCCGTAAGAGCCGTGCTTTTAACATCTGTGCCGGAAACACGCAAGTGCCTACCCTTTTTCTTATCCGGCTGAGTAACCACGCAGACTACTTCATGCTCAGCTTTGATTAAAGCTTCCAGGGATGGAACTGCAAAATGCGCGCTGCCAAAAAATATTATTTTCATATTATACCGGATCCACATCAACTGTAACTATTATACCTGAATAATGCCCATCTTTTAAGTGTAATTTTAAGAAATGGCTGGCCTTCTCTACGCTAGATGCGCGCATTAATATCTGATAATAAAAATTTCCTCGCAACTTTGCCGGCTGCCCTGGATTAAGCGAAAGCATTTTTATGCTGCTTGTCTTGATCTTATTTAATTTTTCAAATAAATCACAAGCAGCCTGCTTAACCTTTTCTAAGCTTTCTCCTCTTAATCTAACTAAAATCATATGCTTAAAAGGCGCGAAGTTTAACTGTTTGCGTTGTTTTAATTCCTCTTTGTAAAACAACTGCGGGTCATTTTTAATCAAGGCTTGAAAACAATGGTGATTAGCATTAGCGCTTTGAATAATTATTTTTTTCGAAGTCAAGCTGGTTAACCCCATAAGCAAACTAAAAGTTTTCTCAGCAGCGCGAAAATCCACCCGATTAAGTGAGTTATCTATCGCCAACACCCCGATTAAATCAAAATTTATTTCCCCATGTTTAATTACCGAACTAGTAGCAACAAAAATATCTTCGTCCATTCGCGCCTGCGGAAAAATCCTCGCCAGTTCGCTTTCCACTTTTTCCGTGCCAAGGCCTGAATACTTAATATAACCCGCGTTACAACTCGGGCAGATCTTTGGCACATCCATTTTAAAATTACAATGGTGGCATTTTAATTTATCTTCATCAAAATGAAATACTAAATTGATATTGCAACGCGGGCATTTTAAAGCTACCCCGCAATTATGGCACGCGGCTGTTGTAGCAAAACCTTTACGATTAATAAGCAATAAGACTTTACCTTTTTGCGCTAAAATGTTAGCTATCGCGTCAATGAGAAACTTTGAAAATAAAGTTTTACTTTTTCTCTCGGCGTAAGGAAGCCGGCGCAGGTCAATAACCTGCACTTGCGGATACGTAAGTCTAGACGGAATAGATTGGTATTCAAGTTGTTTTTTTTCAACAAGATAAAAACTTTCTAAAGAAGGGCTATGACTACCAAAGATAACCCTTGCTGATTCGATTTCAGCGCGCATCCTTGCGACTTCTCTAACATGGTAATGCGGCGACTGCTCCTGTTTATAAACCTTGTCTTCCTCTTGGTCAAGAATAATTAAACCTAAATTATTTACAGGAGCAAAAATGCTTGAGCGTGTGCCCAAAACAACGCTAAAATCTGCCGTCTTTACCGAAACCCATA
>JBAXLM010000080.1:0-2541 GCA_037134795.1 Candidatus Omnitrophota bacterium | reverse complement strand
GATATTACATGATGATTTTTAGGATCATATTTTCCTTCATTTACTCCTAAAACAATAGTTATATCTTCCCCTTCCGCCGGAGCAGAAATAATAACTTTTTTGGCACCACCCTTGGTTATATGATTTTCAGCACCTTTTACTTCTTTACCTTTTTTATTCACCCCATCTTTTTTGATCGTGAATAATCCCGTAGATTCCACAACAATTTCTACTCCTAAATCTTTCCAGGGAAGTTCCGCGGGATCTCTTTTACTTAAAACTTTAATCTCTCTACCATTTACGCTGATAACATCATCAGCAGTGGCTTTTACCTCGCCATTAAAACGCCCATGCACAGAATCATATTTAAAAAGATAAGCATTGCTTTTAGCGTCAGTTAAATCATTAATCGCCACCAGCTCAATATCTTTGCTATTTTTTTCTAAGATTGCGCGCGCTACTAAACGTCCAATTCTGCCAAAACCATTGATACCCACTTTTACTGCCATCTGACTCCTCCTTATTAGATTTTAATCTTTTACGGCTTTTAAATACTGCGCGGCTAATTCCGGAGAAGTAGGATCAATATAAAAACCCGTCCCCCACTCAAAACCGGCAACTTGCGTCAGCTTAGGCATAATCTCGATATGCCAATGGTAATACTCTACCTCAGCTTCACCATTAACTGGCGCGGAATGAATTATATAATTATATGACAAATTTACAAATACTTTTTTTAACTTTTTTAAAGTGTCTTTTAAGATCTCAGCCAATGCCGAAACCTCATCCCCGGATATGTGGCAAAAATATCCACTATGCTGCTTAGGCATGATCATGATCTCAAAAGGAAACCGCGAAACAAAAGGGCAAAACGAAATAAAATATTTATTCTCTAAAATTACTCTTGCTTTATCCTGGATTTCCTGGCGGATTATATCGCAAAATATACACCGCTCACGGTAATTAAAATAATCCCGCGCCCCGTGAATCTCCTCCAGCGCGTTTTTCGGCACCATCGGCAAAGCTACTAATTGCGTATGCGGATGTTCTAACGAAGCCCCGGCTGCCGAGCCATAATTGCGAAAGATCATGACATATTTAAAACGGCTGTCTTTTCTTAAATCTGCCGCGCGCACACAACACATCTTAAGATAATTTTCAATCTCGCCAGGCAAGAGTTCAGGAATATCTTTATTATGATATGGGCTCTCAATTAAAACTTCATGCGCGCCTATTCCGTTTGACATATCATAAATACCTAAACCCCGGCGCTCAAGCTCACCTTCAATTTGCAGGGCAGGAAATTTATTTGCTACAACACGCACCTGCCAGCCCGGAGTATTTGCGCCCGTGGAAGGATCGCGAAAACAACTTATTTCAGGCGGGGTCATAAATTCATTACCATAACAAAAAGGGCACAATCCCCCCTTAATAATATTCTGCTCATATTTAAAATCTTCCGGCTTATTCGGATGATCCGTATCCACGATCACCCAGCGCCCAACAACCGGGTCTCTTCTTAATTCTGGCATTAAAGCTCTACCTCTCTTAAAAATTTAGCTGTTTCTTCCGGAGGAAGCGGACAAATATAAAATCCTGTGCCCCACTCAAAACCCGCTACTTTAGTTAAGCGTGGCATAATCTCAATATGCCAATGAAAATCCTGATCAATCGTTTTCCAATAACCCATCTTTTTCCTGCGAAATGGCGCGGTATGAATCACGTAATTATAATCCGGGTCATTTAAACCCTTTTTTAATTTCGAAAGCACGGCCTTAAGCACACGGGCGAGATTTTTCCTAGACTCCGCGTCCATGCAGGTATAATCACAACAATGTTTCTTAGGCAGTATCCAAGTCTCAAAAGGAAAACGCGAAGCAAAAGGAGTAACCGCTACAAAACCATCAAAATCTAAGATTATCCGCTCTTTCTGAGCTAACTCTTGCTTGATTAAATCGCAAAAAACGCACCGCTCATGATAATCGTAATAAAGACGCGCCCCAGCCAACTCTTCTTTTACGCGTTTAGGATTAACTGGCGTGGCAATCAATTGCGATCGCGTATGCCTGATCCCGCCGCCGCCTGAACCTTTACCGTAATTTTTAAATACTAAAACGTATTTAAAACGGCTGTCCCTCTCTAAATCCACTAATCTATCAGAATAACAATTGAGCACGCGAGTTATCTGCTCTTCGCTTAAATCCGCCATGTTGGCAATATGCTGATTCGTTTCAATCACAATCTCATGCGCGCCTACGCCATTCATCACATCATAAAGGCCGTTTCCACGACGATCCAAATCACCTTCAACTCTTAAAAATGGGGAAATACTAGGAACCACGCGCAAATCCCAACCCGGGCCATTAGGATTAGCGTTACGTGGGCGTATCGCGTAAACTTCAGGAGGAGTTTTTGCTTCTTTGCCTTCGCAAAATGGACAGGCCTTCTCCTCTTCCGGATCATGGACATGGCCGGAAAATTGATCCGGCCTACGAGCGCGCTCCGTAGCAATAATTACCCACCTACCTATAATTGGATCTTTCCTTAATTCTGGCATAGAAA
>JBAXLM010000079.1:0-2565 GCA_037134795.1 Candidatus Omnitrophota bacterium | reverse complement strand
ACCCCTGCCAAACTAAAATTCTCGCCTGAGAATTTAACGCATTAAGATTACCAGGATCTTGATCCAGTACTTTTTGATACAAAGCATAGGACTCCTCAAGTTTGTCAGCAAAACTTAAAACATTCGCCTTGCCCAAAAGCGCTTGCTGGTTATCCGGCCAACGCAACAGAGCTGCATCATATATTTGCAAAGATTCATTTTTTTGATCATTTAAAAATAACGCCTCAGCTAACCCCAAAAATATCTGCAAATCTTCAACTTTTAAAACTAATCCTTCTTTATATACGTTTATTGCCTTGGGCACCTGACTGTTCCATTTATATTGATCAGCCAGCTCCCGAATGATCTCAGCAGAGCGCTGCGGATATGCCAAACGTATTTCTTCAAAAAGCTTTATCGCCTCCGCATGTTTATCGGCATAAGTGTATACCCGCGCCCACTCGATAACCAAGCCCGGGTCCTTGCGCAGCCGCTCATTAATCCGCGCATAAGCGTCCAGAGCCGCGCTATAAGATTTCTCCTCAACCAGTTTCCTGGCCTTACTTAATGACTCATCAAATCCATCATCGGCAAAAGCCAAACTGCATATAAATAATATTGCGAATAAAACAAAGATGGATTTAGAATTTACGCGTATCATTTTTTCCTCTGAGAAACTACCCACTCCCGTTTTCCTAAAAGCTCATCCCGAATAGCAACCACCTGAATTGTGTTTTTGAACATAGTATACGGAAAAGTTAAAAATGCATAATAAAAATACTGCCAAATTGATGCCCTTGGCAAAGAAGAATTCTTATACGCTACCAAGGCTTCAAACGGGCCGCTAAACAAAGTGAACACTAAAGTAAACCAAATAAAATTATTCATCGGTAGCGTTATTTTTCCTCGACTCAACCAAAAAGCAAATACCACCGGAAAAAGAAAATGTCCCAAAATATCATAAATCACTCTCCATACCAAAAGCGTTGACCACATAAATTTTTGAAAGATATTTAGATATTTAGATTGTAATATCGGAATTTGATATTGCAACGAACACTGAAACCATCCCTGCGCCCAACGTTTTCTCTGAAACCATAGCCCGGTGAATGTTTCTGGAGCAAGCTCAGAAGAAATAATGCCCCGGTCATGCACGATATGACTCCCGGCAAGAATAGCACGCAAAGTTGAATCAATGTCTTCAGTCAATTTATCTTCTTTAAATTTAATTTTTTTAATTAATGCGCTACGCCAATAACCATTTGTTCCACCAAAAAGAGTTGAATCAAAAATCTTACTCTTAGCATAATGACTAATCCCATAAACAGCTTCGAATTCTATCTCCACCAGTGAAGAAACAATACTTCTTGCGCCATTTCGAATTTTGCATCTACCCTGCACCACATCATAGCCCTCGTCCAGCCAGCGCCAAGCTAAAGAAAGGCAATCAGCAGAAACCAAATGGTCAGCATCCAAAAGCACAATCAACTCGCCCGAAGAGATTTCTAAAGCATAATTTAGATTTTCACTTTTACTCTTTGAGCCATAAGCATTAGCCAAGATAAGTTCAGGTTGCGCATAAGCAAGCTCCCGCAAACGCAGTTCAATCTCTTCCATGTGAGGAGTGTTATAAGCTAAAATTAATTCTATCCCCGCTGATGGGCGCTCCACGCATTTCAAAATATTTATCAAAGTGTCCTCAACCACTTCAATTTCATTCGGAAGATAAGCGCTGACGATAAAAGTAGTTTTTGGAAGCAAGCGATGTTTCGCCGTAGGAAGCTCCTTAAATTTCGCCCGCTTAAACGCACTCAGCGAATACATATAAGAAAGTGCTGACTGGAATACAAAAAGTGATAAAATGAAATAATATGCTGCATTTAATAAAGTAGGATAATGGAGTCCAATGAGGTAAAAAATAAAGGTGGGGATAACCAGGAGAACGATAAAAACTTCAAAAAGCTTACTCCACTCTATTATTCGCTTTTTATCAGACAACTTTTATTTCTCCAAAAGCGATAACATCTCTGCACTCAGAATAGTGTGACGCTTCTCATCATCAGCAATATCAGAAAATATTTTACGCTGATCCTGATTATTGGATAATTTTGATAATTCCATGTATACATCAAAAGCATTTTTGTCTGCCACTAATAGTTGTCTTATTCTTGCAATCAATGTTTTCTGATCCATAATTATGATAGTTTATTTTTAATCGCTAATATTATTTTCTTATGACGCATGGTATCCGCCTTAATACTATGAAGAACATCTTCTATGCGCTTGTGTACATTTTCGGTCAGATCATCAGGCAAAACTACAGGCTGGCAAAGATCAATAAGTAAACTCGTCATCTGCTCTTCCATGATATACGCCCGATTCAACTTGTCTAACAACTCTGCATTATCCATAGTAATTTCTTTCTAACTAAAAAATCAAAGTCGCTGACGGGATTCAAACTGGAGCTTAATCTTATTTATCTATATTATTATAATCTTAACCAATCTCTCCAAAGTTGCTCCTAACACCTCATAGGGGAAGAATTTTAACTTAATAATAAATTAACTGGAACTGCCCATATTTTTC
>JBAXLM010000078.1:0-2624 GCA_037134795.1 Candidatus Omnitrophota bacterium | reverse complement strand
AGAATCAGCGCTATCATTCGCTTGCCTCTACCGTCGAGAGGCAAATTACTGGGGTCCCTTTCGTATGAGCCGAGGGGAAACCTCTCTAAATTTATCAACCTAATTATAAACTCGATATTTCAATATATCAAGATTATTCTGGATTAGAGAAGTAATTACTCAGATTGAAGAAACAAAAGCACCGTTTTTACAAATTCTTCCGGATATTGATACATCAACCCATGACCGGCCCCTTTAATCTGCACCAACCACGCTAAAGGAATACGATTAGCCAGAATTAATGAGTTCTTTGAAGGAGTAAGTATATCTTCGGTTCCGGTTATAAGCAACACCGGTAAAGCTAAATTATTAAGCCGACTGTAACAACCCTCCCAGGTAGTCATCGCCTTAGTCTGTCGGTCAATGATTTCAGGACGGCTTCTTTCAGTTACTTTAGGAAGATATTTAAGCGAACCCGAATTATCTTTTAACCATTCTCCCGGAAATATAAGCTTGATCATCCTCTTGTCTCTTTCTCCAGGCGTACCTGAAGTATCAATTAACTGCTTCATTGCTTCCTCATCCGGCTGAACTGATTCTTTCCCTCCGCAATCTCCTGCATAAAGAATCAGCTTATTAACCATCTCAGGATAACGCAACGTAAATTCTAAAGCAATATTCGTACCCATAGAAAAACCTAAAACATTGGCTTTTTTTATCTTCAGGGCTTTAAGTAATCCAGCAGTATCTTCTGCGAATAAACCGATATTAAATTCTTTTTCCGTTGCGGTTGAGCTACCCATTCCGCGATTATCAAAAATTATCACCTGATAACGCCTAGCAAGCTTAGCTAAGACTCTGGTATCCCACATATCCATTGTCCCGCTATAGCCCATAATCAAAATTAAAGGATCCCCCTTGCCTATTATTTTATAGCCAAGAGTAATATCATCAACTTTTATGTTCTGCAATTTTACCTTTTTCACATCAACTGCCCTCAAAGCACAGCCTGCTAATATTAAAGATATAAATATAACTACTGTTGATACTCTCATATAGAAACGGTTATATTTTTTAGCTTTTTTCCTTAGTGATTATCTTCTTCCAATTTTCATTTCCGAATTTTCTAAAAGCCTCGGGTCCGCCCGGAAATAGATCCCGGTTAAGACGCTCCTTAAGATCCGCAGATATAGCGCCGGTTAGAATCAATTGCTTTCCGGCTTGGCGCACCGCAAGATCAAAATCCTCCATAATATGTTTAAACTCTTTTTTATTCTTGATGACCGGCATCCCGGCAGCCAGAATCTCTCCCAAATATTTAGAACCCTCTATCTGCGCATAATCTTTAAACCAGTTTACCAGCGGACGAAAATTTCCCTTTTCAGGAAAACCTGCAGGAGAAACCAGTAATATAGATTTTGCTTTTTGACAACGAGAAGGATGAGCGGTTAAGCCGGGATTATCCGGATTACTCACAAACCACGGCTCAGCTATAGGTATGGTCCGATCGATAAAATCCTTAAGCAAGCCGGTCATATTAAAATGATAAAGCGGCGTGCCGAATACCAGAATATCAGCTTCAGCATATTTTTCCAGCAAAGGCGCCATATCATCCTTATGTACACATTTTCCCGGCGTCTTTATCCAACAGGTAAAACAACCGATACAGTGGTTGATTTTATATTTGGCCAATTCTATCAACTCAGTTTGAGCGCCTGCCTCCTGCATTCCTGCCAGTAGATTTGTTAAAATATGAATAGTACAGCCTTTTTCTGCATGCGGAGAACCATTCAAAACCAATACCTTCATTTCTACCTCCAATTATTCTGCCTTAATTTTAGCGTAATTTTTTTTCCAATACCAAGCGGGAAACTTAAGAGTAAAAATAAATAAAACAACCATTAGCGGCCAACTGGCGAGCATATCAATTATACCGATAATTTTTAAATTACAGGCTTTTAATAAAACTAACGCTATTGCAAATATTATATAAACTGCTGCCCAGACAAAAGTAACTACTCTCCAGGCTTGGCCATAATACACTGAACGCAAAATTTCTGGGGGTATTTGCGCACTTGCAGAATCAGCAAACATTTGCATCAGCGAGCGCTTAAATAAAAGCGAGGCCATAAAAATCGCTCCCACAATTAAATTATCCAGTGCCAACACGTATAAATACATTCTGGGATTTTTGGCGGCAATCACCACAATTATGCGCGCTACAATCATAATGACGGCAAAGATAGCAAAGAAATTCGCCTTATGAGTTTTCACCTGATGAAGATAAAATACCACCATGCACCAGGCTACTGCGATAGCTCCCCAAAAAAAAGGCATGCCTTGACGCATGCCGTACAAAAATAAAACCTTGGGGATCAAAAAACCTAAAAACATATCCTTCCAGGGAAAATTTTCTTTGAAGCTTTTCCATGTAGACCCAGTTTTTTTATCCGTCATTTAATACTCCTTATAATTTAGATAATTAAATAAAACTATTCTCGTATAAAAACAAAAACCAGATTTCAAAAAATCTGGTTTATAGTTAAGAATTCCCTAACCTCATAACCTTGCTTATTTTCAAATTAATACCTCGCTACTAAATAACTTTAAAACAAATTTGGGGTCCCTTTCGTATGAGCCGAGGG
>JBAXLM010000077.1:0-3373 GCA_037134795.1 Candidatus Omnitrophota bacterium | reverse complement strand
AATCTTCCAGGGGTTGATTTTGAGGTCATCGTAGTAGATGACGGTAGCAAAGATAGTACCGCCAGGCAGGTAGAAGATTTTAAGAAGAACGCTAAAATTGATATAAGCTATTATTATCAGGATAACAGCGGCCCCGCAAGCGCTAGGAATTTAGGCGTGGAAAAAGCCAGAGGCGACATTATGTTATTTTGCGGAGATGATAGCATATTTGATAAAGACATGATATGTTGTCATTACGCTAGTCATCGAAATAATCCAAATGGGGCGGTATTGGGGATGGCTCTTTGGGACGAGACAATTAACCCTAGCGATTTTATGCGTTTTTTAGCCCCTCAAGGCCCGCAGTTTCATTACAATACTATAAGAAATATTTTCGATGCGAAATTCAATCATTTTTATGCGATTAACATATCCTTGAGCAGGAAATGGTTTGAAGACGTGAAATTTGACACCAGATTTGAAATGGCGGCGTTTGAAGATATAGAAGTTGGGCTGGCGCTTGAGAAAAAAGGCCTTAAAATAGCTTATAATAAAGACGCCAAGATTTACCATTCTCATTACTATGTTCCGGAGTCATTTTACGAGAAGATGATAAGGGTGGGTAGGAGTATTGTGGTATTTAGGAATAAATACAAGGATAGCTGGACGGATCTATTCAAGGTTGATTTTATTTATGCTCCTTTTTTGCTATTTCCATTCGGCTTAAGGCTACTTAATATTGTTTCTGATATCATGAGGAAATCTAAACTTATAAAAAAGCTATCTATTAAACTGCATTGGTTGTTAAACATAGCTTATTTTTATTCTACAGGCATTCTGAAGGGTTTGGAAGGGAAAGAATAGCGTTGACTCGGCCCCTTATCTCGGGCCAATATTTAAGTTATACTATGGCAACAAATATTAAAGATTCAAGGGTGAAAAATCAATAAAGAACTGATTCTTATTAATCCTATTGTTAATTCCCACCTCTCCCGTTTCTTGATTAATATTATCCAGAGGATTGGCACAGGGAACCCCACTTCATATTCCTTGTTAACACTTGCCGCTCTTACCCCCGTAAATTATAAGATTAAAATAATTAATTTAAAACAGTTTTGGTTTGGCAGCGACTTTTCCGGCGGAAAACTCATTGGTATCAGTTGTTTAACCTCTACTGCTTTTGAAGCTTATCGCCTGGCGGATAAATTCAGGCTCGCTGGCTCTAAAGTTATTTTGGGGGGCCCTCATGTAACTGCTTTGCCGCTTGAAGCGGCTGAGCATGCAGATAGCATTGTTATTGGGGAGGCAGAGTCAGTTTGGGCTCAGGTGATTAAAGATTTCGAAAACAATCACTTACAAAAGGTATACAAAGGCGAATCGCTGGAAGATTTCTTTACTCCTGTTTATGACTATTTTTTACATCTAGATCCGCGCCTGCTTAGTTTGGCAGGCGTTCATATCGCCCGCGGGTGTAAATATCATTGTGATTTCTGTGCGCGTATATCTACGTGGTTACGTTTTACCAAGACAGAACAGGTAATCGAAATCATTAAAAGGATTAAAAAGGCTAAGCGCGGATTTTTTATCCGAAGGCCAATGGTACTATTTCGTTGCGATAATATTTATTCAAGTCCAGATTACGCAAAAAAGCTTTTTAAAGAGATGATTCCTTTGAGAGTTTCCTGGATAGGCAATTGTTCAATTGATATTGGCTTTGACGAAGAAATTTTACGGTTGGCTAAAGAGAGCGGATGTAAGAGGCTGTTAATTGGTTTTGAAAGTATATATTCAAAAGATTACCCAAAGACATCTTTAAAGCAGATTCAAACGGCTGAGGATTATAAAATTGCCATTAATAATATCAAAGCTCATGGAATAAAAATTTTTGGTTCCTTTATCATTGGACTGGACCACTACAACCATTTTGATTATTTGAAATTATTATGGTTTTTAGTGCGTTCCGGGATCTGGCATTTTTACCTGTTGATTTTAACGCCTTTTCCGGGGACAGATTTATTCCTTCGCCTAAAAAAAGAAAACAGGATTAATTCACTTGATTGGCGTAAATATGATATATTAACCTGTGTATTTAAGCCAAAGCAGATCTCTGTTTTTAGCGTTTATCTTTGGTTTTGGTTCATCAGATATTTAACTGTTTTCTTTTCACCATCAATTCTATTTTTTTGGCTTATTTTTTTTGCGAGTTGGCAGGGAGGGTATTACTTAAGCCATTGGTTATTGTATGGTTTTTAAAAGGTGTCTTTAGGTTAAAGGGGAAGAAATGAAAAAAAAATTCGCTCTCGGTATAACGCTTTTTGGTTTGTATTTTATTGTAGATTCGCTTTTTCAGCTTTATTTTAAGTTACTGACGCCAAATTATTACTCGTGGTATAGTACGATTTTTCAGTCCGCCTCTGAAAAAACAATATTTTTGCGTTACCTTTTTTCAATACTAAACAGGTTATTTGAGTTGGCTTTAGGCATAGGAATCTTCCGCCGGCAGGAAATATTCCGTAAGTTCGCCCTATTTTTTTCCTGGTTTACTATCTCTATAATTTATTGGAGGCATCCTTTTGATGCCTTGGTTAATCATTCGCAGATTGTCGTTAAAAACATGTATCCTGTATCCAGCTCCTGCCAGTTGACTTCCCCGTCATACACAAACATGATTGCCTGGGTTTCTTTGTGGTTTATTTATGCGATTGATATCGCTGTCTCCGCTCTAACGATTTATTATTTTACAAGGCCTCGTATCAAAGAGCAATTTAAGAGGTAACTGTTTCTTCTGCCGCCTCAATCTTGAAGCTAAAAAATAAATAACTTCTTTGATATTTTATTTACCTGTTATATAATCCTTAGTTGATAGATTAGATTGCGCGCGGGTGGTGAAATGGCAGACACGCAAGCATGAGGGGCTTGTGCCGAAAGGCTTGGGGGTTCAACTCCCCCCTCGCGCACCAATAAATAAGGACAGCGACTATTTTTAATCTAGTGATAGTTAGATAAAATAGTCGCTGTCCTTATTTATTCTGCCGCTTATCTTTAATGTAATTACTTTTTTCTACGTTTTTAGCCAGTTTTTTTAGTTCTGCACCAATTTCACCGATTTGAGCTACATGCGTAATATTGCGCGTTTCATTAGTTACTACGCCGATAGATACAGAGAGTAGGAGGATTTTATGGATTTGTTTTTGTCGGTCATATCCAATAATAAAACCGCTTTCTCTATCTTCTTGGTTGTAGAATGAAGGGGATATTTTATCAAAATCATGGATAATTTTCTCGCAAATTTTATCTGCTAAATTCGGGGTAGTTATAACTACAAAATCATCGCCTCCAATATGCCCCACAAAATCTTGCGGATTACCGTATTCTTTAGTTGCTGCAAGCAATA
>JBAXLM010000076.1:0-3452 GCA_037134795.1 Candidatus Omnitrophota bacterium | reverse complement strand
ATAGCCCCAACCGGATTTGAACCGGTGTTTACAGCCTGAGAAGCTGACGTCCTAGACCAGGCTAGACGATGGGGCCAAAAAATATGCAAAATTATTTTACTATATATGTGTCTTTAGTCAACAATTATATTGACCCTCCTATATTTACATTATATACTGACTGGCATGAATATAAGCCTGGGCTTCAGCGAAAATAAAGACCATATCCAAGCCGCTAATGAAGCGGTTAGCCAGGCGATAGTTGGATTAGGGAAAAACCGCGGGGATGTAGCAATTATCTTTACCACGATAGAGTTCGCGCATCCGCTAGTTTTAAAAATCGCAAATAATTTATTAGGCGGTATCCCCATATTAGGTTGCAGCAGCTTGGGAATTATAACTAATAAAGGGATATTTAAGCACGGATTCGCCATCCTGTTAATTAGCTTGAATCAACAAACATTTTTAAATGTCGCCTCGGTTAAAGATGTGAACAAAAAAACACCTATTGCCGCTGGCAGGGAATTAGGAGAAAAATTATTGTATGGTTGCAAAGATGTGCGCAGGAGCCTAAGTTTAATTTTTTCGGATGGGTTAATATCGGATGGAACAAGCTTAATCAACGGGCTTCAGGAGAATCTAGGCAGAAGCTTTCCTTTAATCGGCGCCTCTGCCTCGGATAACCTTGCTTTTACAAAAACTTTCCAATATTTTAATAAAGACGTGCTTACAGATTCATGTTGCGGGCTGCTTTTTGGCGGGAAAATAAATTTCGGATTCGGGATTAAACATGGATGGAAGGCTTTAGGAAAAATACGTTACGTTACCAAAGCTGAAGGCAATATTATTAAAGAAATTAACGGCGAGCCCGCGGTAAAACTTTATGAAGACTACTTTGCTAAGGACGTTTTAGAGCTAGCTAAGGAACTGCGGCGTATATCTATCTTCTATCCGATAGGTATTTATCTTCAGGGAGAAAAAGAATATCTTCTGCGCAACATCCTCTCTATAAAAGATGACGGGTCACTGGTTACCCAGGGAGACATTCCTCAAAATAGCCAAATACGATTGATGATCGGTACTAAAGATTCCTGTCTTGCCGCGGCAGCAGCCTCATGCATTGAAGCAAAAAGGAATCTTGGGGCGCAGAAAACAAAATTCGTGATGGTTTTTGATGCAGCATCAAGATTCACTCTTTTAGGCAGGCAGTGCACAAAAGAACTTGAAATAATTAAAGCGGCCTTCGGTGAAAATACCCCTTTGATAGGAATCTATACTTACGGTGAACAGGCACCGCTTAAATCTATAAATTATCTTGGCCGGGCTTATTTCCATAATCAAAGTATCAATGTCCTAGCTCTAGGAGAACAATAAAATGTTAAGTTTTATTTTTATTAGCTTTTGTTTAATTGTCACCAGCCTCGTAATATTCCTGCTTTCTAAGATACAAGCATCAAAAGAGAAAGACAAGCAGATAGAAACATTAAAAGCTTCTCTTGAAGAAATGGATGAGCAGGCCAAACTAATTATACGCACAGATATGGAATTAAATAAAACCCAGGAAGAACTGGATAAAAAGATCTCCGGGCTTGATATCCTGCAAAAGCTATCCCGGGATATCAGTACTACCTTAGAAGAAAAACAGATTTTTAAGAAAATAAGCACCGAATATTTAGAAGGGCTGGGGTTTGAAAAATCCCTTGCTTTTTTATGGAATGATTTAAAGAGAGAGTTTCATTCATGTTTAAACCTTGGATATAACGATGTTGAATCCGAAAAAATAAAAATCTCTGTTAATGCCGATAAAGATCGCTATTTGGATTTAATTCACAGCGGCAAAACTGCCTCCTCTGTATCAATTCCCAATAATTTTTTAACAAAAGATAAGATTTATCAGCTGTTCGGAGTGCGTTCATTTATTATTTGCCCCATATTGGCTCAAGAAGGAAACCAGGGCTTTATCTTCGTAGGCACCCAAAATATTGAAACCTGCATAACCGAAGGAGAACAAGAACTTATTACTATCCTGACTAATCAAATCGGCCAGACTTTAGATAACGCCCGGCTTTTTGAAAAAACCTGGAGATCGCAGCAAGAACTAGAAGTAAAAGTTGAGGAAAGAACCCGCCAGCTGACTCAAACGTTAGAAGAAGTAGGTAAAATAAGCAAGCGCAAAAGTGACTTCATCTCCAGCGTATCCCACGAGCTAAGAACCCCTCTAACATCAATTAAGGGTTACGCGGCCATCTTACTTGCCGGTAAATTAGGATCCGTGCCGGATGAGATAAAAAATCGGCTTGAGAAGATCAACCGTCATAGCGACGAGTTAGTGCATATGGTAAACGATTTGTTAGATATTTCACGAATTGAATCCGGCAAAGTAAATATGCATATGGAAAGCTTGGAGTTGAAATACATCACTGATAAGGTGGCAGATTTGCTTTCTGAACAATTAAAAACAAAGAATATCACCTTCAGCAGTAATATGCCTGAAGATTGCCAGAAAATATTGGCTGACCGCAGCCAAATTGAAAGGGTATTCATTAATTTGGTCGGCAACGCGCTAAAATTTACGCCTGAGAACGGAAAAATAAGCATAAGCGCACACCGCTCCGGCAAAATGATCCAAATAGATGTTACTGACACCGGCTTTGGCATCCCCGAAGATGCCCAGGAAAAAATATTTGAAGAATTTTTCCGCGTGGAGAATACCATTAATCAAGAAGTAAAAGGCACCGGCTTAGGGCTTACCTTGGTCAAGCACATTGTCGAGGCGCATCAAGGAAGGATATGGGTAAAAAGCAAGCTTGGCGAAGGTTCAACTTTTAGTTTCACCCTTAATACTGCTTAAAAAAATTTATGAATATAAGAATACTTATTGCTGACGACGATCCGGATATAAGAGATGTGCTTAAAATTACTCTCGCGGAAGAAAATTACGAAACTATTGAGGCAAAAAACGGTGAAGAAGCTTTAGAAATAATCCGCTCAAAGCCCCTGGACCTAGTCCTTTTGGATTATAAAATGCCGAAAATGGACGGATTACAAGTGTGCGATTTAATTAAAAAAGATTTGCTCTTAGCTCATTTGCCGATCATCATGGTTACGGGTAAAGGCGAGATCAGCGATAAAATCGACGGTATTGATTCTGGAGCGGATGATTATATTGTTAAGCCTTTCGAGCCTAAAGAACTCTTGGCCAGGATACGCATGGTATTAAGGCGAACTAAAAGAGATCTTGAAGCAAACCCGCTTACCCGCTTGCCTGGCAATATAGCAATACTTAATGAACTTTCAGATTGTATTGAAAAAAATAAGCCTTACGCAGTCTGCTATGTTGACCTGGATAAATTTAAAGCTTACAATGATAAATACGGGTTTGAACATGGAGATGATGTGATCCGCGAAACCGCACGCATATTGCTTGCAGCAACTAAAGAATACGGTAATCCGCAAGATTTTGTGGGGCATAT
>JBAXLM010000075.1:0-3651 GCA_037134795.1 Candidatus Omnitrophota bacterium | reverse complement strand
CATTGGCGTTAAAAAATCGACCTGAGTGAGAAAACTAGCAGAGGCATTTTAAGTATATGGCGAGGTGGCTCGGCAGGCAGGACCCGCGTAGATTATATAACTATATTGACGAGTTTTTGCGGGACGACGATAAATTTTTTCGGGGGTTTGTTTCCTAACCAGGGGATCAACTTTTCATCCTTAAGCACCAACTCTTTAAGCGAACTTTCAGAAATATCAAGCGGGACTTCGATTTTGCTACGCACTTTCCCATTTACCTGAATCACCAACTCTACATTTTCTTCTATTAAAAGCTGCGCATCGTATTTCGGCCAACTAGCTTTAAAAATGCTCTCCTGATTACCTAAAATCTGCCATAACTCTTCAGCAAAATGTGGAGCAATCGGGCTGAGCATAATAACCAACTTAGAAAAAACATCTTTATCCGCACCATGCTGATAAATTGTATTAGTCAGTTCCATAAGGCTGGCAATCGCGGTATTAAATTTAAACGCGCTAAAATCTTCACTGACTTTTTTAATCGTTTTATGTAAGTTTTTTATTATAATATCCTCAGCTTTGGTTTTGAGATTTTCATGAATACGCCAGACACGATTTAGAAATTTAAACGCGCCTTCTAATCCGCGCTCGTCCCACTCTAACTCTGTTTCAGGTGGCGCGGCAAAAAGAATAAATAATCTTAAAGCATCTGCCCCATAATTCTTGATCATGGAGTCCGGGTCCACTGTATTACCTTTAGATTTTGACATAACCTCGCCATCTTTTAAAACCATCCCTTGAGTAAGTAAGCGCTCAAATGGCTCAGAAAAATCAATCATGCCTAAATCTTGAAAAAATTTAGTGAAAAAACGTGAATATAGCAAATGCAAAATAGCATGCTCAATCCCGCCGATATACTGATCAACGCGCATCCAATATTTTGCCTCCTGAATATCAAAAGCAGCAGCCTCAAATTTTGGCGAACAAAATCTTAAAAAATACCATGAAGAATCAAAAAATGTCGCCATGGTATCAGTTTCACGCCTGGCCAGCCCAAAACATTTAGGGCATTTTACTTCTACGAATTCTTTCACCTTACCTAAAGGGCTTCCGCCTTCTCCGGTAAAAGGCGCCTCAGAAGGCAGCTCTACAGGCAGATCTTTATATGGAACCGGAACAATCCCGCACTTTGAACAATAAATTATTGGAATTGGTGTTCCCCAATAACGCTGCCGGGAAATTAACCAATCACGCAGCCGCCAATGTGTTTGTATCTTGCCGATCCCTTTTTTCTCCATCCAAGCGGCAATTTTTTCTTTTGCTTCTAAATTACTTAACCCATCAAATTCTTGTGAATTTACCTGCACCCCATCCCCTTCATAAGCTTGGATTAAATTTTCTACTTTTAATTGTTGTTCTTTTGGCTGGATAACAACGCGCATGGGTAATTTGTGCTCTTTGGCAAAAAGAAAATCACGCTGGTCATGCGTAGGCACAGCCATAATCGCGCCAGTTCCATATTCCATTAAAACATAATCCGCAATCCAGATTGGTACTTCTTCATTATTTACCGGGTTTATCGCAAAACTTCCCGTAAATACCCCTTCTTTTTTTACATCTGAAGCAGTGCGCACTATCTTGCTTTCTTTCGCCACCTTATCAATAAATTTAAGCGCTTCTTTTTCTTGCGGCTTACCTTTAATTAAATCTTTAACTAACGGATGTTCCGCGGCTAAAACAATATAAGTTGCTCCAAAAATAGTATCGACGCGAGTGGTAAATACCGAAATTACTTTATCGCTGTCCTTTAAACCAAAATAAATATCTACCCCAGAACTTTTCCCCAGCCAATTGTTCTGCATTGCTAAAACCCGCTGTGGCCACTCTTGCAACTGCCCTAAGTCTTCTAATAACTTTTCTTTATACGCGGTAATTTTTAAATACCACTGCTCTAAATCTTTTTGCTCAACTTTAGTATGGCATCTCCAACAGGAGCCATCAGCTACTTCTTCATTAGCTAAAGTAGTCTGACAACTAGAGCACCAGTTAACTGCCGAAGCCTTCTTATAAGCTAAAGATTTTTCAAACATCTTTAGAAAGATCCACTGATTCCATTTATAATAATCACTGTCGCAAGTTATAACTTCACGCTCCCAATCATAGGAAAAACCCATCCTCTTTAATTCCGTTCCCATATCTTTAATACATTTATGCGTCCAGGTATCCGGCTTAGTCTTATTTTTAATCGCGGCATTTTCCGCTGGCTGGCCAAAAGCATCAAACCCCATAGGGTGCATTACGTTATAACCCTGTAATCTCTTAAAACGCGCAGCTACATCACCAATGGCATAATTACGCACATGGCCCATATGAATTTTACCCGACGGATAAGGAAACATCTCAAGTAGATAATATTTCTTACGCGTATCATCGGCCTGCGCGCGATACGCCTGCTCCTTGAGCCATTTCATTTGCCATTTTTCTTCAATTTCTTTAAAATTATAAATCATATTTATTTACTTGCTAGTTTTCTCACTATTGCTAAATTTTCCTTATCACTGTTTTCGGTGCTCTTAGGCGTTTCTAAAATCATAGGAATATTTTTTAGCTTTGGATGATTAATTATCCTTTTCATTCCGCTAAGCCCAATATGTCCTTTGCCGATATGATCATGCCGGTCATGATGGCTCCCCAGCTGGCCAGCCGCGTCATTAAGATGAATCAACTTGATCAACTTTATTCCCACCAGCTCCTCAATTTCAGCAATCATTTTCTCTAAACCAGTCTTAGTTGATAGGTCATACCCTGCTAAATAAGCATGCGCCGTGTCTAAACACAGACCAACGCGGGATTTATCTTTTAAACCTTTTAAAATTTTTTGCTGGTGATAAAATCTATAACCTAACCAGGAACCACTTCCAGAAGTATTCTCTAGCAATATCCCGACGCCAGAACCTTTAGTTTGCTCTAATATTTTATTTAAAGCCTCAACCAAACGCTTAATCCCGGCGTCCTCTGAGGTTTCTTTATGGCTGCCCATATGCGTAACTATATAGTCAGCATGCAATTTATCCGCTTCCTGTATATCTTCAACATAGGCCTTTATAGAACCATTGTAAAGGCGTATATCCGGAGAAGCCAAATTGATCAGATAAGATATATGGATAAAAACCGGGTTGATCTTAAATTTTTTACGCCGAGAATTAAACTCTTCGATGTCTTTTACATCAAGCTGCTCTTGATTTCTCCAGCGCTGTGGAGAACGGCTAAAAATCTGCATCGTAGCGCAACCTAAACCATGCGCGATATCTAAGGTTTCGTAAATCTTCTTTGCCCCTGAAACATGCACACCAAGAATCATAGTATTTAGATTATACTCCTGCTAGAAATCAGCGTCAATAACTTATAAAGCAAAAGGCGGAGGTTATCCGCCTTTTGTATAAAATTGGTGGAGCTGAGGAGGATCGAACTCCTGACCCCTTGCATGCCATGCAAGTGCTCTCCCAGCTGAGCTACAGCCCCAAAACTTATCTATTGACCTTTGCTATTTTAGAATATAAAATAGACGACGTCAACTTAAAAATTCCTGCCGAAGTGGTGGAATGGCATACACGTCGGTCTCAAAAACCGATAAGGGCAACCTTGTAAGGGTTCAACTCCCTTCTTCGGCAT
>JBAXLM010000074.1:0-3661 GCA_037134795.1 Candidatus Omnitrophota bacterium | reverse complement strand
AAAGAAGAGGCAGTTAAATTCTTGAGCTGGCTTACTGATCAGGACCAGCAGGCTTATCTTGCCCAAATGACTAATAATCTGCCGGCGAATAAAAACAGTTTATCTAAAATTCCGGAGATACTCGCCCAGTTTGCCCGCGGTATGGATTACGCTACGCATTCGAATGTCTGGGGGGTTTCAGAGTCTTCTTTGGTGATTGAAGTTTTTGACCGAGGTATTCAGTCAATTATTATCGGAGAAAAAACTCCGGAACAAGTAGCTAGCGAAGTGCAGAAGATAAAAGAAAGAGAATTAGCTAAAAGAAGGAATAACTGATAAATTAAATGAAGATAAAAAATACCTTAGAAAATTACGTTTTTGTTTTGCCGGCGATCGTGATATTTTCTATATTTTATATTATTCCCTTTATCTGGGTTCTTCATTTGGGGCTTTTCGAGTGGGATGGGATTTCTTTTACTAAGGTATTTGTAGGCTTGGCGAACTTTAAAGAGATCTTTCTGCAGGATAATAACTGGTGGCAGTCGATATGGAATGCTGGCTATATAACTTTGATTGCTCTTACATTCCAGAATATTTTGGCCTTTATGCTTGCCTGGGCATGCGACCGCGAAATCCGTATGAAGAATTTTTATCGGGTAATATTTTTTATTCCGCCGGTTCTCTCGGAGATTGTCGTGGGCATGGTCTGGCGGTTTATCATTAACGATGTTGAGGGAGCTAATATTATCAACCGCATGTTGGCTGCCGCCGGATTCCCTAATCTCATGCATCACTGGCTTTCTGATCCCAAGACTGTGCTTACTACGGTAGCAGTCGTACATTGTTGGAAGGGTTTTGGCTGGGGATTTTTAATATTCTTAGCTGGGCTACAAACTATCCCGCACCAGCTTTACGAATCAGCGCGGGTTGACGGAGCAAATGCCTGGCAGTCAATGAAGAAAATTACCATTCCTTTGATGATCCCGGTATTTGTGCTGGTTGCGATATTGACAGTTTTAGGTTCCATGCAGGCGTTCGCATTGATCCTTGGGCTTGTGGGCGGAGAATTTGCAGGGCATACCTCTGTGCCGGTGTTGAGGATCTTGGCATCGATGCGCAGCTCATCGCCCAGGTTTGGCTATGCTTGCGCCCAAGGTATCAGTTTTGGCATGATTTTGGTAGTTATTTCATTTATCCAGTACCGCTTCTCCAGGAAGGGCGAAGTAAAATAATGAAGCATGTACTCTACTATAAGAGCAAAAAAATCCTGACCAATGCGCTGATCCATATCTTTTTAATCAGCGTGGCTATCACCTGCCTTTATCCGCTGCTTTGGATGATCGTCTCTAGCCTTAAAACACAGGATATTATTTTTAAAGATATTTCTTTAATTCCGAGTCAGTTCCATTTCGAGAATTATGTCAAGGCTCTTGGGGAAGAAGGTTTTGGCCGTAGTTTCATAAATAGCGTATTTTATACCAGCTTTTCTGTTTTTGGCATTGTAATAATTGCTTCATTGGCAGGGTATGCTTTTTCGCGCCTGCGTTTCCCCGGGAGAATCGCTTTGTTCTATATGTTTATGGCAGCAATGATGATACCTATTCCGGCAAGTTTCATACCCCTATACTTACTTCTGAATAAGTTACACTTAAGGGATACTCCAATTGGATATATCTTATGCATGATCAGCGTCGGACTTTCTGTAAGCATATTTTTATTGAAAACATTTTTTGACAGGATACCCAGGGAGCTGGAAGATGCTGCGCGTATTGACGGCTGTTCCAAAATGGGAATCTGGTGGCATGTAGCGCTTCCGTTGGCCAAGCCGGTTTTGGCAGTAGTGATAGTATTCAATGCATTGAATATCTGGAATGAATATATTCTGGCTTTAATTATTTTTGATTCCCGCAAGTTTATGCCGCTGCAGGTGGCTTTACAAATATTTCAAGGAGAATTTGTGACTAACTATCCTTTATTGATGGCTGGCCTTACTATTGCTGCTTTACCTATAGTAATAGTGTACCTGTTGATGCAGAAGTATATTATCAAGGGAATAACTAGCGGCGCGGTAGTCGGATGAGAAATGTTTAATATTGCTTACGCTGGGCGTATTTGCTATAATGCATTTTTTATTAACATTGGTTTAATCCAGAAGGAGAACAATTAATGGAGCAAGCAGCCAGTCGGCCGAAGCATCATGTTACAGCCCCCCAAGACCGTATCTCTATTTTTCAGAAATTTATATACAGTATAGGCGGATTTGTTAATACTGCTCAGGCTGCTTTTATCGGGCAGATGGTTATTGTTTTGAACCTCGGCTTAGGCGTTAATCCGGCTTTAGTGGGCCTGGTAGGAGCAATTCCGCGTATTATCGATGCCATATCAGATCCTATCACCGGTTATATTTCGGATAATATCCGCACCCGCTGGGGCCGCCGTAGGCCGGTTATATTTTTTGGAGCGATTACCGGAGGGATTTGTTTTGCTTTGATGTTCCAGTTATTCCATGGACGTAGCGAAATGTATTATTTTTGGTATTTTTTAATCTTTCAAGTTCTCTATTTTATTGGATTTACCTGTTTTTCTATTCCTTGGATCGCCTTAGGTTATGAAATGACACCGGATTATCATGAGCGCACGCGCCTGCAGGGAGCGAGTAATATTGCCGGCCAATTGCCTTGGCTTATCGCTCCTTGGTGCTGGGCAATTATGCATAACCAGGGGTGGTTTACGGATGTTGTTCAAGGAGGCCGGTTTCTTGCGCTGGTTATCGGGAGCATTATTGTGGGATGCGGAATCCTGCCGGCAATTTTTAATAAAGAATACTTCCATGATTTACCAAAACCAAACGTCAAAGGTGCTTTGAATGTGACCAAAGACTTTTTTAATGGGGCGGCGATCACGCTTAAATGCAAGCCGTTTGTTAAGCTGTGCGTGGCTACCTTATTAATTTTTGGTGGATTTATGTTGGCGTCTGCTTTTACTATCTACGTTGTTTTCTTTTATGTTTTTAAGAATGCTGGTGTGCTGGATAATGCTTACTCGGGCGGCGGCCAGCTGCTCGGTTGGTATGGAACGCTCAGTGCTATTTGTACGATGGGCGTTATCTACTTTACCATTTGGCTCTCTAGTAAAATCGGAAAAAGAAACACCTTTTTTATTACTATTCCTCTTTCAATCATTGGCTATGCTTTGAAATGGATAGGATATAATCCTGATCATCCTTATTTATTGCTGATTACCGCACCTTTTATTGCGTTTGGCCTAGGATCGCTTTTTACTCTTATGAGTTCCATGGTTGCCGATGTTTGCGATCTTGATGAGCTTAAAACTGACACTCGTAGAGAAGGCATGTTTGGCGCTGTTTATTGGTGGATGATAAAATTAGGGTTAGCGCTGGCATCGATTGCCTCGGGATTCCTTATTAACGCCACTGGTTTTCATCAGGAATTAGGTTTGGCTCAGGCGCCCGGAACGTTATTGTGGATGAGAATCTTTGATGTTGGTATTCCTATAGTAACTTCTTTTATTGCTATTTTCGTTATTAAGACTTTTGAAATTTCGGAAGATAATGCGTACGATATTCGGGGCAAGATTGAAAGACGCAGAGAAGAAAGACGCAAAGAGCAAATACAGGTAGAAGAAGAAAAGCGAAGAGAACCAAGAAGGGAATAGGGTTGGG
>JBAXLM010000073.1:0-3682 GCA_037134795.1 Candidatus Omnitrophota bacterium | reverse complement strand
AAAGGTTTTGGGTTTATCACACCTGAATCCGGTAGCGATGTATTTGTTCATCACAGCGCAATCCAGGGTGAGGGTTATAAATCTTTGGCTGAGGGTCAGGAAGTAGAGTTCAACATTGAAAAAGGACCTAAGGGCGAACAGGCTACTAATGTAGTAAAACTGTAATACTGGTAAAAAATAGCTTGGCTTCTAAATAAGAGGCCAAGCTATTTTTCAAAAGGATTAACTATGAGCATAAAAAAACAAAAGAAAGCAAAAAAAGTAATTATTGATTGCATGGAGTGTAAAAGCCAGTCAGATTGCTGTAGGTTTGGAGCTTGGATTGATCTGGAAGAGGCAAAGAAAGTAATCTCACTCGGGATAAAAGGAGATTTTTTTCATTTAGAGAAAGATAAAGATTTTTCATCTGGATATAAGGTGGGCACGAGTTATGAGGATGAGAAATGCGGGTTTCTTGATTCTGATGGACTATGCAGGATACATAAGGTTGATTATACTTTTAAGCCGGAGACCTGCAAAGAGTTTCCTTATGAAAATAATAGGATTGCTCCTATCGCGAAAGTATTATGTACCTTACATAAATCCAGGCTAAAAAAGAATAAAAGTAAGAGAAATAAAAAGTAATCATGGATACAAAAAAACAAGGAAAATGGTATTTTAAAGCTTGGCCGTTAGTTGCTTCCTTTCTTTGTGTTGGGCCGTTAATGCTGCCTTTGGTTTGGAAAAACCCCCGTTTTAGTAAAAAATCTAAGATTGTTATAAGTATTATTATCATTATTTTGACTTATGTACTGATTGAGTTTTTTATTAAATCATTAAAGTCAATTAACAACTATTATCAGCTGCTTTCCCATTAAAATTATTTTTCAATTATGAAATACACAAAAGGGTCAATTGGAAGGGTTTTTCTTCTAAAATTCGAAGATAACGATATCTTAATCGATCGTTTATCTGATTTTGCTGTTAAGGAGCGGATTAAAGCAGCAACTATGATTTTTATTGGAGCTTTTAGGAAAGGCGATTTGGTTACCGGGCCTAAGAAACCGGTTATCCCGCCACAACCCAATAAAATGACTTTTAAGGATGGTTGGGAAACTATGGGAATAGGTACGATTTTTACAAATGCTAAAGGGCCGCAGATACATATTCATGCTAGCATGGGTAAGAAGAAAAAGGTTTTAACGGGTTGTCTGCGTGGTAAATCAAAGGTTTTTTTGGTAATTGAGGCAATTGTATTAGAGTTAAAAGGAGTTAAGGCATCCAAGGAGATTGACCCTAAAACGAGCTTAAATCTTTTACGTGTTTTTTCTTAAGAAGTGATATAATAAGCAAAAGGAGTTGAAAATGGACTTTAGCGCGATAAGAAAAGATATTAAAGCCTTGAATTTTGATTCATTGCGTACTGATTGCGATAATTTTTTTGAGGGAGTAGTCATCAAAGATGAATTGGAAAAGCTTAACGCGCAGTTGACTAATTTTCTTGGGGAGCCGGTATTTCCATCTAAAAATAGGCTGCCTCACAAAGCTCAGGAAGCAATAGATGGCTTTGGCGGAGTTACCTCTGGCCAGACATTATATTATAAGAACTTAGGAAGTGATTCTATTTTTGCTATGCTTTGGCCTTGGAAAGACGGGCAGCGCACCACGGTAAAAATTATTCAGTCTTAACTTATATATACGATGAGTTTTACTTATCTGCAAAAAATTCCCACCCCACTTCAGATATCGGCCATGATGCCTATGCCGGATAAGCTTAAAGCAATCAAAGCTAAACGCGATGAGGATATTCTAAAGGTTTTAAAAGGAAAAGATAGCCGTCTTCTTCTTATTATTGGGCCTTGTTCTGCGGATAACGAAGACGCGCTTTCAGAGTATGCTGCCAGATTATCAGTTGTGCAAAATAAAGTCAAAGAGAAGCTAATTCTAATTCCGCGCATTTATACAAATAAGCCGCGTACAACTGGTTTGGGTTATAAGGGTATGTTGCATCAGCCTAAGGCTACAGGAGATCCGGATATTTCAAAAGGTATTAAAGCCATCCGGCGTATGCATCTTAGGGTTTTAAGTGAATCCGGATTAACTGCCGCGGATGAAATGCTCTATCCGGGTAATTATCCATATCTTGAAGATATTTTAAGTTATGTCACGATTGGGGCGCGTTCTGTAGAAAATCAAGAGCATCGCCTAACAGTGAGCGGATTAGATATTCCGGTGGGTATGAAAAACCCGACTAGTGGAGATTTGAATGTTTTATTAAACTCCGCGCAAGCCGCGCAGATTCCGCACACATTTATCTATAATGGCTGGGAGGTTAAGACTAAAGGTAATGCTTACGCGCACTGCATCTTGCGGGGAGCAATCAACCATTATGGGCAAAGTATCCCCAATTATCATTATGAAGATTTAATTAATTTTGCGCAAGCTTATCAAAAACGAAATCTCGCTAATCCGGCGATTATTGTTGATACGAATCACGCCAACTCTGATAAAAACTTCCGTGAACAACCACGCATAGCTGAGGAAGTGATACATAGTTTAGCGAAATCTAAAGATTTAAAAAAGATGGTTAAGGGGTTGATGGTGGAAAGTTACCTTGTAGAGGGTTCTCAAAATATCAGCGGCAAGGTGTTTGGCCAGTCAATTACAGATCCATGCTTAGGTTGGCCGGATACTAAAGAATTAATTTTAAGATTAGCAGATAAGCATTAGACAGGAGCAAAAGAAATGAGCCTAAAGTTTGATTTTAATAATATGTTTAGTTCTAGCGTTGGCGAACACGGGGTAAGAGAACAGGATATTGATGAAATTCTTCCAGAGGCAAAACTTTGCGCGGGGCACTTAAAGAAAATTATTGCTAATCCGCAAGCCAGAGTTAAATTAAATCTAGAGTGGGCGGCTCTTTTTAATCAGGACAAAGAAGAAATTGCAAAGATCCAGAAACTTGGTAATGAAATTTCTGAAAAATATGAAAATGTTCTTTTCTTAGGAATCGGCGGTTCGTATTTGGGTTTAAAAGCCGCGCAAGACGCGTTGTGCGCGCCTTATTACAATGAATTTAAGGCTTTAAGAAAGAAATCAGCGCGAATTTATTTAGAAGGGAATAATCTTGATCCGGATACCCTGCAAGTTTTATTAAAAAATCTTAATCCTAAAAAAACATTTGTAATTGTTATCTCTAAGTCAGGCGAAACCACGGAAACTAAGGCAGCATTCGCCTTAGTTGAAGCTTGGCTTAAAAAAGGAGCAGGTAAAAAGTATGGCAGGCAGATTTTGGCAATTACAGACCCACAATCAGGCGCTCTGCGTGAGAGGATAGAGCGTGAGCAAAAAAAAGATATTTTAAGTTTTCGCGCGTTCCCGCTTTTAAAAGGCGTAGGGGGAAGGTTCTCTGAATTTAATATGGGCCTGATCCATTTGGCAATCGTGGGCGTAAATATATCAGAGCTTTTTTTAGGCACTAAGGAGATGTTTAACCGTTGTACCCAGGATGATATTTTGAAGAATCCCGCGTATATGTATGCTTTGCTACATACGATTCTTTACCGTAAAAAGGCGAAATCAATAGCTATATTAATGCCTTTCTCTCAAACGCTTAAATCTACGGCAGATTGGTATATACAGCTTTTAGCTGAAAGCTTAGGTAAAAAATACCACCGTAAGATTGAAGTAGGCGTTGATGGAG
>JBAXLM010000072.1:0-4494 GCA_037134795.1 Candidatus Omnitrophota bacterium | reverse complement strand
TCCTGCGCGACTTTATCCGTTAAAAGTTCCTGGCAAATTTTAATGACCTGATTTTCGGTGAGATTCCCCTCGAGGATATAAACCTGGATAAACTTAACTTCTTTAACACTGTTTATTCCCAGGTCAAAAATATCTTTTTTTACACCCTGGCCAACAGCATCAAAAATACCGGGTTTATCAACTACTTCGATTTTATACTGCATCTTTATTAAAGAGGTTTAAAAGGAAGGATTAAATTATTATAAACCGACCTTCTCAAAGATCTTATTCACATTGCGTAGATAAAAATCCAGATCAAATAACTTATCCAATTCTTTCGCGCTTAAATACTTAGCTGCCTGCTTATCAGCTAAAAGATTATCTTTAAAGTTACTAGTGCCTTGCCAAGTTTGCATCGCTGCCTTTTGAACTAAATCATACGCTTTGGTACGGGCTAGGCCTTTATTCATTAAAGTAATTAAGACCCGCTGCGAAAAAATTAATCCGCGCGTCTTGGCCAGATTAGACAGCATATTATCCGGATACACCTTCAAACCGCTGGCTACTTCAATAAATTTATTCAGCATATAGTCCAAAGCTAAAGTGGAATCCGGAAAAATTATCCGCTCCACCGAAGAATGGCTGATATCACGTTCATGCCAAAGCGCCACATTCTCCAGAGCTACCTGTGCATTCGCGCGCAAAAGACGCGCTAAACCGCAGATACGCTCACAGATTACCGGATTGCGTTTATGCGGCATCGCACTTGAACCCTTTTGGCCCTTACCAAAAGGCTCTTCCACCTCTAAAACTTCTGTTTTCTGTAAATGCCTGATCTCTGTAGCAAACTTTTCTAAAGATGCGCCAATTACTGCCAAAGTTACCATATATTGTGCATATACATCCCTTTGTATTACCTGAGTGGCGATATGCACCGGCTTAAGCCCAAGCTTTTTGCATACATAGCTCTCTACAAAAGGATCAATATTAGAATATGTCCCCACAGCGCCAGAAAGTTTCCCTACGGAAACTGCATTTTTAACTTGTTTTAGCCGAGCCAAATTACGGAGAGTTTCATCATACATCAAGGCAATCTTTAAGCCAAAGGTAGTAGGCTCAGCATGCACCCCATGCGTGCGCCCGATACAAACCATATCTTTATAATTTATAGCCTTTTTGGCTAAAACCTTTAACAACTCCTCTAAATCCTTAATCAATATATCAGAAGCAGCGTTTAACTGTACCCCTAGTGTAGTATCCAGAATATCAGAAGAAGTAAGCCCCATATGCAAATACTGGGCGTCTTTTCCTATATATTGGGCTACGTTAGAAACAAAAGCCACAACATCATGTTGTGTTTTAGCTTCTATTTTAGCTATTTGTTGAAGGTTAAATTTGGCTTTTTGCTTGATACGCTTTACTGCTTGTGGCGGGACAATCTTTTTTACAGCGTAAGCCTCTAAAGCGAGTATCTCAATAAGCAGCATAGTTTTAAACTTAAACTCTTCCTGCCAGATACTCTTCATTTGCGGTAGGCTGTAACGTTCAATCATGCGAGGCTCCTCTTATCTTTCTAAGGGATTAATTATACCAGAAAGTATGATTTTAAGCAAATAAAAATGATTGCGCGGGCCCCTGCCTACCGGCAGGCAGGCTGCCTGCCGACAGGCAGGGAGATTCGTCTCGGCAGTCACCCGCTAATAATAGAAATCTAATGTTGCAATCCGAATATTTTAGAATATAATTAATGAATATAACGGAGGAAAAGAAATGTTAAAAATATTACGTAACAAGAAAACCGCTAAAAAAATCTGGATCGGCCTGGCCATAATCATCATCCCCGCCTTCACCCTTTGGGGATTTGGCAGTTCAGGCAGTAGCCGCGAAGAAAATATGCCTGCCGGCAAAATCTTCGGCAAAAACGTCTCCACCCTGGAATTTAAAAAAGCCTTGGCTGCCGCAAAAACCGCGGCTATCTTGCAGTTCGGGGATAAATTCTCTGAGGTTGAAAAATATCTAAACTTAGAGACGCAGGCCTGGGAAAGATTGATACTTCTACAGGAAGCAAAAAGGCGCAAATTAAGCATAAACGACCGAGAGGTCGTTGACACCATTCAAAAAGCGTCTTATTTCCAAAACAAAGGTGCCTTTGATAATAAAACATATATGGAAATCCTGCGTTACGTCTTCCGTTTGCAACCGCGCACATTTGAAGAACAGATGCGCCAGAATCTGATTTTGGCTAAACTTTACAATCAGATTACCGAAGGCATAAAAATAGAGGATAGCCAAATCCGCCAGGAATGGCTAAAAACCAATGAGGAGTTAAGCATTTATTACATTGCCAGTTTATTCGCTGAATTTGCCAAAAAGATTAAACCGGACAATAAAAAAATCTCCGCCAATCATAATAAAGAAAACATCATTAAGGAAGAATCAGCTAAAATCGCCCAAGAGAAAATAAATGAGTGCGCTGATAAACTAAAAACCAAAACGTTTAATAAGGCAGCCAAAGGTTTAAAGACTGGCCAAACTAAATTTTTTAAATCTAGCGATAAAATTGACAACCTCGGTCCAGCGCAGATCTTCTGGGAAACGGCAAAGAAATTAAAAGAAAACCAGGTAAGCGATATATTTTCTGACACGCTAGGCTACTACATCATTAAACTTAAAGCAACCAAGCCTGTTGATGAAAACAAATTCACTAAAGAAAAACAGGCACTTGGCGAGAATTTATTATCACAAGAAAAAAACAAAATCTTCGCTAAATTTATCGAAGAAACAAAGAAAAAAGCGCAATAAAAAATTGGAGCGAGATAATGAATTAGGGCCGGATCTTTTATAGAGCCGGCCCTAATTATTTTCACCAATTATTAAGCGCTTATTTTTATTGAGTTAACCGGGCAAGAATCCGCTACTTCCTGCAGATTACAAGATGCACAAACCTGCGCCTTTACATGGGCAATCCCATCGCCTTGAACTTGAAAAACATCCGGGCATGATTGCTCGCATAAACCACAACCTACGCATGTAGAAACATCAACTGTAACTTTTGCCATAATATTCCTCTATCTTTCTAAAAGGTTTTCAAACATCTCTTCGTGGCTTACTTCTTCACTCAATATATGCGTAACTAACTGGTAAGTAACATTATCTTTGCCAAATGTCTTCTTAGCAATTTTATTGTAAACCTCAATTGCCCCTGCTTCTGCCTCGGCAACAATACGGATAATTCGATTAATATCAGCGGTATTTTTCGGTGGCATAAGAAAAGCAGCATTAGCGCCCTTTTCTAAATCAGAAGGGTTAGCTACCGGAACATCACCTAATTTTGTAATTAAATCCGCTAACTCACCAGCATGTTCTAATTCATCTTTAGCTAATTTCTCAAGCATCTCCTGCATATCTTCATAAGCACGGCCAGAAACTGTCTTAGCCATGTACCAATAAAGATAAAATGCCAGCCATTCGTCGCAATACGCCTTATTTAAATCCTTAACCAGATCCTTTAAGCTTAAATCTACGATTGCCCTTGCCTGCTTTCCCATGTTTACCCTCCCTGCGCAGCAGCGCGTACCGGCTCATTCGATAAAGCCGGGTGTTTCTTAAGCTTCTACCTTAAGATTATACTTCTTTATGTTATTATCTGCAATTTCCTGTACCTTTTTAATTTCTTCAGGATTATTAAGCAGATGTTTAAATCTACCCTGGCTCTTTAAATATTCCTCTACCGGTTTAGGAACAATCTGTTTACGGTTAGCTAAAACACCGGATTCATACTCAAATAAAGGATAAAGCCCGGTCTCCACTGCTAATTTTGCTACTGGAAGCATCTGATTAGTCTCATGCCTCCAGCCTAATGGACAAGGAACATGTATTTGGATATATTTGGGGCCTTTAATAGAAATGGCTTTTTTTACTTTGCGCTGTAAATCCTGCGGAAAACCCGCTGAAGCTGTAGCAACATAAGGAATGCCATGCGCCAAACAAATCTCCGGCATAGGTTTTTTAGGACGGATATTTCCTGAAGAGTTCACCCCCAGAGGGCTAGTAGTAGTGTTTGTATCAAATGGAGTAAGCCCACTTCTTTGCACTCCGGTATTCATATAAGCTTCGTTATCATAACAAACATATAAAATATCATGGCCTCGCTCAAGCATACCGCTCAAAGCTTGCAAACCAATATCAGCAGTTGAGCCATCCCCACCTTGAGCAATAACATTTGTATTCTCTTTTTTACCTAAATATTTTAGCGCGGCTTCAATACCTGATGCCACCGCAGCAGCATTCTCAAATAAAGAGTGAATCCATGGCACTCCCCAAGCAGTTTCAGGATATTTTGTAGAAAAAACCTCCAAACAACCAGTATTATTAGCAATAATCGTATTTGCCCCGGCTGCCTCAATAACTAAACGCGCGGCAATGGCTTGTCCGCATCCAGCGCATGCTGTATGGCCAGACTTAAATAAAGGAGTACTTTCCACTAAAGGTTTATTCTCCATATTCTTCCTTAAG
>JBAXLM010000071.1:0-4585 GCA_037134795.1 Candidatus Omnitrophota bacterium | reverse complement strand
ATCGCTAAAAACTTTTAAATCCAATCTCTTGATATTAAGCTCATCTATAAGCCGGCTATGTATTTTTCTCTTAAGAATTATTATATCGTCTACTTTTTCATCTTTAGCTGCCAGCTCTGCAATCAAAGGCTCAGTTAGGCCCTGCTCTTCCCATAGTTTCGCCGGTTTTTCCAGTGTCAACTGCTGCACGCGCAACTGGTCTATTTCCTGATTCTGCGTGAATATATTTTTATCTTTAACCAGTTGTTCGCTCAGCTTATTCATCGCCAGGCTGAATTTTGAACGCGGGGCATCAATTACCACGGGGATGCCTCGGTTTACGGATAAACCAACGGCTTTGCCTTCCGAAGGGATCTGGTTAAGAATATCGCAGGGTAAATTTACCTTTATTTCCTGCCAGCTGATGCTAGAGAGAGATTCTGCCCTGTTTAAAATTATCTTAACCATAGACAAAGGAAATTGCAGAAACTGCAATGTATCTATGGTCCATTCAGCCTGATACATTGAAAGTATATCGGGAGTAACTACTAATATAATAAGGTTTGCCTGGTCTAAAGCAGCAACGAGGATATCACTAAAACTCTTTCCGGCATCAACAACCATATAATCATAATCTTTTTCCAGTAAATTAAATACTTCTTTAACATTATCAGGCTTAAGATGCGGGGCTTGGGCAGGCCCAGTTATACCGCATAAAAAATCAATTCCTAAAGAACTGTGAGTAAGAAAATCTTTTTTCTTAAAATTCTCTGGGCTACCTCTGTAGGACTGGACAAGGTCAACCATTGTCTTATCCGCTTTAAGGCCTAGCATGCGCGCCATATCGCCCATTGCCTGCAAATCTAAATCAACAAGGCAAACCTTTTTGCCTTGTACTTTAGCTAAAGAAACAGCTAAGTTGGTAGCAATTAAGGTCTTGCCTACGCCGCCCTTAGTGCTGAATATAACTATCTTGGCCATATTAATCTAATTGATAATTTATAGGTACATCTATCCAGAGGTCCTGAGAAGTTATTGCAGGAGGAAAAGGCGGATAATGGGGAGATATATTTTTAACCACACTCAAAGCATCGTCATCTAAAATCCTGTAGCCTGAAGAGCTCTTTACTTTTAAATCCAAAAGTTCTCCTTTATAAGAAAGATTGAGGCTTAATTTTACTGTCCCCTGGAAACCTGCCCCCTTAGCAGAACTGGGATAAGTAATCTTTTGAGTTATGCGTTGCTGCACAATATTAGAATACTTGGTAACCGGATCAAGAGACTGCTCTTCTGGTGCGGTTACAGGCGAGATTTCTCTTTTGGTTTGAGCTTTGTCCTTATCCATAGTGACTATCGTCGGTGTAAGGATAATAATAAGCTCAGTGTCCATTTTTGAACCCTCACCTCCGCCTGTTTTAGTAACTTTTTGCCTAAAAATAGCGCCTAAAATAGGAATGTCGCTTAAGAAGGGAGTTCGGGTGATTGTTTCTTCTTTCTTTTTTCTAATTAAACCTCCTATAGCCATGCTTTGGCCGCTATCAAGAAAAAGTTCAGTTACGGCGCTGCGCTTGGTTAAAGGGTAAGCCTGGGCAGTGGTAGTGGTAGTTCCAGCTCCAGTTGAGCCGATTGACTGAGCTGTCCCTAAATCACTGACTTCTACATTTACGCCCAGCTTTATGCGATTCTCTTCGGTTAAAGTAGGCTTTATTTTAAATTTAATCCCATACTCTTTATACTCAACGCTGGTTCCCTGGGCTCCTGTGGTTTGAGCTATTTGAGTAGTAAATATCGGCTGTTCTCCGCCGACAAGCAATTCCGCCTCTTTACCGCTCTGACAGGCAATCCGCGGACGGGAAAGCATATGGGCTTTACCTTCCTGAATCAAAGCATCCAACTTAACCGTAAAAGGCGCGGCTACTCCGCCTGAACCGCGCATAACATTAGCTACATTAAATACCTTGCCCCAAGTTGTTCCCGCGGCAGCAAGGCCGGGTGAACCCACCTCGGCAAAATTAATTGAGCCAGGCCAGGTAAACCCTAATGTGTTAGTAGAATCTTTATCAATCTCTATAATCTGCACATCAATATCTAATATCGTTTCTTCTTCTTTGATCTGAACCAGGTCAACAATCTTACTTTTTAATGCCGCCAAAACAGTAAAGACCCTCTCCCTGTCCTGGGATGTTTTAACCCGGCCTAAAATAAACACTTTCCCCTCGTCTTCCTCGGCTTGAGAATAAACTTCAGGCAAATTAAGTTTACCCAACAAATTATCCACGCGGGCTTTAAGTTCAGCAACATCCTCGGCAAAAACTTTTATTTTGTATGACTGCTCTCCAAAATCATCCCATAAAACCAACGTAGTTACGCCTACGCCCTTAGGCACAATAGTGAATTCTTTTTTAGTTATCTGGCCTACGCCTATAACAGTTGGATTACCTATGGCAATACGGGTCGGATTACTTGCTGACATAGTTTTAAACCCGTTCTTATATATTTTAACAACTTCGCTATCATCTAAGGCAGTATCTAAAGTATAGCTACTGCTTGGATAAGTGCCAAGAACCACGCTTGCTAAAAAAATGAGCAAAAATATCTTCTTCATTATTTTTCCTTTGTCATTTAGATAAAGGGACCCTTTCTTTATTCAAGCCCCTGATTATTTCAACGTACTCTGTCTCTCCTGTCTCTTTGATTTTAGGCTGAGGCTGGGCTATTTCTTCTTTAGGCGGCATTAAATACCTAAATAATGTGTCCCAACTGGCAGGCTGAGTTGCCTGCGTTTGAGAATCCGCCGGCGAACGTAAAGTCAAACGCAATTTTCCTTGTTCCTGGACAAAAGCGATAAGGTTCACGTCTTGCGGCGCCAGAGCAAGCGTAATCAACGGCGAACTTTCAATCCTTCTTTCTGCTTCTCTCTTCCCCGCGCTCACGCTTGATACCGAGCCTATATCCTGGCCTATCGCTAAAACTAAAACATTCTGAAATAAAGGCATAACCGCCATTTGATTGGCCTGTTTACCGTCGGGCATCTGCACCGGCACAGGAATCAACGCGATTACGTCCACATAATCTCCGGGTTTAACCAAACCGGCCAATGCCGAAATATTATCTACTGATATAGTAACTGCTCTTTTCCCAACAGGAGTACCCGCGGCTAAACCACCTAAATCCCTCGGCTGAACCAGCTTACTTAAGGAAATCTGTTCGCCTTTAGATATAGGCGCCATCGCAACCATCCCTGAAACCCTATCCAGTGTAGCAACTACTTGCGGCTGGCGATATTGCTCAGGAATAATAATTGTTTCAATGTTTTCTGCCTCTATAGCTGCGCCCCGGGGAAGATCTTTTTTCGCGACTAATACCTTAACTTCATTCTTTGATATATTCTGCTCTATACTGGCTATCTTTCTTTTGGCCTCAACAATCACCTGATTACGCTGCTGGTCAATATAAGCCTTAGTCATAAATACAGCCATTAAAGCCAAAACAACGCCGATTATTATAATAATCTTCTGCTTTTGCATTTATTTTATTTCTCCCTCGTAAAATTCCAATTTTGAGTCGCGGGAAAGTTTCCCAAGCAAATCTTCAATTATTTTCTGCTGCTTTAAGAATGTCAGGCCGCTTTTTATATTATCCCATATTTCGCTAAGGGATTTTTGTTTTCCGCCGCGCTTGGCTTCTAATTTTATAATACAATACCCATCGGGTGCTTTAAAAATATTGCTGATTTTACCTACCTCTAAAGAATCAGAAAAAGCCACAGCGTCAAATTGAGCGGACTTTTGACCTTTTTTAATAAAACCTAAATCCCCCGCGTCATTGGCGCTTGCGGACTTAGAGCGGTCTTTGGCTAAAGTAGCAAAATCTGTTCCTTGTAAAAGCAGAATTAGAATATCCTTAGCATCCTGCTCAGAACCAACCACTATTTCGCGTATCTGCCTCTCTTCGGGCTCCTTAAGCTGGTCTTTATAACTATTGTAATAATCCTCTATTTCCTTGGAGCTTACTTCTACTTTTTCCGCTTCCTTGCGGACCAACTCCATTACTAAAAGGTCTTGTTTGGTTTTTTCAAGCGCCTGAGTGATCTCTTCATTTCTGTCCAAGCCCCTGTTTAAAGCTTCCTGATAAAGAAGCGTGCGGCGGACCATCTCATTTTTCAGATAATCAATTTTCTTATCTCTAGCTGTAATCTTGGCTTCGGGCTTATCCGCAGGCACCATGGTATTATAAGCTTCCACTTCTTTGTTCAGGTCCTCCAATGTCACAACCTGATTATTTACCTTGGCTATAATCGTACCTTTAACCACCGCGGAAGAAGTAGGCGCTTCTTTGATTTTGGGTTTAGAAAGATTGATTTTCTCGCAACCTATTAAAAACGATAAAATAAAAACGCAGATTAACGAAAGAATAATTCGGGACTTCATCGCTCCTCCTTGATTATTTGCTCTTTCTTGATTTCGTTAATTATCCGGATTAATAAATCAACAACCTTAGCTATAAGAAAAAGAAGAAAGAAGAAAAAGGCATATATTACCAAGACTATAGCGCCCATCCAACGGGAATTGCCGGGTGAAGTGCCAAAAATAATAGACAAACCTCC
>JBAXLM010000070.1:0-4593 GCA_037134795.1 Candidatus Omnitrophota bacterium | reverse complement strand
AAAAGTTAAAAGTCAAAAGTTAAAAGTCAAAAGTTAAAAGTCAAAAGTTAAAAGTAAAAAGTCAAAACTACAAGGAAAAACTCAAAAGTTTTAACTTTTAATTTGTATTTTTGCATTTTGAGTTTTTAATTTTGAGTTAAAGCCATGAAAGAATTTATTTCTGAAAAAGTTAAGTTGATGCAGCCTTCCGGAATCCGGGCATTCTTTGACCTGGTGCTGGGGATGAAAGAGGTTATATCATTAGGAATAGGCGAGCCGGATTTTGTCACTCCCTGGCAGGTGCGTGAGGCAGGAATTTACTCTTTAGAGCAGGGGTTTACCAGCTATACCTCAAATAAAGGGCTTTATAAACTGCGTTTAGGCATCCAGCGTTATCTAAAAAATAAATATGCTTTGGAGTATTGTCCGGATGAAGAAATATTAATTACGGTGGGAGTAAGTGAGGGCTTAGATCTTGCATTACGTGCGATTATTAATCCTAAAGATAAAATATTAATTCCTGTGCCGAGTTATGTTTCATATGGGCCGGTTACTGAGCTTGCAGGCGGCCAGCCAGTTTATATTGATACCTCAAAAGATGGTTTTAAGATTACGCCTAAACTTTTAGAGAAGCATATTGATAAGAAAACTAAAGCTCTTATTTTAAATTACCCTGTTAACCCTACAGGTGTTTCTTATCGGCGTAAAGAGTTGGAAGCAATAAACAAAGTTTTGCTGAAGCATAAAATACTTTGTATTTGTGATGAAGTTTACGGTGATTTGACTTATGATTTTCAGCATGTTGTTTTTTCTACGCTTCCCGGCGCCAAGAAAAATACTTTATACCTGAACGGTTTTTCTAAGTCCTACGCCATGACAGGTTGGCGTGTGGGTTTTGCTTGCGGCCCAAAAGAGATTATTGGGGCAATGACTAAAATACATCAATATACAATTATGTGTGTGTCGATTACTAGCCAAATGGCAGCTGCAGAGGCATTGGTAAACGCAAGAAAATCCGTAGAACAGATGAAACGGGAATATAACCGTAGGCGTGAGTTTATGTGGTCGGAATTGAATACGTTAGGCTTAAAGTGCTTAAGGCCGCAAGGTGCTTTTTATCTTTTTCCGTCTATCAAGAGCTCAGGTTTATCTTCTATGGATTTTTCGCGTAAATTATTAGAAGAAGAAAAAGTGGCAGTTGTGCCAGGCACAGCATTTGGGGTTTGTGGCGAAGGTTACATCAGAATTTCTTACGCTTCTAGTTTGGATAATTTAAAAGAAGCTTTGGTTAGGATTAAAAGATTTTTAGGGAAGAGAAGATAGTGGCTACTAAGAAAAAAGATAATTTTCAGGTTTATGTAAAACAGATTGAAGCGATCTCTAAAGTTGCCAGCCTGATTACTTCCGGGATGTATTTAGAGGAGTTGTTGCGCCTGGTGGTTCAGGTTACCGCCGAGGTTATGAATTCAAAAATTTCTTCTTTGATGCTGCTTGATCCGGATAAAAAAGAGCTAGTGGTCAAAGCTACCCAATCTATATCCGAGGCGTACAATAAAAAAGCGAATATTATTTTAGGTGAAGGCATCGCCGGTGTAGTCGCTAAAGAGAATAAGCCAATTTGTATTCTGGATGTTAAGGAAGATGCACGTTATTTAAATCGGGATGTGGCTAAAAAAGAAGGATTATGTTCCTTAGCCTGTGTGCCGTTGGCAGTAAAGGGTAGAATGATTGGCGTGCTTAATTGCTATACTTCCAAGAAACATAAATTCTCCAAAAGTGAATTAGATCTTTTAGCTGCCTTAGCTAATCAGGCAGCGATTGCCATTGAAAACGCGGAGTTAGATTTGCGTGCGCGTTCTGCTGAAGAAGCATTGACTACGCGTAAGCTGGTTGAGCGGGCAAAAGATATTCTTTCTCAGGATGCAAGTATCCTGCCGTCAGAGGCATATCGTTTGATTCAGAAACAAAGTATGAATATGCGTAAATCCATGCGTGAGGTAGCGGAAGCAATTATTCTGGCAAAAGATATAAGAGGAAAACAGTAAGGGGGACAGATGAGCATAAGACAGAAGCTTTTATTTAAAATTAAAAGCGTAGAATTAAAAAAAGTAATTGCTCCTAAGAAGGTATCTACTTATTTTGGACAAGATACTTTTGGTATAGAAATTATGCGTAAGCATGTCTCTAAAAAAACTTTTGATGCGTTTAAGCTTTGGATAGCTGAAGGTAAAACCATTTCCTTGGTTCAGGCTAATGAAATTGCCAATGCCATGAAGAATTGGGCGATTGTCAAAGGCGCAACTTATTATACGCATTGGTTTCAGCCGATGACCGGGCTTACCGCAGAGAAGCACGATAGTTTTATTTCTTTTGTCGGCCCAGGCAAGGTGATTGAGAAATTCTCCGGCAATAAGTTGATCCAAGGTGAACCGGATGCTTCAAGTTTTCCTTCTGGGGGAATTCGGGCGACCTTTGAGGCCAGGGGTTATACTGCTTGGGATCCCACAAGCCCGGCTTTTATTATTGAAAGTAAACTTGGCAAGACTTTGTGTATACCGACTATATTTGTTTCATATCACGGTGAGGCATTAGATAAAAAATTACCGCTTTTACGTTCTGAAGATGCTTTAAATATTGCAGCGTTGGCCCTGTTGAAGCTTTTTGGCCATAAGAATACCAAAAAAGTTTTTTCTACTTGCGGCGCGGAGCAGGAGTATTTTCTGATTGATAAAAATTATTATAATTTACGCCAGGATTTAATTATGGCTGGCCGCACTTTAATCGGGGCACCTAGCCCTAAGGGTCAACAGTTGGAAGATCAGTATTTTGGCACGATTAAAGAGCGTGTTTTAAATTATATGTTTGAAGTAGCCGAAGATGCTTATAAGTTGGGCATACCGGTGATGACCCGCCATAATGAAGTTGCTCCGCACCAGTATGAATTTGCCCCGATATTTGAAGAATCCAATATTGCTGCTGATCATAACCAGCTGTTGATGGAGTTGATGAAAAAGGTTGCCTTGCGTCACGGGTTAGTTTGTCTTTTTCATGAGAAGCCTTTTGCCGGAGTAAATGGTAGCGGCAAGCATGTAAATTGGTCGCTAGCGGATGATTCAGGCAATAATTTACTTAATCCGGGCCAAACTCCGGAAGATAATTTGCAATTTTTAGCGATTTTATCCGCAGTTTTAAGAGCCGTCTATCTGCATGGTGATCTTTTGCGTGCTTCAGTTGCTTTAGCCGGTAATGAGCACCGCTTAGGCGCAAATGAAGCGCCACCTGCGATTATCAGTGTATTTTTAGGCGAACAGCTAACCCATATTCTGAATATGATTGAGAAAGGGGTTAAATCAAAAGTTTCTAAGAGCGATATTATAGATTTAGGTATTGGCCGCCTGCCCAAATTTAATAAAGATACAACGGACAGAAATCGCACTTCGCCGTTTGCCTTTACCGGAACTAAATTTGAGTTTCGCGCTGTTGGTTCATCACAGAATATATCTACACCCATTGCAATAATTAATACCATTATTGCTGAAAGCTTAGATTATGTTAGCCAGCAGATTAAGAAGACTACTTCTGGGGAGAAAGATTTTAATTCTGCCGTATTAAAGGTAATTTCTGAGATTATTAAAGAGACGAAGGATATCCGTTTTGAGGGGAATAATTATTCGGAAGAATGGCTTAAGGAAGCCAAGAAAAGAGGCCTGCCGAATATTGCTGCTACCTATAGTGCTTTGGAGGCATTAATTAAGAAAGAGAACATTTTACTATTTGAAAAATATAAAGTTTTTTCTAAAGAGGAATTGGTTGCGCGTTACCATATCTGGGTGAATATGTATAATTTAACCTTAGAGATTGAGGCGAATGTTTTGAATGAAATGGTTAACGCCTCAGTGGTTCCGGCAGGTTATAAATACGAAAGATTATTATCTTGCGCTTTAGATAAGTTGGTAAGGCTAAAGAAAAGCGTAGGTTTAAAAGTAAATGCGGCGGCATTAATTGATAAAAAAGCACATTTAAGTGAAGTAGTTTCGAGCATTTATTATGTGCGTAAGAATACCCTGGCCATGGTTAAGTTGCTGGCGCAGGCAAAAAAAATGAAAGATGAGAAACGCTCAGAGGTTTATTTTTATCGCCTTAAGCCTTTGATGGAGCATATCAGAAAACATGTGGATCAGCTTGAATGCGTGGTTGCTGATGATGCCTGGGATTTACCTAAGTATCGGGAAATGTTGTTTATTAAATGAATGTTTAACTTGCGAAAAAGGAGAATGTAAGAATGTGGGAATTAATAATTAAGGGTGGCCCTGTAATGGTGCCTATAATACTCGGATCAATTGTTGGTTGGGCGTTAGTTTTGGAAAGGCTTTGGGTTTTTAGAAGAATGCGTACCGTAAATAGTTATGAATTTGTACAGGAGATCTTTAGAAATATAAAATCCGGTAACACTAAATCCGCTATGCAGTTATGTGAAGAGAATATAAAACATCCTATAGCAGCCGTATTTAAAGTAGGTATTGAAAGAAGGTTGCTGCCTGTGGATAGGTTAGAGAAGATTCTTGAACAGGCTGGGAATAATCAGATTGAAAGGCTGGAAAAGTTTCTTGGCGT
>JBAXLM010000069.1:0-4680 GCA_037134795.1 Candidatus Omnitrophota bacterium | reverse complement strand
GCCAACGATGAGGATCTTCAACATTTACCCGTGGTTTTATTTATTAAAACACAACTAGATCAATCTCTCTGGCGCCATGGTATCGGCTTTGATTGCAGAGACGAAAGTTTCGATTCAACTAACCTAAAGGATAAACTTATTGGAAAAATTGAATTTACCAAATTTGATTATCAAAAAATGCAGCAAGATTGGTCTGCTCGTGTAATTAAAAAGAAATTTTATATTAATCCCATAGGTTTAGATATTGGTAAGGCAGCTTGGTGTACGGACAGGATGAACAAAATTATGCTTAGAAGAGCGATAAAACTTTTTGTTAAAATAGCGAATTCTTCCTCTAAACCTGAAAGCGTTAGCTCGCCGGTAAACAGGTTGGCTGCGTTTACTTTAATGCCTTTTGTTTATGGCTTAGGAATTAACTCTTATGTGGTTATGGCGTATGCACAGCAAACGGCAACCTCTGAGGTTAGAGTTTCATCCTACGATTATTTACCGCCTATCCTGGAAAAGGCGGTAGTTTTTTATCAGGTTAAAGAGCCGGTTTCTTTAAAAGATTTAAGTAAAAAATTGAATATGACTCCGCAATTATTAAAAAGACTGAATAATTTGCATTCCGATACGTTAGCTAATGAGCAAACCCTTAAGATTGTTAATCTTGGTTATAAAATTATCATAAGCAGGATGGATAAAAAGCTCTATTTTTGCGACGATAACGGAAGATTAATCAGGGAATATCCCATCGGTGTAGGGAAGAAGAAAACAAAGACGCCGCTTGGGATATTTGAAGTTACTGAGCGCCTTGAACGTAAAGCATATTGGTATAAGCCTCATAGCAGCAAGAAAGTCCCTTATGGCAATAAAAATTACCCTTTTGGAAAATTAGGTATTTTTGTCAGAATTGGCCCGTCTATAGGCATGCATTCAACAAGTTGGCCTGAATCTATCGGTAAAGAAGAAAGCGACGGTTGTATTCGCATGAAGAATGAGGATGTGGAAGAAATCTATTATTTTGTTCCACTTGGCACGAAAGTAATTATCAAGGAATTTTATTCCGTAGATAAAGATGAGCAGGGGGCAATTTATAACACAAGTTCGCCGGTGTCAGGAGAACAGTTTATTAAAAAAGCTGCGGCAGAATTACGCCAATATGAGGCTGTGCGCCGCGCCATTGGCCCCGCTGTTAGTATTTACGGCTCAGCCAGAATAGGCTTTGGTAATCCAACGGGTTATTATAAAGAGGCGATGGAATTAGCCGCTGAACTTTCTCGGAGTGGCTATACGATTATAACCGGAGGCGGCCCAGGTATTATGGAAGCAGCCAATAGAGGTGCTTTGCCGGGTACTCTTTCCGTCGGTTTAAGAATAGAGCTTCCTTTTGAACAAGGTGCTAACCCTTTTGTTAATGTCCCACTTGTATTTAAATATTTCTTTTCCAGAAAAATGGCTTTTGTCAATTTAAGCCAGGCGTTTATCTGTATGCCCGGGGGGTTTGGGACTATGGATGAACTTTTTGAAGTGATAACCTTAAAAGACAGGAGACGCGTTCCTGATTTTCCTATTATTTTATTTGGCCGTCAATTCTACGCAGGGCTTTATCATCTCTTGAGTAATATGCAGAGGTCTGGATTCTTAAAAAGGCCGCTTAAGGATCTTGTGCGGCTTGTTGATTCAAAGAAAGAAGTTTTAAATATTCTTAGACGAAACAAAGCAATGCAGTTCGCCAACGTCAACAACAATAATATTGATGTTACTAAAACCATTCGCGATCTTCTAAAGAGTTTAGCAAAGATGGAAAATTTGGGTTTGGCCGTGGGTATTTTAGGCTCGGAGTTCGTTTCGGAGGTTCATCCCGTATTTCGTGAGGCTAGCCGTTTGGCTCAAGGTTTGGCTGAGCTTAATGTTTCTCTTTTGTATCGTGGCCGCTATGGTATGGGCGCTGGAGTATGGGAGGGCTATCAGGAGATAAAGAAAACAAAAGAGGATATATCGGCGCGGGCCGTTTCTTTTCTGATGAATGAAAATCGTAATAGTTTTGAATGCGCCGGTGACATTCGGCTTAATTTTACATACCTTTTTGAGGAAAAAATAGCTTTTATGCGGCACACGAATCTTGGGTTCGCTTTTTTCCGAGGGGGTTCACGAACTATGGATATCTTTTTTGAGGCGCTTTGCCTTATTCAGACAGGTAAGATAATGGCACGCCCTCTTGTTCTTATTGGACGGGATTTTTGGATGCCTTGGCATGAGTGGATAACTGATGTTCCTCTGTCTTGCGGTGTAATTTCGCCCAAAGACTCGCTGCTCTATAGTATCGTTGATAGTCATAAAGAAGCCTTGCATATTTTTGAAGATTCTTATCTTGAGTCCATCACCCAGCCTTCAAATAGTTCTAGCTCGCCGGTGAAGAAAAGAGAATCTTTTCCTTCAACATTGATTCGAGGGCCACCTGTTACTAAAAAATTCTTTATTTCAATGTTTATGCTGGGAATATTTTTGATTCCATTTGGATGCGCGTCCAAACAAGAATATCCCCATGGAACTATTGTAATGCCGTTTGATGAAGCTATCTCTAATTTTACTAAGAGAATCACGCTTGATCCGAAATCCGCAGTACTTTATTGTAACCGGGGGATTTTTTATGCTTCCATGGGAAAAGTAGAAGAGGCTAAAAAAGATTTTGATAAAGCAATAGAACTGGATTCTACTTTTATCTTGCGGTTATCCGATAATTATTTAAGTGTAAACGATGTGAGGCTTCGTTATGCCACTCTCTGGGCCATCGGAGAAACGGGGAGCAAAGAAGTCATAAAACCTATTATAAATTTATATAATATAGATGAAAATGTATATATTCGACGACATGCTATTAAGGTGCTTTCTAATTTTGATGGCTCAGCGGTAAATAATGTTTTTCTTAAAGGGATAGAAGATGAAGACGCTCACATACGCCACTTTTCCATAATGGAATTTGCTAATAGAGAAATCAACAACCGGAGTTTTATTGAATCTATCATAAAGATCGCTGAAGAAGACAAAGATAATTTGGTAAAGCGGGCGGCAATATTTACTTTAGGCGCTAAAATTAACGATTTTCCCAAAGCAGTTTTAACAGTTAAAAAAGCTTTGAATGATAATGATGAACTTATTCGTCTTTCAGCAGTATTGAGTTTGAGTAATTTAAAAAGTCGCGAGACAGTTGGTTTTATTGAAAGTCGTATGCGCGATAAGAGCGTTAAGGTAAGGCAGGTGGTGGCTTTGTCTTTTGGCGCAATTGCAGATTCAAAATCATTGGGACATTTAAAAACGTTGATTAAAGATGAGAATCATTTTGTGCGCCACGCCGCAGTCCTTGGGATAAGCGCGTCAAATGATAGAAGATTCATTGAGCCTTTGATTCCAATGTTAAGGGATCCTGATGCACAGGTGCGCGAGGGCGTGGCAGTATTTTTAGGCCAATTTAATGAAGCAAGAGTTGTGAAGACTCTAATACCACTACTAAAGGACAGTAATGTTCATGTGCGCCGGTCTACCGTATTATCATTGGGTGATAAAATTAAATCGTATCCTCAGCTACCAGCAGAATTTGTTAGTATTTTAAAAACCGATAGCGATTCTTGGACTAAATATATTGCTGCTTTTTCTTTGCAAAGCGTAAAAACACCGGAAGTAGAAAAGGCAAGACCTTTGATTCAGCAGGTTGGTTCGGAAATAAAGGTGGTGGTAATTATACCGGGGGTTTATAATATTATTCAGAAGACGGAAGACATAGGTAGAAATCTCACTCAAGATTGCACAACGGATTGGAAGCTAAGACGAATATTAGAGCTAGGAGGGGTGAGAGTTATTGAACACCGTTGGTCAGGAAAATATGGCGATATTCCTCAAGCGCAAGCGAAATTAGATAATACAATGGTAGAGGCATTTCGTATTGCAGGCGCAAAAAATAAAGTTATGACAATAATGCATAGCGCTGGAAATTGGGTAGGGGAGCGCTTAGGATCGTCGGATTTAGATATTGGAGTAAGGAAAGCAGTTAAAGGGAATAGGATTAATCTCATAAGCCTAAATTCTCCTTCAAGATATAATTTTGCAGAGCTAGATTCTAATTGGAAGAATATTAATTCAGTTACTGATCCGATTTCTTGGGCATCCTTATTGTCTAATATGAAAAATGTAAATATTCCATTTAACCCTCTGGTTTTTTTGCCGTTTGTAATTCCTAATGAACATAATATTCATTATAGAGCATTTCAACAAATGCATGGCGGATATAGCGATACCCGAGTTATTTCTAATGATGTACTTCAACAAGTTTTTCCTCAATTACATATGCCATATTTAAACAAAATGCTTAGGCAACAGGATATATTTAACTGGAAATATTTCCCGACACACGGTTCCTGGCCGGGAAAATATGATTTTAAAAGTATTGCGCCGCCGGATTATTGGAAACAGGAACAATTTAATCAGCCTAAATTTAATCAACCTAAAATAGAAGCGCCTAAGCAGTATCAGTCGCCGGCTTATAATCCGTCGCCGGCATATAAGCCATACATACCGCCAGCGTATAAGCCAGCACCGGCATATAAGCCATATACGCCGCCGGCATATAATCCACCGCCTGTTTATAGGCCATATACACCACCAACGCGGTGGAAATAGTGAGGAGAAAATTATGAAAAG
>JBAXLM010000068.1:0-4687 GCA_037134795.1 Candidatus Omnitrophota bacterium | reverse complement strand
CAGAGATTCGAACTCTGGGTGGACTTACGCCCACAACGGTTTTCAAGACCGCCGCTATCGACCACTCAGCCACCCCACCAAAGAATCAGAACAAGAAAAGCTGCTTAAAAACTGTACGAAATATACTCTTAGTTATATCAAAAGATACATTACAAAAATTCACAAAAGAAAACTCCTTGAAAATTAGGCTAAAACCAAAAGCAAGCAACACTAGATTCAAAATAAAAATAAAAGAAAACCCAAAAATATAATTTCCTTTTAAAAAATCACCCTTTTTAGTGCGAATTGTTTTTGCGGAAAACGTTAGATGCAAAATAGCAGTAAAACCAACCAAAAAAAGCGTATATTCAATTAACCAACCAGATCTAATCCACAGCGAGAGCAACCCGTAAATAAAAAGAAATGCAATCGTGTATATAGGCAGGAGAAATGGTGCTACGCTAACCATAGGTTTAAAGAAGCTGAATACAATTCCCAGCAGTTTATGCCCCTTATTATAAATTACTGTTGGCTCCCAGATGAATAAATACACTGCTAAAAAACAAATCACACCATTCCAGAATATCCCTTGTAAATCTTTATTAACCGAACTAAATTCATTTAAAAAAGATGATACAACTGAGAAAACAAGCGGTAAAAACATAATTCCTAAAATAAATTTAATTACCCCAAAAGCTTTGCTGGATATCTCGGATATTTTACTAGAAAAATCCCCCGGGATATTCATTGATTCATTCGGGAAAAAGATATCCTTCTCTTTAATCAGCTTTTTTTCAGGAAATTCTTTCTTGGCCATTTAAATACGGCTGTAAAGCTTTGGGGATCTCTACCGAGCCGTCCTCCTGTTGATAATTCTCTAATATCGCTACTACAGTACGAGCTAAAGCAACACCTGAACCGTTTAAAGTATGTATATAATCTATTTTTTTGCTCTTTTTCCGACGCACCCTAATATTGGCTCGACGAGCCTGGAAACTTTCAAAATTACTGCAACTAGATACCTCGAGCCATTTACCAGTAGGGGCAGTAACGACTTCCAAATCATAACATTTACTAGCGGAAAAACTTAAATCTTGGGTTGCAAGCAACACTACCCGATAAGGAAGCTCTAAAAGCTGCAAAACCTCTTCGGCATTAACTACTAGTTTTTCTAACTCATCATAAGAATCTTCGGGCTTAACAAATTTAACCATCTCTACTTTATCGAACTCATGCACGCGGGTTAAACCTTTGGTATCTTTTCCGTATGAACCTGCCTCCCTCCTAAAACACGCAGTATAAGCAGTATAATAAATAGGTAGTTTATCTTCTTCTAAAATCTCATCGCGGAACATATTAGTCACCGGAACTTCTGCGGTGGGAATCAAGAAAAGATCATCATCTTTTAATTTATACATATCCTCTTCTAATTTAGGAAGTTGCCCTGTCCCAAGCATAGAAGCACGATTAACCAAAAACGGTGGGAAAATTTCCGTATAGCCATGTTTATTGGTATGTAAATCGAGCATAAAATTAATTAACGCGCGCTCAAGCTTCGCGCCCCAACCTTTAAAAAGAATAAAATTTGATCCGGTAATCTTGGTTGCGCGGTTAAAATCTACGATATCTAAATTTTGACAAAGCTCAATATGGCTAAGTGGTTTAAAATCAAATTTCCGCAGTTCTCCCCAACTACGCACAATCTTATTATGAGTTACATCCCCTATCGGTAAAGAAGTATGCGGCACATTGGGAATATTTAGAAGCAACTTATTTAGTTCAGCTTCCTGGTCTCTTAGTTGCCCCTCTAATTCTCCAATACGCTTAGAGATATCCTTCATCGAAGAAATCTTAGGTTTAGCGTCTTTTTTTTCTTTAATTAACACCCCTATTTCATCATTAGCTTTATTGCGTTTAGCAGCCAAATCTTCAAACTCACTCAATGCCTTAAGCCGCGCATCATCAATTTTAATAACGCTATCAATATCAATCTTTAAAGCACGATTATTGATCGCCTGTTTTACTAAATCATGATTTTCTTTTATAAATTTTATATCTAGCATTTTTCACCTTTTTATATCTTTGGCCACAATCGCATATTTTGCCAACATATTAACTAAAGAAGCATTTATATTATACCTTTAGATTTTAATTCTTTCAATAAGATATCTAGCTGGTGGGATAATTACAGGGCTAAAAACCCAAATGCCCAGATGTGCGGTAGGTTCAATATTATTTCAGCAGCGCGCTTATTTTATCCAAAAGCGCTTTAGAATCAAAAGGTTTGGTAATATAAGCATCTGCGCCTACCTCCTGGCCTAATTTTTTATCCTGATCCTGGACCCGGGCAGTAAACATAATTATGGGTATCTTCTTATATCTTTCATCAAATTTTAACATCCTACAAACCTTATAACCGTCCATTTTAGGAAGCATTAAATCCAGTATAATTAAATCCGGCTTTTCTTTACGCGCCATATCTAAACCTGCTTGGCCATCTGTAACACTTAAAACTTCATAATTAACTGCCTCTAACTGAAGAGTCACTGCATATACCATATCAACTTCATCTTCAATAAGTAGTATTCTTTTCTTTACCATGGCTTAATCTCCTTAAGACTCCTTCATTAATCTTCTGCAAATAACTTTTCTATACTTACCCTCTAAATTTACAAACTCCAATCCCACCTTATATTTATCAGTATCCTTGCCAAATATAGGCTCCATTTTCCTTATCCAAGCCACCCGCACTTTTACCTCAATAATGAATTCTTTGTTTTCCGGAAAAACAAAGCTTATCTTTAATTGCGAATCTGTCTTTAATAGATGCTTAATTACTAAGCAAATCCCTCCCTCAGATACATCTACGGATTCGGATAATTCAACTTTTCCTGTAGGTAAAAAGAGCTTAATATCTGTTTTAAAAGACATTCTCTTAAAACGCCGCATCTCCGAGCCTATATATATTTCTTTAATAGAAAACCGCGACGGAAGAATCCCGTCAGCATGCGAAAAAATCTTCTGAGAATAAGACAGCGAACCCATGGTTATAAAGACATCTTCAACTTTATTACTGGCAAAGTACTGCTTAATCTTATATTTGAGCAGGCTGGAAATATTGGCTGCCTGCCTGTTTGAGGCCTTAGGAAGAATTATGCTGAATTTACCTGCCTTAGGGTTTATTACGGCCATCGCCTGTTTATCTATATTTCCGTATTTAGCGTTCTTAAGAACCGAATCAAGTATAGCGCGTAAATCTTTAAATAATGATTCCGAATCGATCTTCATCCTCTTGCTGAATTCGCTACAATTCAGAATCAACAAACTGACAAAATGCATAGATACCCCACTCTTCATCAGCCTGCTCACTTTATTCCTCACGCTCTTACCCAACATATCTAGAGTATAAAAACGGCGTAAAGTAAAATAAAATTTACTTCCTACCCCGGTTTTAGATTCAACCCAAATCTCTCCTTTATGCCTTTCAACCAGTTTCTTAGATATAGAAAGGCCCAATCCTATGCCTTTATTTTCTGCTCCGGTAAGTTTAGAAACTTGAATGAATTTATTAAATATTGAAGGCAAGTCTGCTTTGGAAATACCGATACCGGTATCTATGACTCCTATCCTGACTTTTGCTTCTAGAATTTTTACCTCTACCTTTATCTCCCCGCTATCCGTGGTAAATTTAATCGCATTGCTGATAAGGTTAAAAATAACCTGTCTTATCCTATCAGCATCAATGAAAACATTTACCGGCTCAATAGGATAAATATATTTCAAGCGGATATTTTTTTCTTCAGCCAATTTCATAAAAAATCCTTCTGAATCTTTCACAAGATCAACTATATCCACCAGGGAATAGTGCAATTTAAGAGTATTTCTTTCGATCCGTGAGATATCCAGTAAATCATCAATAATCTTCTTTAAACGCTCAGCGTTATCCAATGTTTTTCCAAGCACTTCCTTTTGCTTATGATTTATCTGGCCAACAACTTCATTAAAAACTATAGTAATTAATTGTTTAATCACGGCCAGCGGGGTACGTAACTCATGAGAAACAGTCGAAATAAACTCAGATTTCATGGCACTGAGCTCTTCTAACGACTCCAGTTTCTTCTCAATGTTTAGTTTGTCTTTTTTTAATCGTTCAAACTGCATCCGCCGAGTAATATCTCTAGTAATTCCAATCAAACCCACAACCTTGCCTTTAGCGTCGTAGCGCGGAATTTTAGTTGTAGAAACATAATTGTCCACACCGTCCGGACGAGTTGCTCTTTCAACCTTATCAACTATAGGCTTACCGGTACTCATAACTTGCGCGTCGTCTTGGATCATCTTTTTAGCCCGATCCTTAGAAAAAATATCTAAATCTGTTTTTCCTACCAAATCTTCAGGTTTTACTCCCAAGCCTTTAGCATGCGCCTGGTTAACCATAATAAACCTGCCTAATTTATCCTTAAAATAAATAACATCCGGGATAAAATCCATCAAGTCTCTTAGTAACTGATATTTATCCTTTAACTCCTTAAAATCCATTTTTATCGATTGTTTTGTGCTAACGATTTTATTCATTCTGCATAATTAGAAGAACTAATAAATACTAAAAAAATGGCGGGAATATTCGGGATTTTATAAAACCCCTGATGATTTAAATGAGCCATGTAGGAGTCGAACCTACGACCTTGACATTAAGAGTGTCCTGCTC
>JBAXLM010000067.1:0-4702 GCA_037134795.1 Candidatus Omnitrophota bacterium | reverse complement strand
TTTTAGCAAATAACGGCAGAAACAAAAAACCGCGAAGGTTAGTTTTCTAAACCTCGCGGCCTACAAACTTCTAATCCTTTATTCACTACTAAAGAAGCATAACACATTTCCTACGTTTGTCCAGTAAAAATACAGATATTTTTAAACCAACTTCCTGGGCCTGCTTAAAATTAATACCGTAAAAATAGAAAAATTGACTAGTCCAATTGCCAAACAACTCCAATTTATCCCTAGAATAGGAATTAAAAAAATACCGGTGAAAAAAGCGCCAAAACAAGAACCCAATAAATCAATCCCATAGGTTAACCCGAAAACCTGCCCCGCCTCTTCAAAATCATTAAGATATATTTTATTCACCAGAGGGAATTGTACGCCCGCAAGTAAGCCAGCAACACCTGATAATAAGGGAAATATAACGTTTGCTCCTAAAGAGTATACAATTTCTTTATTTGAAACCAATAACCATGAAAAAATTACTGGAAGCCCTAATGATAAAATGCAGAACAGGAAATTCGAGCGTATTAAAATATTTAACGCGCCTTTGCGCTCCTTCAACAAAGTTATCATCCAAAAACTTCCTCCCGCTAAACCTGCCATAAAAATGGTAAGAAGAAAACCTATTTTATAAAACACATACCCGTAAATAATCTGAAAAGTTAGCAATAAAATCATCTGCATAGCCATCGCAGAAAAACCTGAAACCAAAAGCAAGATAAGGCTGGCCTGTTTATAGAAATTTTTATTTTTCCGTATTCCAATTAAACTTGAAAAAATAATCAAAACGCAAATGCCGAATACAGCATTAAGAACTTTTTCAAAACTTACTGCTTTAAGCATCTTCTTAAAACCCGACTCGCCAAGACGCGCTGCCCAGAAAGTCATATTGTAATAATAGGTGCTTGGCTTGAAGTCGTAATTTAGCTTCACTTGCCCTTTTTCGCGCAACAGGCCTTCAGTATAAGCCAAAAGTTGCGGAGATAATTTGGAAAATAGATAATATTCACGTACGTATTTTAAATCTAAATTTTTTTCTTTTGCCCTGCGCATCAAAATATTATAATCATAAGTAAGCATGCCTGCTTTATCCGAGGCTAAAAAATATGCTGTATCTCCGGGAATAACCAAAACATCTCTAAACACCTCTTTTAACCCTAAGTAAACAGACCTTAAATATTCCCCCGATTCTGGGCTGATGTAGTTCTCCGATGAATTTAAAGCAAACGAAAAAATACCGCCAACGGCTAAAACCCTTTTTACTTCTTTAAAAAACTCGACTGTATAGTATCTATTTACCTGCGCGGTATAAGGATCCCCAAGATGAGTAATCACACAGTCATATTTTTTATGCGCGTTCTTAATAAAAAACCTGCCATCTAAATTAAAAATTGAAACTTTTGGATTTCTTAAGGGCTCATAATCCTTCGAAGGAAGGAATTTTTCAGCCAAAGCTATAATTACAGGGTCAAGCTCAAGGTAATCAATACTCTTTACTGGATACTTAAGCATCTCTCCTATCAGCCCCCCTGCCCCGCCACCTATCAAAAGCAAATCTTGAGGATTCTTATGTTCCAAGAGAACAAAATGCACCGCTTCCTCAGAAGTCAGTTTATCCGGTACGCTGTAAAGATGCAGGCCGTTATCAAAAAAAGAATACTGGCCTCCCCTTTTTGTTACCATAATATTTCCATATATTGAATTCCTTGCTTCTAAAATTTGATAACCTTGCCATTGCTTTTTACGTGAATATGCGTCAAGATTATCCCAGCCGCCAGAAGACCATAAAGCAAGCGCCGCAAAAAAAATAACCGTCAATGCGCCTGTAAATAGCGCCCCTTTCCTGCTCTTTTTTGGCCCGCGCTGTAAACAAATAGCCACGAAAATATTCAGTAAACCAAGAATTACGCTAATGGTAATAGAATTTAGAAAACGGATAAAAATAAAACTTGCCAGCACTCCGCCAAGCATCGCGCCAACAGACTCAAAACAATAAATCATGCCAATATTTTGCGCATTTTCCACAGATTTTACTTGGTATATCCTGCAGCTTAAAGAAAACATAAAACCTAAAAGCATGCAGATTGGTGCGAGAATTAAAAAACTGGAAATAACCATCGGCATAAATCCGACAATCTCTCCAGGTGCAAGATTAAAATAATGTTTTATCGATCTAATCGCTAAGATGCTTAAAACAAGAAAGAAACTTAAAATAAGTTGGCAGATCGAAAATAAATCTAGTTTTGATTTAACCTTTTTAGCAAATTTTCCTGAAACCCAGCACCCCACCGCTCCCCAAATAAGCCAACTGCCGAGAATAAAACCGATAGATATCTCGTTACCATTAAAAACAATCAGCAGCTCACGCATGATAACAATCTGCGCTACTATAGCGGTAAAGCCGATTAAGAAAATAGAAGATACGATTGCCATTTTATAATATTCTTGAGGTTTTTGATAAAATTAGATTTAATCCCATCAAAATTAAAAGCGAGGCAAAGATAATACGAAAAACTAATAAGGTTAAACTCGATTTCTGGACTTTTGCCGGAAACCAGCTAATCAGCCCTGATAATCCGGCGATAACTATAAAGCCTGAAACAAATGCACCTAACCCGAATGACAAAGCGCAAAGCAATCCTTGAAACGCAGTTTTGGAGATAATCGTAATTTCAAAAAGCAGTGCTATAAGTGGCGCGCATGGGGATACTCCCATTATAAAACCCAAAATAAATAAGCTACCAAAGGTGATTACCTTATTCGCTAGAAATTTACACCCACAGTAAGCCGGCTCCTTAGAAAATAAAATAAGGATTCCCAGCGTGATAATAATTACCCCGCCTAAAGGCTTTAAAAGTAAGATAAAATTCAAGCTGCCGAATTGCCTAAGTAGTGTTGCCGATAGGCCGGCAAGATATCCTAAAACAAGGTAGGCAAACAACCTGCCGGAAAGAAATATCATTGCCTCTATTAAACCCTGGGTCCATTTAAGTTGTTTTCCGGCAAGATATGTGATAAAAAAAGGCGTGCAGGATAAAAAACATGGTCCGGCAACGCCAAAACTTAAACCAATACCAAAAAGCTGAAAATAAATTAGAAGTTCCATCTACCGGCTATCTTATTGCCACAAAATTTGCATTTTCCATCTTTTATATTATTCTCTAAAATTTCATATCCTATTCTCTTGATGATAATCTTTCCACAATGCGGGCAAATCGTACTTTCTCCGGGATGGCCAGGGAGATTACCGATATAAACATATTTTAATCCTACGTTTTTAGCAATTTCATATGCTTCCTCAAGTTTTTCTTGGCTAGTAGGAGGAAGATTCATTAATCGGAAAGCCGGCATAAAACGGCTAAAATGCACCGGCACCTCATCTCCTAGATTTTCCTTAATCCACACACACATCTCTTTAATCTTAACAGATTCATCATTTAATCCGGGGATAATTAAACAGGTTATCTCAAGCCAGACTCCTGCATTTTTAATTGTTTTAAGAGTCTCTAAAACCGGCTCAAGTTGCGCCATATCTGAGATTTTAGCGTAAATCTCAGGAGAGAAACCTTTGAGATCGACATTAACCGCATCCATATATTTCAGCAGCTCCTTTAAGGGCTCCTGATTTATATAACCGCAGGTATGCATTGTATTTTTTATGCCTCTACCACGAGCCAACTTCGCGATATCAAGCATATATTCATAAAATACTGTCGGTTCGGTATAGGTATAAGCAATAAAACGACAATTACTTTGTATGGTTTGTTTAACCGCTTCCTCTGGAGAAAGATTATAACTTTTGGCTTCGTCTGGCTTAGACTGGGATATCTGCCAATTCTGACAGAATACGCAACGCATATTACATCCGGCAACGGCAAGCGAATAAACCGGCTCACCCGGAGAAACATGGAAAAACGGTTTCTTTTCAATGGGATCCACTTGAATAGCTACCGGATTTCCGTAACCTAAGCTATAAAGTTTCCCTTCCTTGTTTATGCGTACGGTGCAAAAACCACGCTGCCCAGAAGCAAGAACGCATTTGCGCGGGCATAAAAGGCATTGCAAAGTAGCATCTTTTATATTTTGCCAATAACTCGCTGGGTGTAAAGCTCCCCTAGAAGATTCTTGCGCTTGAGCATTTGTCAAAAACATTCCCAGGCAGAGAAGTGCTGTCACTATAATTCTCTTCATTTTAAACGATGATAAATCAGGAGGCATCTGCTGTGTATTTAAACGGCTGGATTTTGTATATAAAAATGGCGGCCTATTTATTAAGGCCTTCAAATAGCGGCTTATAAACATCGCTCCAATTAAAGGAATCTAGGATCCATCCTTCTTTGGTATTGTAAAAGTAAAACTCCCAGAGCAATGCATGTTTTTCATTCTTCTCAATATAACGAAACCTTAATAAACTATCTCCGACTCTTTTAGAATTAATGAACTCATAACCTATCGACTTTCCGTTTCTTTCTCCAAACTTCTCTTTGGACTCTTTAGATTGAACGATAATAGCATCCATCTCTGCCAAACTGATAAAAGTATAAGGTTTAATCATTTCTAAGGCCGCGTTTAAATCACCCGTCGCCACCTTTGCCATTATTTTACTAGATAAATCTTTCGCGGCATTCTCGCTAGGAAGTGTTTTAGCGAATGCTGCACTAGTTGCAATTAGAAACATAACACAGGAAATTACTAATATTTTTCTCAT
>JBAXLM010000066.1:0-4739 GCA_037134795.1 Candidatus Omnitrophota bacterium | reverse complement strand
AACGGATCGAACATGGCCACTGTAAGCGACCTGAGTGTACGCGACAAAGGCAATACATTATTCTTAAACGCAAACTCCTGCAAGATCAAATGCTCTAACCCTTGGTCAACCACTGGTTTAAGCATACCCGTGCCAAGAGTAAAAAAAGGAACATTCAGCTGTTTTCCCAAAGCAGCTACAATCTGGTCCTCTTTTATCATTTCTAACTTGATTAATACCTCACCCAACCGGCCAGACTCCTGCCTTTGAACACTAATAGCCTTTTCTAACTGGCTAGGTGTAATTAAGCCTTCACTTATAAGAAGTTCGCCTAATCTTAAATACTTATCTCTTGGCATTCTTATCGCTTTTTATCTAAATTATTCAAACTAGAATTAACCAAATAATCGCGGTTAACGTGGGTAACTGCACTCTGTTCGCGAATAGGCAAGCTGAATCTTTGCATTTCCTTTAACTTTGCTTGGCCGCTCTTAACGATATGAGGAGTAATAAATACTAAAAGTTCTCTTTCTCTATTTTTATCCATATTCTTATGCCTAAACATAGCGCCAATTAAAGGAATATCCCCTAATATCGGCAGCTTAGTTATAGTTTCAGACCTATCGTGGCGGATCAAACCGCCGATAACTACTGTCTCCCCGTCTTTAATTCTTACTGTTGACTTAGTAGAGCGCTCTTCAGGGTCTTTATACGCAGTATTAAAAGTACTGGTAGTAGCATCCTTAACACTAGGATAAATAAACATGGTAATCTCTCCGTTATCAGAATTAATCTGCGGAGTTACTCTAAGTGACACGCCGGTCTCTACTCTCTCAGCGCTAGTAGTTGTTGATGAAGCTGTGCCCTGGCCTTGAGTATCAGTAATTTGGCCAATCGCTTCATTAGTAGTAATCTTAATCTCTGCGGTTTCATTGTTCAAAGTCATAATCCTTGGCCTGGCTAAAACTTTAGTATCAGATTGCGATTTCAAAAAATCCAACTGAATTTCATAAGGATTACCTGAGGCCACGCCAGTAACAGGATCAACTGAGCCAGGATTAATACTCATGCTTCCCTTACCGGGATTAAGAATTTTACTCCAACTTCCATAAGGAAATCCCATACTTGCAGAAGCGCCATAAATTAATGCCGTAAAAGGAGTTTGACCGTACTTAACCCCCAACTTATCAATCGAATTTTTACTTACATCAAGCATTTCAACTTCCAGCATAATCTGAGGAATTTCAATATCAAGAGAAATAACCACCTCGGTAATTATTTTCATACGCGCAGGTGAATCCGTGATAATCAGGCTATTGGTACGAAAATCTTCAACCAATGAACCACCGGGAGAAAGCAACTTCTTTATGGAATAAGTAATCCCAGCCTCTTCTTCTATCTTCCATTTGCCACCTGTAGTATTACTTGTAGTAGCACTTGTAGAGCTAGAAGAAGTACTCCCGGTAGTAGAAGAACTAGAATTCATATTATTTGATTCCTCTTGCTTTAAAGAAGAGGTTGAAACACTAGCATGCTTTAAATAAAATACCTTGGTAATTGTTTCAGCAACCATTTTTCCCCAATCCTTAACTACAAAAATATTGGCTTTACTGTCCAATTCATAAGAAAGGTTGTTTGCGCTGAAAATTTTATCCATAGCCTGGCTCAAAGGCACCTTATCGAAATAAAGAGTTATCTTTCTGTCAGCCACTGCCTCAGAGGCAATAAAATTCATTGCTGACTGCATGGAAAGCATTTTAAGCACATCTTTTATGCTAACATCCTGAAAATCCATAGAAATGATCGGCTCAGAACCCACAAGAGGTTCTTGCGACTGCGCATTTAAATGCGGGATAAAAAACATACATGCAATTGAGAAAATAAAAACAAAAATCAAGAAAGTCTTTTTCATTTTTCCTCCTTAATCCCCTTTTCCTAAAACCGGGGTATAGCCAGTAAAATCTAAATTGGCAATCATTCCGTTAAAACTCAAAGTAATCCCTTTTTTCTCTATATTTACTATTTCAAAATTATCAATTAAATCCCCAACCTTTAGCATTTTGTTATTAATAATTACTTGTGGAAACTTACCTCCCCAAATTGCACCTTGCACTTTAAAATTTTCCAAGCTAGGCATAGGCACCTGTGGTTCAATGCTTTCTTTTGGCGCCTGAATACTTTGTTCCTCTTTTTCTTTACTTAACTGGAATAGGTTGCTAAATGGGTTACGTAAATCCCCAGAATTATAAACAATTACAGGACGCAAAATTACTCCATCGTCATTGTTTTCTGCGAAAACTATATGCGCGGAACTTATCAGTAATGTTAAGATAAAAATTAACTTTAACAACTTATCCTCTCTTCTCATATTATCGACAAGTTATTGTGCTTATCTTTAAACTAATATCCAAGTCTTTCCCTGCCTTTTTATCACTCTGCATGCTATCAGATGTAGTAATATTAATCTCTTCCACAAGAAACAAATCTTTGTAATTCTCGACTTTGCTAATAAACTGTCCCAAAGCATGATAGTCCGCAACTCTAACCACAATCAAAAATGGAGTCTTTGTATACTCCGCATATTGCTGCTCTACTCCAGGTTTAACTGAGGATACCTTAACTCTAGTGTCCTTTGCGATATCAGTCATTGCGTCAATAACTGAGCCTAAGTCTTTCTTATTAAAAATTTGTTTATAGTTGTTGATCCCCTTCTCCACCTGAATTAAACTTTTGATTACTTCGCTCTTTTTTATTTCCTCGTTTTTACTTTTCTCTAACAAAGCAAGTTGCTTGCTTTGTAAGTTATACAGATAAAAGGTCACAAATAATGACAGTAATATAACTCCAACATTTATAATTTTGTTTTTATTCTTACTGAAGAAATCAATTGCTATCATCTTGCTTTATCTCCGGATAATTTCTACAAGCAATACTAAAAATCGCCACACTCGCATCACCAATTACCCTACGATCAACAGAAGTAATAATTATTTCTTTAAAGTTCTTGGAAAAAAACTGACTGCTCTTAAGATTGGATAAAAATTTACTTACTACTTCAAATTCTTTATCACTATCACCTAAATAAGCCTCCCCTTCAATAATAACTTCAGGCCGGCCATCTTCTTTGCGCGTAGAAATAAACTTAGTAAGCCAGGCGCCTTCCGGCAAAACCTTTGGTATAATATCTAAAAAGTAAGTAGCATAAAGCTGGTCTTTGATCAAACTGCCTAAATTATTCAGCTTCTTTTTAAGATCCTTTTCCCGGGTAGCTAAAACCGTAAAATCTTCTTCTGCGGAAACCGAGGCTAGTTTCAATCTATTATTTTTCATAGAGTTTAATTCTTCACGCACTGGTAGCGTTCTGTATATACCATAACCAAAAGTAGCTGCCAATATGAAAATACCTAGCAATATAACTTTAAAATTTATATTTATGCCTTCCAAAAAGGCAAAAATATCCTTTTCGCCTTTAGCGCTAGCTGCCTTTAGCCGTGTGTTAAAAAGATTAATCTTTACTTTTAAAGGCATATCCTTAAAAAGAACTGCCCCGAAGCTTTTGGCAAGAATTGAAGAATAAGTTACGCCTTTACCTAAAACCTTACTAGTATCAACAAATTTTGCTGAAATACCGCAACTAGTAAAAAAATCTCGCAGGTCTTCGCGTATATCCTGGCTAGAAAGTACATAAAGAGCCTTAATCCCTTTACTTGGAAACTTGCGGCGGTAATAATCCTGAAAAACGCGTATTTCGCTCTTTAGCTTATCATATTTTTTTATCCGATCATTAACAACAGAACCATCCAAATCGTTTATAGCAGAAGCAAGTATTATGTCCCGGCTAAAAAATGGGAATCCGTTTTCAGAAACCACAAAATTTATTTCATCCTCATTATCTAAGTCAAAACAAAAGCTGGCAATAATTCCGCTGTCTTTTGCTCCGCATAACTTTAAAAAACGCAAAAGGCTAAAAGCAGAATATTCAACATCGTTGATCTTAATATTTAACTGCCTGGCTATAGAAACATATTTTTCCAGGACCTCCTTCTTCATACCAACAAATAATATAGTATTTAGCTTATTTTTCTTATTTGACTCAACTTGAAAATTATAAACTAAATCCTCCAGTTTAAAAGGAATGTACTTCTTGGCCTCAAAATTAATTGCATTTTGTAGTTCGTTACTCGGTAACCGGGGAATTTCAAAACTCCGGATTATAAGATCCTGTCCGGAAATACAGATACTCCCATGGTCGACATTCATATGGTTAGTACGCAATGCATCCTTAATCAGCGCAACAATTTTTACGTCCGTGGGAACCTTCTCCTCAAAATCACCGGAAAATATACTCGCCTGGGAGATCATTACGCTATTCACCAGCCTCTTATTATTTTCCTCTGTCAAGCCAATGGAATTAGTACCAAAATATATTCCTAAAGAATTCATAACTGTTCTCCTGAAGTAGAGGTCCGTTTTTTGCTCCTCAACCAAGTATCAATATCGCGCCGGTCGAACCTCCAAACTCCTCCTACCTTCATTCCAGAAATCTTACCTTGATTAAGCCAATTATATATAGTCTGCTTCTTTAATTTTAGGTATTCTGCTAACTCATCAATATCTATAAGTCTTGACATAAGTTTTACTTCCTTTAGCTATAAGTTACTATAGGTTTAATTAAAACATAATACACATATCTTGTCAAGTGTTTTTTTATATAAACTTACCTAAACTTACCTAGAATAGAAACTTTCCGAGCATAAAAT
>JBAXLM010000065.1:0-4743 GCA_037134795.1 Candidatus Omnitrophota bacterium | reverse complement strand
GCGGGAGTAGCTCAGCTGGCTAGAGCGCAACCTTGCCAAGGTTGATGTCGCGGGTTCGAATCCCGTCTCCCGCTTAGTTTTACGGCAGCAGAGCTCATTTAGGGAAAATGGTGATCCCTCGCGTAAACGCTTGATAATTTTTTCGAAATTATCTACGTACGCTCGGGATAAATTCGCCCCGCCAACGGCGGGCTCATTTAAAGGAGAAACAAATGCAGATAATGGATTTTCTTTCTAAGAAGGCTATTATTACTGATATAAAATCCACAAGGAAGGAAGATGTGATCAAGGAGATGGTGGATCTTTTAATTGAAGCTGGAGATGTTGAGAAACGCAACCGCAATAAACTCATTGATGCCCTTATGTCTAGAGAGGCTTTGGGTTCAACTGCAATTGGCCAAGGTATAGCCATCCCGCATGCAAAATGCGACTGTGTGAATAAGTTAGTTGCTGCTTTTGGTCTTTCAAAGAAAGGCGTAGATTTTGATTCTTTGGACGGAGAGTTGGCTTATATCTTCTTTCTACTTGTGGCCCCGCAGGATTCCGCTGGCCCACATCTTAAGGCTTTAGCCAGGATATCGCGTCTTTTAAAAGATAAGTATTTTCGCGATACTTTACGTGCCTGTATCGACGAAAAATCTGTAACCAAAATCATTACGCAGGAAGACGAAAAAAAGATTTGATCTACAAGAGGCACGCCTTCGGAGATCTATTAAGGAAGGGTGCAACCCTGCATTGAATATGTAAAAAGACAGATAATTTCGTTAAAATGAAAAAACTTCCTATTGGTATTTTAAAATGGTTTTATCCGGGCATAGGTATTAAGCGTTGGATTGGCTTAAGCACTTTCGGGGTCGTTCTTTTAATCTTAGGTACGGCTAATTTGCGCAGTGAAGAATTCTGGGGTATCCAGTTTTTGGATACGTTGGTTGTAATTTCAGGAATTATAATTTTAATCTTAGGCATCAAGCGCTTGATGCGTTCTTTTATTGCTGAATTTGCCCCAGCGTCTAAAGGCGCAGAGTTAGTTGATATTTTGTATCAAAAAAAACAATTAAGCCGCGGCCCGCGTATTGTTGCTGTTGGCGGGGGAACAGGGTTGTCTGTTCTGCTGAGTGGGTTAAAAGTTTATTCTTCCAATATTTCAGCTGTTGTTACAGTAGCTGATGATGGGGGGTCTTCGGGGCGCTTAAGACAACAATTTGATGTTTTGCCACCAGGAGATATTCGTAATTGTTTAGTAGCCCTTGCTGATGCACCGGAGCTTTTGCGGGATCTTTTTCAGTTCCGTTTTGATAAGAATTCGGAATTTTCCGGGCACTCTTTCGGGAATCTTTTTCTTACGGTGATGACATGCTTAACCGGTGATTTTGAAAAGGCGATTAAAGAGACTAGTAAGGTTTTGGCTTTGCGTGGGCAGGTAATACCTTCTACCTTGGATAATGTGCAACTTGTAGCATATTATCAGGATGGTTCAACGGTAGTGGGAGAAGATTTGATTCCGAAGGCGTTAAAGCAGATTAGTAGAGTTGCCCTTACGCCTCAAGAATCGCCCGCTACGCCGGATGCCTTGAAGGCAATTAGAGAAGCGCAGATTATTGTTTTGGGCCCAGGTTCTTTATACACAAGTATAATACCTAATCTTTTGGTCAAAGAGATAGCTGATGCGATTGCGCAGTCTGAAGCGGTTAAGGTTTATGTTTGTAATGTAATGACTCAACCGGGAGAAACAGACGGCTATACTGTTTCTGACCATATCAAGGCTTTGGTGAATCATAGCTGTGCGCGTATATTGGATTATTGTGTGGTAAATAATGGTGAGGTGCCAACTGAAGTGTTAGAGCGCTATCTTAACCAGAGTTCACATTTTGTAGTCAATGATCGCAAGAAGATTGAGAATATGGGTTGTCGCGTAATTGAGGAAGATTTTAGCATGATTCAAGACGGGGTAATCCGCCATGATTCGGAAAAGCTAGCGAAAATAATTTTAAGTTTTATTGAAGAGATTTAACTATGGCTTTAATTAAAAAAGAACTTATCGTAAAGAATAAGCAAGGCTTACATGCCCGGCCAGCTGCTTTATTTGTGCAGATAGCTAATAAATTTGACTCGCGTATTACTGTGCGCAGAGATACCGAAGAGGTTAATGGCAAGTCTATAATGGGTATTCTTATGTTGGGTGCTGAAAATGGTAGCCTTATTATTATCGAAGCAGACGGCCAGGATGCAGAGTTAGCAATGGATGAGTTAGAAAAGATTATTAATAGCGAGGAAGAGTTATGATCCAGTTAAAAGGTATCGCTGCGGCAAGCGGGATAAGCATCGGGCCGGTTTATAAGCTTGGGCCGGAGGAGTTTATGGTTGCTTCTAGTGCGATTACCTGGGAAGATATCCCCTTACAGATTCAGCTTTTTGAAGAAGCGTTGATTAAAACCCGTCGCGAAATTATTGAGCTGCAGAAAAGAATCAGTTTAGATATGGGCCAGGAGGAGGCACAGATCTTTGATGCGCATCTTTTGGTTTTAGAAGATCGCATGCTTATCGAAGAGGTGATTTCGCGTCTTAAAAAAGAACAAGTTAATGTTGCCTATATTTTCTCAGAGGTTTTGAAGAAATATATCAGTGTTTTCTCAAAAATAGAAGATGAATATCTTAAGGAGCGTATTGCTGATATTAATGATGTTGGTAAAAGGATATTAAGGAATCTTTTAGGCCGAGAGAAGAAAAGTTTGGCAGATTTAAAAGGGCGGGCGGTTATTGTAGCCCATGATCTGTCTCCATCGGATACTGTGGCGTTGTATAAGAGAAATGTGGCTGCTTTTGTTACAGATATAGGGGGTAAGACTTCGCATACGGCAATAATGGCTAAGAGCCTTGAGATCCCAGCAGTTGTAGGCCTAGAGGGGATTACTGCTAAAGTTGCATCTGGGGATATCCTTATCGTTGACGGCACAACAGGCGTGGTAATTATTAATCCTGATGAGGGAACACTTAAGAATTATGAGCAGGAACTTATAAAATTAAAAGGCACAACCGATATATTCTTATCGGCTAAAGATCTTCCTGCAGTTACTATTGATGGTAGAACAGTATTGATAAATTCGAATATCGAATTTCCTGATGAAGTTCCATCAGCGAAGTTACATGGTACCGAAGGAATTGGGTTATACCGTACGGAGTTTTTTTACATGAACCGTAAGGATTCTCCTACTGAAGAAGAACATTATCAGGCTTACAAGTATGTTGCCCAAGAGATGAATGGGCATTCGGTGGTTATCCGAACTTTGGATTTAGGTGGGGATAAGTTTCTATCTCAGTTTAAAATTCCGCAGGAAATGCAGCCGTTTTTAGGCTGGAGAGCGATTAGATTTTGTTTGGCCCGGCCGGATATATTTAAACTGCAATTACGCGCAATCTTAAGGGCTTCTGCGCATGGTAACTTGAAGCTTATGTATCCGATGATCTCTGGGATAGAGGAATTACGACAAGCGAACAAGCTTCTGAATGAAGCAAAAGATGAGTTGAGGCAAAAAGGCTTGGATTTCAATGATAAAATCGAAGTAGGGGTGATGATCGAGGTTCCTTCTGCAGCGATGACTGCCGATATTTTAGCCAAGGAAGCGGATTTTTTTAGCATTGGAACAAATGATTTGATCCAATATTCTTTGGCAGTGGATCGCGGTAATGAAAAGGTCGCTTATCTTTATGAGCCAGCGCATCCGGCGGTATTAAGGTTGATCAAGAATGTTATTGATGCAGCGCATCAGGCTCAAATTAAGGTAGCGATGTGCGGAGAGATGGCCGGTGAGCCATCTTTGGCGCTTATACTTCTGGGATTAGGTTTGGATGAGTTTAGCATGCCGCCACAGGTAATCCCGGAGTTAAAGTATATTATTCGTTCTGTTAAATTTAAGGCTGCTCAGGAGATTGCTAGGAAAGCTTTGGAGCTTTCAACTGGTACAGAGATAGAAGAGTTCGCCAGAAATAAATTAGCGGAGATTTTAAAATAGGATGAAGGCGCTGATTTTAGCTGCTGGTTATGCTACTCGGCTTTACCCCTTAACTAAAGAATATCCCAAACCCTTGCTTGAAGTTAAGGATAGGCCAATTATAGATTATATAGTTGATAAATTAAATAGTGTTCCCGCTATTGATGAGATTTATATTGTTACTAACAGTAAATTCATCAGCTTTTTTCGTAGGTGGGTAAAATCAGTCAAATCGTTTAAAAAAATTACTTTGGTGAATGACTTGACAAAGAATAATCAAGATAGGCTAGGGGCAATTGGAGATATAAATTTTGTGATAAAAAATAAAAAGATCCGTAAAGATCTTTTAGTAGTCGGCGGAGATAATTTGTTTAACGGTTCTTTAAGAGGGTTTTTGGATTCAGCCAAAAAGAATTTTCGCTCTGTGAATATAGGCTTGTATAGATTAAAACAAAGGAAAGATGCCAGTCGTTATGGCGTGGTAAAATTGAATAAGCAGAATGAAGTGACTAGTTTCCAGGAGAAACCTAAACACCCGCAAAGTTGTTTGGTGGCCATGTGTTTATACTTTATTCCTAAAAGTCTCTTGGGTTTGACTAAAGAATACGCGCAAGATAAGAACAAGCAAGTAGACGCTACCGGAGGCTATATTGCTTGGCTTAAAGATAGGATGGGTGTTTACGGGTATATATTCAAAGGTTCTTGGTTTGATATCGGTGATTATAAGTATCTAAACGCGGCAAAAGAAATATTT
>JBAXLM010000064.1:0-4753 GCA_037134795.1 Candidatus Omnitrophota bacterium | reverse complement strand
CTTAAAAAGGAATGGTAATCCCGGCTTCTATTGTCTGTTCTTTTTGGAGGGATTTCAGTCTTAGAAAAACTTCGGCATTATAGGCTTTTAGGAATTTATGCGTCATGGTTAGAGTTATGCCTAAAGGTTCACCAAATTCGTTCTTAAGCGCGAAAATAACTTTGTTGCGGTCAAAGGTTACCACTGCACCGAAGGCAATGGATTTGACTTTGCCTTGGCCATAATCCATTTGGAAAGTTAACCCTAAATTGCGTCCAAACTTCCATTCGCCGTAGAGAATAATTATCTTGCCGGGCGCAGTCAAGCGGCTTTGGCGAATACCTACGCCAATACGGTAGCGAATCTCTCCTTTTTTAGGACGAAATGTCGGATATTCAAGTTGAACTTTGAATTCAAAGCGCGAGGTTGAGCTGCCTTCAAGAATATAAACCAGACGATTGGCTGAAGATATATTCCAGTAGCCTTTAAAAGTTAGGACATCCGGGCCATCGCCACAACTATATTCAATCTGTTGGTTGTTGTTTAGTTTCCAGGTTCCTTTAAAGGTGTAGGTCTCAGGCCTGCCTGACCGGCAGGCAGGCGGGCCTTTGCGCAAGGTAACTTCAAAGCAAAGTTCATTGTATTCATTGGCGCGCCAGGTACCTTTGAGTTTGAGGATACGCAGTTTAGTACCAGGGGACACTCTGCTTCGCAGGGTGTCCCCTTCTATTGTTTGAATGGTTTCAATAACGAGAGTATCAGATTCAGCGGCGATGAAACGTTTTCGCAGGGTATTCTTTGGAGAAAGCACTTCTATTTTTGTCCTCTATTTTGCGCAAGCTTCTTGACAAGAGCTTTTGGATTCTCAATTAAATCCGTGGCGCTCCAGGCATCGCTACAGTATTTATTCATATAGGCATAAGGCATGTATCCGTAGCCTTTATCCGCCCATTTTGCGCCCCAGGAATTCTTAAACTTAAAGATCCTGAGCGCATCATCATAGCCGACAATGCAAATAGCGTGCCCTCCCACTAGCTTCTCATTACGCTTAGGCATAGGGATAAAACCACTTCTTTCCACTCTTTTATTAAACCAGGATTTATATACTTCTACTCCGGCAATAAATGGGCCGTTGATTAACAAGCTGCGTTTCATTTCAAGTTGCGACTTAAGCCGGGCATAGGCTTTAATTTTAAACTTTTTTGCATCGATATCAGCGCCTTTTCGGGGAAGAGTTTTTTGATACGGTTTATACGGCCAGAATGATTCATGACAAACGCCGTGATTTAACAACACCTTCATCGCGATACGCGGATAAGTGCCTTCTGTAAATGGAGCGTCGTCAAATTTCTTACACAAGCTGTAAAGAAAACGCGGGGAAAGCCTGATTAGTTTACGGTATTCTTTCTTGTCTTGAAATTCCTTAACCCCGCTTACAGAAGCAAAGGCAACACAAGTACCCTCCTCACCTTGATTCCTAACCGGGCTCATTAATTTAGTAAAATCAAAACTAACTGGAATGGTAAAGACAGGCAAAACTAACCCCATCGGGATATCACGAGAGTCTTTTGGATCCTTGAGGCAACCAAGAGAGAAGAGATTCATAGTTATCTCACAATATCTTTCCCGACCATAAATGTTCTAAGAAAATTCTCCATGGCAATATTTCAATTTTTCCATGCACCCTCTTCTCCTTTTCATTACAAACTACAATACTTCTTTTTGGAGAACTCGATTGAATAAAAGCCTCCAACCCATTCATATCTTTTCCATCTATCCGGGCAGTTCCTTTTACCTCAATAGCAACCTCACCAAGGCCTAAAACAAAATCCACTTCAGCCCCGGATTTTGTCCTCCAGAAATTTATCACGAAATCCTTTCCCGCGTAAGACCTATAAGCAATCATCTCCATAAGCAGGAAATGTTCAAATGCTCTTCCGAATTCAGCGCCCTTTTCTTCCACTAAATGCCTCTTTGTCAGGTAACCGGCGACACCAACATCAAACATGTAATATTTAGAAGCTTTTGTTATAACCTGCCGTGATTGCCTTTTCTTAAAAGGCTCTACTCTTACGGCCAAAAGCGTATCGATAAGTATCTGGTAATACTCCTTAACTGTTTTGGAATCAACGCCACATTCACGAGCGATATTGCAATAATTAGTAATCTCGCCATGTGAATAGCCAAAAGCATCAAAAAATCTTGAAAACGCGGGAATATTGCGTGTTAGGCCTTCAGCAAAAACTTCCTGACGCAAATAATCCTGCACGTAAGCCTCTAAAGATTTCCTGCAGTCTAAATCGTTTTGTAAATAATGGAATGGTATCAGCCCATGATTCAAAGCACGCAGCAGATCAAATCGCGCGATTTCCCGGCTGACAAGCGGAAATAATTCATAGCGCCATGCCCTGCCACCCAATAAATTCGCGTGCCCCTTCTTTAGTTTTCTGGCACTTGAACCACAAAGCACAAACCTTAAACCTTTATTTTCTATCAGCCAATGCACTTCATCTAACACCTGTGGGACTTTTTGTACTTCATCAAGAATTATTGGTTTTTTAAGCACGGACGGCTCTTTGGCAAGTAGCTGCTCGCGTAAAAGTGACGGATTCTTTGACATTTCCAAGAACAAATCCGTTTTGAGAAAATCATAGACCACGCTATCCGGGAACCTGACTTTTAAGTACGTGGACTTACCTGTCTTTCTAGCCCCCCATAAAAACGCGGATTGATGGTCAGGTAGCCGTAAATTTAAAATTCTTGAAATATTCTTCATTTGTACTATCCTCCATATTAGTCTTACTAATTAGGAGTATATACCATTTTAGTAAATTGTCAATACTAAATATCATAGACAGTGTACGTAATCTCATTATTGCTAGGTGGTTACAAAAGAAATACTTGGGTTCAAGGAGCTACCGTTATTTACTGCATTGCCTCCAGCGATTTTAAATCGTTTAACATCCGATCGTGAAATTCAAATAAATACTCCAATATCACGCCCCCATCCCACTTGCTCTCAATAAGATAGCTTACCACTTCTTTGCAAAAACTATCGATTGGTAAATGTTGATTATTTACATCTTTAGCTGAAAGATGAATATTCTTAATGTTTTGCTTGTAATCTTTAAGCAATTTCCAAATCTTTTTATCATCACTCCTTACCAATCTATTAAACGTCCCCTATTTCATAATTTTATTCCAACAGCCTACGCGCTAAGCTATTCAATTCCAAGTTAGCCAAAGCTAAAACCTTCTTTTTTACGACTCTTGAGAAGTACTCTCTTTCAGTTTTTGTCATTTTCTCACGTTTGAGCTTCTTTAAGAATAGCTCTTTCTGCTTAGGAGAAAAAACCTGTAACAATGAATAATCCAGGCTCATCTGGTCTCTTACCGCGAGCATCTCATTCAATTTTTCTGGCTGTTTGTTAAAATAATTTTTAAACACTGTTTTTAAACGCTGAGAGGACATTTTACGCCCCGCGACATTGAGATCCGCGTCACTTTTTAAGTTACTTAAGTACACCTTGAATTCCTTTTTCTTATTCTCCGCTAGAGATTTATAGAAGTTAGCGGCCCAGGATAATTCTAAGTTAAAAAATTTATAGAGACCAAGAGACATTGTTATAAGCGAAACTAGTGACACCTTATCGACAGGCTTTTTAAGATAATCACCGGCTTTATTATAATTAAATAAGCCTTTTTCCGCGCTATTTGCCAATACTACCGGAAAACCTTCCCACAACCGCAAATCACCTGATCTAGCCATATCCGCTAAGGTTAAGTCTACATTCTGGCTTTCCTCGGCTTCAAGAAGCGGATAACCTAAAGCATTAACTCTTTTTAAAAGATTTCTATTTCCCATTGAATAAACCTTCTTTCTCAAGAACCTTTAAAAAATGCGCAAAGTTCTTATTTATTTTATCCTCCGAAACATCAAAAGACGCTGTTTCTTTAAAACGCTGCTTAAGACGTTTAAAATCTATTTCCTTGCTTTTACTCTTAACCAACGCAAGGCAATCCCCTACATCTACCGTTGTGCCCCTGAATAATTTACTTATAATAAGATCATAATAATTCAAAACTCCCAGATAAATCCTTTCAAACTCTTTTACGAACATATGATTACCTTCGGCTAATGGAGACTCCAATAATTCCGTAGTATGAATTGATTTACCCCTGAATAAATCAAATATAAAACCGTCATCTTTTTCCCAACCCCAACCGCTAGCTTGCCTATAATCAAGCTGTTTTAGAATGCCAATAAGATACCCATACTCATCCAGATTTGGCACCATTAGGTCAACATCTTTCGTAGATGGTTTTACGCCTAAAAGAGTCAGGGCTGTCCCACCGCAAGCAATCAAATGGACTTTTTTATTAATAAAACTATCCCAGGCCCTTATTCTGTCAAATAGACTTTCTTTATCTAATCGATATTCCATACAGTTATTTGTATATATTCATACAATCCTCTGTACTAAAATATACAATATTTACCTAAATTTGTCAAGTAGTTTTTTGAATCATAGACAGTGTACGTAATCTCATTATTGCTAGGTGGTTACAAAACAAATACTACGGCTTTCTCTTTCAAAATAATGGACGCGTCTATTTTTCTAGCATTAAGCTCGGGAAAAATAGAAACGTCCATTATTTTGCATTTTTGCAACCTTAAAGTTTCATTAATTCAAATCAAATCGTAGTTTTGGTGGTTCTGGCGGCGGCTCAAGCAATTTCTTAATCGCCTCAAATATTACCTGAATATCCGTTT
>JBAXLM010000063.1:0-4998 GCA_037134795.1 Candidatus Omnitrophota bacterium | reverse complement strand
GCAGTAATTCCCGGTGACGGCACTGGCCCGGAGGTAGTTAATGAAGGTTTGAAAGTTCTTGCGGCAGCAGCAAAGAAATTTGGTTTTGAATATGTTACTAAGAATTTTGATTTTAGTGGCCAAAGGTATTTAAAGACAGGTTTGCTCGTAGATGATCAGGATGTCGCGGAACTAAAGAAATATTCCGCGATTTATCTCGGGGCAGTAGGGGATCCTGAAGTTAAGCCTGGCATTATTGAAACCGGAGTATTATTAAAGTTAAGGTTTGCTTTGGATCAGTATATTAATTTACGGCCAGTTAAACTTTATAACTCAGAATTTTGCCCTTTAAAAGATAAAACTCCAAAAGATATTGATTTTGTAGTCGTGCGCGAGAATTCTGAAGGTTTATATAAAGGTATGGGTGAGTTTAAAGATAAAGGGAGTAAAGATGAAGTAGCTATCCAGATCTCTTATAATACCCGGGCCGGCGTTGAAAGGTGTTTGCGCTATGCATTTGAATATACGCGTAAGCGTAATAAAAGAAAGAAGCTCACACTATGCGGCAAAACCAATGTATTGACTTATGCCTGGGATCTTTGGCAGCGCACATTTAATGAAGTAGCTCGCGAGTACCCGGATGTAACTACTGATTATGCGCATGTAGATGCTACGACTATGTGGTTTGTGAAAAATCCTGAATGGTTTGATGTAATTGTTACGGATAATATGTTTGGTGATATCATTACAGATTTAGGGGCGATGATCCAAGGTGGGATGGGGATAGCTGCTGGAGGCAATATTAATCCTAACGGCGTATCCATGTTTGAGCCTATTGGCGGAAGCGCTCCTAAATACACCGGTAAAAATGTGATTAACCCATTAGCAGCAATTTGCGCGGTAGGGATGATGCTTGAGAGTTTAGGAGAGGCCAAAGCAGGTAAGGCTATTGAAGACGCGGTAATCGGACTTGTAAGCAAGAAATTAAAATCTCTGGCAGCTGGCAAAATGGGATATTCTACAACTGAAGTTGGTGATTTGATAGTTAAGAATTTATAGCGGGTAGCGAGCCTTGGCTTTGAGCCGGGCGTGTCGGCAAGGGAAGTCATTGTAGACAGTGTACGTAAAGCCATTAAAGACAGGTGGTTACAAAACAAATACTTGGGTTTTCTGATAAGGATCAAGAAGGAGAGATAAATAAAAAATGAAAAAATCAAAGTATAATGTGGCAGTAATTGGTGCGGGGGTAGTAGGCATTGAGATGCTGCGGGTTTTAAAGCAGCGTAAATTTCCAATTAATAATTTAAAGGTTTTTGCGCGCTCAGCTCGCGATATCAATGTTGACGGAGATATTTATTCAGTCGAGACGATTGCGCCTAGTGGTTTTGATGGAATTGATATTGCTTTATTTGCCGGGACTGAAGGAGAGAAAGGGGCAGCTGTAACTTATGCTGCTGAGGCAGTAAAAAGAGGCGCGGTAGTTATTGATAATGGCGCTGATTTTCGCATGGATGTAAATGTGCCTTTGGTTGTTCCAGAGGTTAATGCCGCGGATGTCAAGAAACATAAAGGGATAATAGCTAATCCTAATTGCTCAACCATTCAGTTGGTTGTAGCATTAAATCCTATTCATAAAAAGGTTGGTATAAAAAGAATTATTGTTACCACTTTGCAGGCTTCTAGCGGTGCGGGAAAATTAGCGGTTGAGCAATTAAATGAAGAAGTCAGTTTGATTGCCAAGGGTGGCTTTGATAGCGTGCAGGTTAATGCGTTGAATAAAGCTATGCCGCAGCAGTTAGCGTACAACTGTTTTCCGCATATCGGAAGTTTTGTCCAAGGCGATTACTGCGTGGAAGCGCGTACCGGCTCTTCCTCTGTGGCCGGGTATACAAACGAAGAGTGGAAGCTGGTGCATGAAACACATAAGATAATGCATGCGCCGAAAATTAAGATTTCCGCGACTTGCGTGCGTGTTCCGGTTAGAACCGGCCACTCTGAATCTATTTATATTGAAACAATTAAGCCTATAACTGTTGTGGGGATACAAAAATTGCTTGCCAAGGCTTGCGGGGTGGTACTTATTGATGAACCTAAAAATAATCTTTATCCTATGCCTAAAGATGCAGAAGGCAAGGATGAGACTTTTGTTGGCCGAATCCGCCAAGATGCCTTTGTTAAGAAAGGGTTTTGGCTTTGGGTTGTGGCGGATAATCTGCGTAAGGGAGCAGCGACCAATGCGGTACAGATTGCCGAATGCGTAATCTCAAACTTGAAATAGAGTACGACGGCACAAATTATTATGGTTGGCAGGTGCAGCATTCTTCAAAAACCATCCAGTATATTCTCCAGGAAGCTCTTAAAAAAATACTTCAGGAAAATATTAAGCTGATTGTTGCCGGACGCACAGATTCCGGAGTGCATGCCATTTCTCAAGTTGCTAATTTTAAGAGTAGTACTAAAATCACTTTTGAGAAGTTGCGTTGGGCTTTAAACTGCTTGTTGCCCGAGGATATTAAGGTAACGCGCATTAAAAATGTGCCTTTGGATTTTAATAGCCGCTTTTGGGCAAAATCAAAAATTTACCGTTATACGATTTTAAACCGTAAGTATTCTTCAGCTCTTTTGTCTAGGCGGGTATATTTCTTTCATTATCCGCTTGATATAGCTTTAATGCGTAAAGAGGCAAAGATCCTTTTAGGTAAACATAATTTTCAGGCTTTTCAAGCAGCTGATACTAGGCAAAGAAATCCCATACGCACTATCAAGCGCATTAAAATATTTAAAGGTAAGTCAGGGCTTTTGCATCTTGATATCGAGGCAGATAGTTTTTTATATAATATGGTGAGAAATATTGTCGGCACTCTCTTAGAGATCGGAAGAGGGAGATTTTCTAAAGGCGACATGTTAAAAATTCTTAAATCCAAAGATCGTGCTCTTGCTGGGCCAACAGTGCCGGCAAAAGGATTGTATTTGGTTAAGGTGAGATATTAAAGATTCTATTTGACTTTACATTTTATTTTGGTATAATCTATTTTCTATGAAAAAGACCTATACAGCAAAACAAGAAGACATTAAAATGCAGTGGTATATCGCTGATGCCAAAGGCAAGGTACTTGGCCGCTTGGCTGCGAAGATTGCCTCTATATTAAGAGGTAAGCATAAACCGATTTTTACCCCGCATATTGATACCGGAGATGGTGTGATCGTGATCAATGCGAGCCTTATTAAGGTTACTGGGCGTAAACTTAAACAGAAGGTCTATCGCAGATATTCTGGTTATCCGGGTGGCCAAAGAGAGGTATCTTTAGAAGTGCTTTTAGAGAAATCTCCAACTACAGTAATGCAATTAGCTGTACAGAGGATGCTTCCAGGTGGCCCGTTGGGTAGAGATATGATAAAGAAATTAAGGGTTTTTGGTGATGATAAGCATGATTTAACCGGCGTTAAGCCGCATGTTTTGGAGGTTTAAAGTTTAAATGAATGAGTTAGCTAAATATGTTGCATTAGGAAGGCGTAAAGAATCAACGGCTAGGGTGCGTATGCAGCCTGGTAATGGCCAGATTATAGTTAATAACCGGCCTTTTGAGAAATATTTTTTACGTGAAACTGACCGTATCATAGTCAAGCAGCCTTTGGCGCTTACTGAAAGCTTAGCTAAATTTGATATTTTTGCTAAACTCGCTGGTGGTGGAATGACTGGCCAAGCAGGGGCTTTGCGTTTAGGCATTTCCAGGGCGTTGTTATTGGTGGATGCTAATTTTAAAGAGACATTTCGTAAGAATGGTTATTTAACCCGCGATCCGCGTATGAAGGAACGTAAAAAGTATGGCCAAAAGGGTGCGCGTAAGCGCTTCCAGTGGACAAAGAGGTAAAAGGTTAAGATTAAAATATATATATGTGTTTTAAAAAAGTCCCGCTAATCAGGCGGGATTTTTTTGCAATGTAGAGACGCAAAATCTTGCGTCTCAAAATCTTGCGTCTCTACAACTGTCAAATTCGCCCCGACATTCTGTCAGGGCTTTTTTATTTTGCGAGCCTCAAAACATTATGTTAGATTTAGCCTTTTATTACGTCTGTTGGAGTAGGAAGGGATCAGATTTGCCTACAATAAAGGATGCGGTTCTATCCTTTATAATGTAGAGACGCAAAACCTTGCGTCTCTGAAACTATTCTTTATAATGTAGAGACGCAAAATCTTGCGTCTCTAAAACTGATATCGGAAAAAATTAAGGTTAAGGCATGATAAAAAAATATCATAATGAATATCGCGTTAAATCTACCCGTTTAGATGGTTGGGATTATTCATCATCTGGGTACTATTTTATTACAATATCCGTAAGAGATCGAATAAATTATTTTGGCCGGGTTATGGGTGGAACTGTTGAATTGTCTGATCTTGGAAGAATTACGAAAGAATGTTGGAAAAATATACCTATGCATTTTCCGCATGTTGGGTTAGACGAATTCGTCGTTATGCCCAGTCATGTGCATGGAATAATTATCATTAATTCTAACATCCATGTAGAGACGCAAAATTTTGCGTCTCCAAATCCGTTGCCATCGATGGAAACGCAAAATCTTGCGTCTCTACATCCCATTGTCTCGGTAAACACGCAAAATCTTGCGTCTCGAAACAATAAATTCGGCCCGCAATCCAAAAATTTGGGATCGATAATCCGCGGTTTTAAAATTGGCGTTAAAAAATGGGCAACCATGAATAATATCGATTTTCAATGGCAGCCGGGATTTTATGAACATATTATACGTAATGAGAAATCATTGCAGAGTATTCGTCAGTATATTATAGAAAATCCTTTAAAATGGGAATTCGATTTGGAGAATCTTGATGCAAAACCCGTAGAGACGCAAAATCTTGCGTCTAAAACCTTGCGTCTAAAACCTTGCGTCTAAATGAATAAAAGGTCCGTTTGTTAATGGTAATCATAACGTAGAGACGCAAAATTTTGCGTCTCAAAATCCGTTGCCATCGGTGGAAATGCAAAATCTTGCGTCTCAAAA
>JBAXLM010000062.1:0-5551 GCA_037134795.1 Candidatus Omnitrophota bacterium | reverse complement strand
GCATAGGGAAACGGCCGGTAAGTAATAATGCGTAAGAGCCCAACTTTTTTGCCTTTTGCGCGCTGCTCATCAATTACTTCCTTAATCGTCCCGCAAACTGAACCCATAGCTACAATTACCTTTTCAGCGTCTTTAACCTGATACTCTTCCACCAATAAATCTTTATAATCCCGTCCGAAAACTGACAAAAACTCCTTACTTATCTCGGATAAATAAACCAAAGATTCTTTCATCGTTTCCTGGATGGCAAAACGCGCCTCCATATAATAGTCTGGATCAGCTAAAAGCCCCATGGAAATCGGTTCATTAGTATCTAATTTATATAAAGCTTTATAACTAGGCAAAAATTTATTTACTTTATCCTGCTCTGGGATATCCACTGTTTCCATGCCGTGAGTCAAAATAAATCCATCCATACAAACCATTACCGGTAACATCACCCGTTTATCTTCAGCTAAGCGATAAGCAATAAGGTGAAAGTCTGCTGCTTCTTGGTTATCTTCGGCGTAAATCTGGAACCATCCTGAATCACGCAATGATATAGAATCCTGCTGATCATTCCAGATATTTATCGGAGCACTTATTGCGCGATTTGCGCAAGTCATCACAACCGGTAGGCGCATTCCAGCAATATTAAAAACTACTTCCTGCATATAAAATAAACCTTGTGAACTAGTCGCAGTATAAACGCGTACCCCGGTTGCCGATGCGCCCAAAACTACCGAAGCAGCTGAATGCTCGCTTTCTACATTAACAAATTGCGAAGTTAATTCGCCATTTGCCACCATCTGCGCCAGGCCTTCAACAATATGCGTCTGAGGTGTTATAGGATAGGCAGAGATCACTCCTGGTTTACAGGTTTTAATTATTTCTGCTACCGCGTATGAACCCTCTAAGAATTCCTTCATTTATCCTCACCTTTAGATTCTTCAGGCACCATCGCAATATCTTTTTTAGGGCAGATATCCGCGCATACCCCGCAACCTTTACAAAAATTATAGTCCGCCCAAAAAGCATTTTTTTCTTTTCCGTGCACACAGCCTTCCGGACAGATCATCGAACACATCTTGCAAGCAATGCAATCTTTATGCAGATAATGCGGACGATACTGTACCCTCCAACTACCGGTTTTATCCCCTTTACTCTTTGATGGTTTTACAGTTAGCGGACCAAACATTTTATCCTTTTAGCTTGTTCTTAACAATCTCAAAACCTTCTTTAACTGCTTGGATATTGCCTTCTTGGGCTTTTCCTTGGAACCTCTTCTTAATCACTTCAATGAGATTATCCAGTTTAAGTTCTCCGGTAGCAGCAGCAAAAGCACCAATTAAAGCAGTATTGCCTAAAGGCCGGCCGATAGTTCTCATGGCAATTTCATTGGCGGCAACGACAAAAACCTTCTGTTTTGACTTTAATTTAGGCAACTCCATGTCTTCTTTACCATTAATAATAGCAATTCCATCCTCTTTTAAACCGGAAAAACAATTGTACCCGCGCATAAGCGTAGGATCAACAATAATTACATAATTAGGCTCATAAATCTGGCTACGCAGGCGAACTGGGTCAGTATCTACGCGCACATAGGCATTCATAGGTGCACCCATTCTAGCTGCCCCAAAGTTAGGAAAGGCATAAGGATACTTGCCCTCATTAAAATAGCTAAACCCTATTAATGTTGCGGTAGTAATTGCGCCCTGGCCTGCGCGGGCATGGATCCTAATCTCTTTCATATTTTCCTTAAAAAATGAAACACAAAGTTTTTTATGGTACAGGAGAGCAAAAAGACATTCTTCCTATACCACTGCGAAATCGGGAAAGCGATTTCTTGATTATATAGCCTAAGCTAATTTTGTCAAATGATTTATTTTTTGTAAAAAAGGGGTCCTTTTTACAGGTTTTTACGGATAAACGCTGAGGTTTGACTAAGCAGAGTTAGGATACCTTCTGCAGCTTTTACATCCAGGGTGCCTAAACCGCAAGCCGGGCTAATCATCAGCCTTTCCAAGAGAAGTTCCCGGTCAATACCTTTCTTAACCAAGATATCCAAACCGGATTTTATCTTTTGCGATAGCACTTCCGGAGTTTGGCTCAAATTATAGCCTTGAGTAGGAACAATCCCCCAACAGATAATCCCTCCCCTTTTCAGAAAACTGTTCAAATTATCCGCATAAAGCACAAATCTCTCCTGAAACTCAAAAGCATCAAAATTGATGATATCAATACCGCTATCCGTAAGCATAGACCAATCCGTATTACCGCAACAGTGTATGCCAGTAAGGCAACCTGAGGCTTTTACGGTATCGTTAAGTTCAGAGAAAAGATCAATTACCTCACTTCGGCCTACCGAAGTATAAGCAGAACCCACGCAAGCTAAGTACGGTTCATCAAAAAACATAATTATTTTTTTCCCAAATCTCTTGAATAAATCCAATTGCCAAAGTGCCTTCATGCCTAAACCTTTAACCATCGCCTGCATTAAAACTTTATCATGCAGGATAGAGTTCCCATCTAAATCATTTATCCCGGAACAAAAAGTAAACGGCCCGGTAACCTGGCATTTAATAAACTCCACTCCGGATAGATCCATACTATTAAGGCGCTGATAAAATGCATGCAACCCCCGGGCAAAATCCGGGGTGATTTTAAAATATTCTAGGTCGCCGGCAATAAACCTGTCATAAAATAACTCCAGCTCTTTCTCTTTATCTTGAGCGCTGAATTTTAAATCACCGCCGTCAATTTTAAGCCCGGGCAAATTCTCAGCGAACTGTGCAATCATCCCCTCGCGCATATCGCATTTAGGCAGTTGTGGCCAAAAAGGCGCCGAAGGCAGATGGCGCAAAACCAAATCTACTGCTTTTTGCGCGTCAATTAAAGGTAAGCTGCCAATACCAGTTGCCAAGCCTTTAAGATTCATACCTTCTCTCTCCTCAATGTTCCGCTAGGCCGAATCTCGACAACCTCTTCCACTTTTATCTTTAAAATTACAAACTGCTCCGGGCTACCTACTTCGTAAGCCTTATGTACCTGGCCTTTGACAACTCCATCCATAACCCTTTTAGTGGATAAATCAATCTGTTTATTCTGCAATTCTTTAAGTATATCTTTGTATTCTGCCCCTGAGTCGATAATCTCAACTTTACCGTTGATCTGATAACCTATAAGAGTAAAGCTATCAATAAAAGAAAGTGAGACTTTAGGATTGATTTGCAAATTCTCAAACGTCCGGCCGATAATATAATCTACTAAATAGATATGATCCCTTTCTACCTTAAGCAAAAATTTAGGAGCAGCATTAGGCCTAGCCTCTAAATCGCAAGTTGCCACGCTGATAAACTCCCTGGACTCAATAAGTTCTTTAACAATCTTATTAATCATGTTTTATTTTCTAATCCTTCGATCATGCTGCTAGCTAAGACATTGGCAAAAGCCTCTTTAAAATCATAAACTAAAGCGAAATCCGCTAAGCGATCTTCTTGGGCCTTAGATAAAAGCTTCTTTTCGATCATGCTGAAGACAATATTACCAAAATCCTCCGTTTGATTTATCCCCCAATAGGTTAATACTCTATACGCCAAAGCACCATACTGATTAATCGCGAAATCCCGCAAACCATGCGCAAGCTGACTTCCAGAAACATGCGCCGTTTTCTTGAATTTCTTCTGCGTAAAAGTTAAGCCCTGCAACACAAACTCATAAGCATCGGGCTTATACCTGGCATCTTGATTACAGATTTCTTCTACTAAATCCTGGAATTTATTCATTTATCAAAATCCTAATTTTTCACCCACAAAAACTATCTTTACCCTATCGGGATTAATCTCACTCTCAATAATTAAAATCTGACAACACATCCTTTTATAATCCGGGGCAAAACAAATTTCTTTACGACAAACTCCTTGGGCAAGACAAGCCGCTGGCCAATTCAAACGTTTGCAATTTAGAACAGTTGCGTATTCTCGGCTGCGCTTAAGTGCTTCTTCCAAGTTAAGCGTGATTTTATTCAAACCACAGATAACAATTACATTTTTAGCATTAGCAATACCGCTGATGCGATGCCCGTACCCACTAAAAAAAACTAACTCGCCTTTTTCAGAAATTGCATTAACACTAGTTAAATAATAATCTGCCTGCGCCCCCAAATTGCGTTCTTCTAAGTTTTTCTTAGCACTAATTCCAGATTTATACTGGTTAAATACCTTATTTCCCCGCGCCTCTAAGCTAGCGACAATCCCCAGCTCATCCAGGGTTTTCGAGCCTGAAATACCAATACAACTATTTTTAGGTATAAAACTTTCCGCTAATTCTTTTGCCTGAGAAATAGTTTTAGCATAAAAGCCGCTAATGTTACGCCGCTTTAAATTGCTGATAAGATTAACAACAGGATTTTCCATAGATCACTTTAAAAGTAAATTCCTGTAATCTGCCGGTAAAGCATTTCCATGCGCAACCCGGTGACCGGATTTATTCAATAATATATACGTGGGCACACCGATAACATCATATTGATCCGCAAGTTTGCCTTCTTTATCCAAAAGAACATTAAAGTTAAGCACGTAATCCTTAAAAAACCCCTGAACCTTATAATCTGATTCACCAATGTTAACCGCGAAAACGGTAATCCCCTCTTTTTTCATCTCTGAATAAAGCTGGTTCAAACCTTTTATCTCTTTTCGGCAATAAGAACACCAGGTAGTCCAGAAAAAAAGTATTGCCGGCTTATTTTCTGCGCTAGAAAGATTCACTGCTTGGCCATTTAAATCTTTTAATATGACATCAGCAGCCAGTCCAGTTTTTGCAGAACCTAAAACTAAAATAATTAACGCCATTAATAGCAGTGCTCGAAATTTTCTGAAAATATGCATTAAAATCTCCTTATCGCTGCTAAAATAAAATACACACCGGTTAAAACAATAATTGCCGCGCAGATTTTCTTTATTACAACCATCCATTTCCCCGCCCTGGGCAACCCGGTAAAACTAACCCCAAAAGTGCCGATTAAAATAAAAATCAAACCCATGCCATAAGAAAAACTAAGCAGCAAGCATCCACCATAGAATACATTTTTCGTCGTCGATAAATACGTCAAAATTGCGCCTAAAATTGGCGTAAGACAGGGTGAAATCATCAATCCCGAAACCAACCCTAAAAAAAGGGCCAAAAAATAACTTCTTTTTCTGTGAACGGGAGCCTTTAAATTAAAGGTAAAATGGAAATGGAATAGATCAAACATGGAAAGCCCAAAAATTAATATAAGGATTCCGGATACAAGATTGACTATAGGGTTTACGCTGAATTCCCCGAATATTCTGCCACTTAATACTGCCAGAATTCCTAAGGAAGAATACGTAATGGCGATACCGGTAACATAAAATAAACTTAATAAAAACCCTTTAATTTTAGAATTTTGCGCATTGCCGACTATGTATCCGGCGCTAATCGGAATAAGAGGATACACGCAAGGAGTAAAACTAGCTAGTAATCCTCCAAAAAAAGCATAAATAAAATCGAATGGACTACCGGAGAGTAGCATCAATCCACCTTAAGTATG
>JBAXLM010000061.1:0-5646 GCA_037134795.1 Candidatus Omnitrophota bacterium | reverse complement strand
CCTTTCTGCATTAAAGCCTTTAAATAGTCTCTGACTGTTCCGGTAGATTTAAACCCCAGCTCCTCTCCTATTTCTCTAATTGTAGGAGGGAGCCTCTCCCCTATCCGTTTCCGAATAAAATTAAGCACCTTCTCCTGCTTCGGCGTCAAATACAGCTTCTCTTCCATGGTTATAGATATACCACACAAATGTGTGGTTTGTCAAGAAAAAAATAAAACTGTCTACGGCACCTTGGACTACGAATTATTTTTACTTCCATGTTTCTCCAATACTCTAACAAATACCAAAACAATTGCAGGACTAAATTGAGTTCCCACGCTTTCTTTTATCCTGGCCAACGCCTCTTCTTTAGTTAACGCTATTTTATAAGAACGCGAAGTAGTCATTGCGTCATAAGCATCCGCAACCGTAACAATCTGCGCTAAGATATTAATCTGATCACCTTTTAAACCATCGGGATAACCTTTGCCATCGTAACGTTCATGATGCGACCTGACCACAGAAAGCATCTGCGCATCAGTTAATACGGGCTTTAATATCTCTTCGCCCACCTCAGGGTGTTTATGGACAATATCCCATTCACTTTCTGATAAACCGGCTTTCTTATTTAAGATATCCTCATGAATACCTAATTTGCCGATATCATGCAGTTGCGCCGTTTCCCTCAACATCTCCGCTTTTTCAAAAGGAAACCCCATTCCAATTGCAATCTCATAGGCATATTCTCCTACCCTGTCTGAATGGCCGCGGGTATACGGATCTTTTGCCTCCAAACTACGCACCATAGCCTGAACTACACGGTAAAAATAATCGTGTAATTTTTCCCGGGCAACTGCTAAACTCGAAGCCATATCATTAAAAGACGCGGCGAGTTGGCCAATCTCATCCTGAGAGGATATCTGGACCCGATATTCTAAATCGCCTTTTGTTATATGTTTAGTACCGTCAATTAATTTTTTAATTGGAGTAATTATACTTACGGATAATATAAAACCAAGGCTCAAAGCAATAACAATACCCATAAACAGGACAAATATACCCCTATATAATAAATCTTTCTCAGCAAAATAAACATCGGCAGCATCCATATCTATACCCAAAACAGCAACAGGAATGTTATCCTTATCCATAATAGGCGCATATCCCGAAAGAAGCTTGCCCCATTCATCAATAGTTAGATTTGTATCCGCGCTCGCTTCGGAAAAAGCCTTAAGCATTTCAGGAAAACGCTTAGCATCGTATTTATCTCCGGGATAAGATGATGCTCCAAGCCTAGCAGTTTTACCTGTAAGCGCGTCAGGATCAACCACAAACTGCCAGATACCCGGCTGATCTGTTTTTGTCATTATGTAAATATACCTGATAACCGGATTGATCTGTTTTATTCTTAATAATTGAATAACGATATTCTTAAAGGAAGGAGCATTTATCCCCTCATGATTTAGCGGAATATTATTCAGTTCAACGGCGTCAATTGAGAGCGCGGCTGTTTGAGTAATTACCTTGAGTTTATCTCTAAGTTGATTAAACTGCGATTTTAGGCTATACCTGAAAAGGAGCAAATTCCCCAGTAGCGCCACAAATAACAAAGAAAGAGTAAAAGATAACGCTACTTTTACGTAGAAACTATTAAAAATTAATTTTTTGCTTTTCACGCTTTTTGTATTTCTGCTTTGAAAATCAGATCGCTTCCATGGTTGACGGCGGCTTAGAAGTAATATTATATGTTACGCTGACAACACCCGGAACCTCTGTAACCATGCGGTTGGATAAATTATCCAGTTTATCGAAAGAAAGCCTGGTGGGTTTGGCTTGACGGGCATCAATACTATCCCAGCAGCGAATTTCAATCTGCAGGCCGAAATCCCTTTTGCCATTACGCATTCCAGTAACTCTATCCTGATGAAGTATAGCCATATACTGAAAAGCATTTGTATTTTTAAGCTCTTCCTCTATGACAGAGGTTGCGATTCTTACAACTTCGATTTTCTCAAAGGTTACTTCTCCGATAATTCTTGCAGCTAATGCCGGGCCGGGAAAAGGCATGCGCTTAAAGATAGACTCGGGAAGGCCTAAAGCTTCGGCTAATTTTCTTACGCCATCTTTACGTAATTGCACTAACGGCTCAATAATTTTATAGCCAAATGCCTCCTGCGGATCAATTCCCAGCTGTAAAAATACATTATGCTGTCTTTTAATTCCGGCTACTGTTTCATCCACGTCAGTTAAGATCGTTCCCTGTAAAAGATATTTAGCCTTACTTTCTCTGACTAATTTCGCAAAAACATCTTTATAAAAAGTCTGGGTTATTGCCTCTCTTTTTTCTTCCGGGTCAGTTAATCCTTTTAAAGCTTTAAAAAATTTATCCTGCGCGTCAATTATTTCCACCTTAACACCCAATTGTTTAAATATAGCTACAATCTGTTGCGGTTCATCCTTACGCATAATCCCATTGTTAATAAAATAAGTTTTTAGGCGGCTGCCTAAAGCTTTATGCCCAAGCATGGTAACCGCGGAAGAATCCACACCGCCGGAAAGAGCGTTAATAGCAAATCCTGAACCTACTAATGAAGATATTTCTTCTGACTTAATTTTAATAAACTCTTGCGTATCTAAATCTTTCACTCCTATTCCAGTAACTTGCGGCATTTCCCCTCCTAATATTTCTTACATAACTAACTGATGAATATAGGGTTACGTACACTGTCTACAAGACTTATTCCTCAACCTCACCAACTAAACTCTCATAGTATTCACGGTAATTTTCTTTCTTGTCGCTTTCCCGTAAAGCAATCGCTGTACGCGGATGCTCATCAAGAATCCCGGTTATCGCATAAGGAATAAAGTAACCCCATTCTATCTTTTTCTGCAAAGGAATAAACTCTTTGGAAATAACATCCAGAATCGGGCGGATATCATATTTAGGATTCTTTAAAAACCCCAATATCAGTTCTGTGGGACAATTTCCCGCAGCCCTGCCTAAACCAAAAATAGACCCATCCACATAATTAGCATCATGAATAATTGCCTCAATAGTATTGCCAAAAGCTAGCTGCTGGTTGTTATGCGCGTGCATCCCGACTTCTTTAGTCTTTAGGATACCTTTTGCCTTTTTAATCAAAAACTCCGTTGTTTCCTGATACAACGAGCCAAAACTATCTACGATATACACAATTTGCGCCTTGCACTCTTTTTCTAGTTGCTGCAAGCATTCTGTAAGCTCGTTATCCAAGGCGCGGGATATTGCCATAATATTTACTGTAGTCTCGTAGCCTTTATCAGCAAAATGATTCACCAGATATATCGCCTTGTCCACATCTTTAACATAAGTAGCAACCCTGATCATATCTACCGGACTGTCTTTTTTAGGCAAAACATCATCTACATCTACTCTATCCACATCCACCATAACCGAAATCTTAGTCTTGGATTGGACTCCTTCAATTACCTTCTTTATATCTTCATCATCGCAAAACTTCCATTTTCCAAATTCTTTAGTATTAAAAAGCCTCCTGGAATTCTTATAACCGATCTCCATATAATCTACGCCTGCTTCTGAAATCGCTTTATAAACTTCGCGCACAAAATGTAGGTCAAAATCATGCTTATTCATTAACCCGCCATCCCTAATTGTGCAATCCAAAACTTTAATCTTTTCTCTAAACATCGGCTCCTGCCTTTATTTCGTTTCCGGTTTTTTATTGCGCTTTACAAAATCAGTTATCGCAATTTTATCTTCGCTTGAAACATTAATAAAATTTATGCCTATTCTATGGCTCTTTCTTTGGCTTGTATCCGGCAAAACAATATTAGAAACTACTTCTCCGGTAATTTCCATATGCCTCCAGCGGTCATCGCCAGCTAAATGCAGATCTATAACATTAAATTTAATATAAAGCTTTGTACCCAAAGGAAGGTCATATCTAGTCGTAATGGCCATACCTATATCGCTTAAATCTATCATTAATGCGTCTATATCATCAACTGACCCTAAGCTAATACGCAGAGAATAAGGATTCTCCACATTATAGACTAGCGTAAAGGCAACATTTACTCGCTCAGACCTTCGGCGATTTCGCCCTGAATATTCACCTTCCATAGTTTCTCCTTTTTTAAAATCTATTTATCAGTTTCCAGTAATCCGTATATTCAGCTTCAGAAACCTGGCTGTCTTTATCTTTATCCATCTGCTGAAAATATTCCTTAAATTGCGAGCTGGATTCTTCTTGAGTGATTTTCCCGTCCATATCTTTATCAGCCGGTTGGTGCATTTTAGCCTTATCAAGAACTAACTCATCCGCAGCAAGATCTCCGCTCTTATCTTTATCCAACTCATTAAATTTATCCGTCTGATACGTTTGCATCTCAGTAGAAGAAATAAGACCGTTCTGGTCTTTATCTATCTTAGGAAATTCCAGATTGATAATATCCTGCGTCTCAGGCTGTTGGGCAAAACCAATAATAGCGCTAAAAAATATAACACAAAAAATTATTAATCCAAATTTAGTAACATTTATCATTGCCTTATCCTTTCAGTTTGTTTAATATTATAACACAACTAATTTAATATTAAATCGGTTTTACCGGTAATTACAGAAATTAAGAGGCAGGGAAAAATTCAAGCCCCTTAAATGCATAATAACTTCCTGTAATTCATCCTTCTTAACAGAGGAAACTTTAATCTTATCTCCGTCAACCTGAGTTTGCACTTTTGCATCCAATCCTTTTATAATACCAACTAACTCCTTCGCTCTTTCTTTGTCAATACCCATGCAGATTTCTACCTTCTGGCGCAAATAACCTTCAAATGCCCTTTCCGGCTCATTAAATTTAAGCGCTTTAATCGAAACGCTTCTTTTTGCTAAACGTGTAGTTAGAATATCCGTTAACGCGCGTAATTTAAAATCGTCATCCGCAATCAAGGTAATCTTCTTCTCTTTACGGTCAAAAGCAATCGATGCCTTGCTATTCTTAAAATCATAACGCTGGCTTAGCTCTTTAATCGCCTGATTTACCGCATTGTCCACTTCTTGCAAGTCTACTTCTGAAACAATATCAAAAGAAAAATTTGCCATTAACTCTCCTTATTAGCCTATTAATTCTAATTTCTTTTTTCGACTCAGGCGCTTAATCGCAGCTTCTCTTTTTAATGCAATAGACCTGGTTCTCACTTTTTCATTATACGCCAATTTAACCGGGGCTCTACACCTGGTAAACTTACAACCATTGCTACTGTTATGCTCTTTAACCCTACGCTCTAAATCTTTAGTGATACCGGTATAAAGCCAAGTATCTTTACACTCGATAATATAAACATACCAACTCATAAAATATTTAATTCTTTTGATATAAACCGATTAACTCAGCCTTATCTAATAAATGAGCTAAAATCTCATTAGGCAGAACTTTTTGCTTATACAATATTATACTGCTATATTTTTTAAAATCTATAATAAATAAAAACCCCCACAAAAATTTCTTGCAGGGGTTTTTAAATTTTACTAACTTTTATCTGCTTTTTCCACCACCGCGTTGCCCGCCTGGTCCACCTTTAGGTCCTGGAGGATTACCCATTCCCGGCTTTCTATCTGGGCCTGCACCTGGTCCACCTTTAGGTCCTGGAGGATTACCCATTCCTGGCTTTCT
>JBAXLM010000060.1:0-5759 GCA_037134795.1 Candidatus Omnitrophota bacterium | reverse complement strand
ACCTGCAACGCCTAGCTCCGAAGGCTAGCGCTCTATCCAGTTGAGCTACAGGCGCATTAAATAATTTCTGCTTTATTTCCCAGGATCTTTTTAATCTTTTCCAATTTAGTTTTACCTACAGGCAGAACATCTTTCTCAGTAGTTGCCCGGACTGGACTGTTAAGCTGAATTCTATCCGGGCGTATAAGCTGGATTATTTTTTTTAACTTCTTAATATGACCGATATCATCATTTATACCAGCAACAAGCATTACCTCAAGCCAAATCTTACCGTGAAATTCTTTTCTTAAAGCAATTAAACCGGCAATAATTTCATTTAAGCTTACATCGGCATGCGGCCGATCAACTTGCTTAAATATTTTTTCCTCAACAGCATCCAAAGAAGGAACAATTAAATCTACACCTAAAAGCGCTTTACGTACAAAAGAATCACCCAAAAGCGTGGAATTAGTGATTACCGCGATTTTATAGTTGCTTATTTTCCTTACTCGATTAATTAACTCTCCAATTTGAGTATGTAGGGTTGGCTCACCCAAACCAGAAATAGTAATAAACTTTAACTCTTTAGCTATTTTCTGATTTTCATCCAACCAAGTTTCTAGCTCATGGATAATTTCATCAATCTTTGCGTATTCTTTCCTCTGAAAAACTTTCTTTTCAGTCTTGCCCCATTGACAATAAACACAATCCAGATTACAAGTTTTGTCTGAGCTAAGGCTTAAACCTAAAGAAAGTCCAAGTCTTCGCGATTTTATCGGTCCGTATATGTACTTCATAAAGTTAAAGGGCGCTACTATTTTTCGCAGCGCCCTAAAGTTTGCTTAATAATTATTAAAAGTAATTAATTATCTTACCTCGACTAAACAATTATGCGAGCCAAGTGCATTAGCTACGCAAGATGTACAACGAGGATCATTAACCCAAGAACCATCAACAATAAATTTATATTCGTGCCTGCCTGGTTTAAGGCTAACCTTAACTAACCAATTACCTTTAGTATCCTTTTTGGCAATAAGCTTCTTAGTATCCCATTTGTTAAAACTTCCCGAAAGCACAACTTTGTGCGCGGCAGGAGCGTATAACTTAAACTCTGTTGGTTTTGTCCCAGTTACCCGTGGCATAATAACCTCCTTGTTTGCCTTATTCTTACACTTCAATTAACTGCTGTCAAGAAAAATTCTCTACACCGCAACTATTGAAATATTTTTCTTATCCGCCAACTTAATACTTGTTTCTTTATCAATAAAAAGAGTTTTGCCTGCTTCGAATGCAAGACAGCTTGCTTTTGCCTTAATTAAATTCTTTATCGTCCCCAATCCTATAACCGGAATATCAAAACGCATATCCTGCTTTGGCTTGCTTACTTTAACAATGGTAATCTTACCCCGCCCGATTTTGCCTGCCCGACGAATCAAATTATCCGTACCTTCAAAAGCTTCAACCGCAACAATAACCTTACTCTTAACCGCAACTGTCTGGCCAATATCCAAATTAGCCACCGCTTTAGCCAAATTTAAACCGAACCAAATATCTTCCCAAGTAGCAAAATCCGGAGCGCATTTAGTAAGCGTACCCTTTTTAGGTAGATGCTCCTCAATAAAAGTAGTAGAATCCAAAAGATTAAGCCCGGCATCCTCTAGGCGTTTAGCAACTGCACTAAACAAAGTATCTGTTTTTTTGTCCTTTAGGCTGGCTAATATCTGCTTTAATTCTTCGCTTTTATTGATTTCTTTGCTAAATAATCTACGCGGAGAAATCTGCCCAGCCATAACCACATCCTTAATTCCTTCGGAATTAAATATGCCAACCATTTTATGGAAATCAGCAAGGGTTAACCAATAAATCTTATCGACGAGATTTCTTAATTTTGGCGAGGTATCACCTTTGATAGCGATAGCGACAATATAGCAGTTTTTTTTCTTGGCACTTGCAGCAAAAAGTAAAGGAAATTTTCTATTACCCGCGATTAAACCGATTTTTTGCATCTTCACCTACAGGAGCGGGTCATACCACGCTCTGAGTTCTTGGCAAAATTAATCAGGTAAGCTACCTCTTCAGTTTTCTCTAATTCAATTTCAGCTCTTTCCAGGGCATGTTTTACAGATAGCCCGGAATTAAAAAAAATCTTAAATGCCTGATCAATTTGTTTGATTGAATCATGAGATATCCCCTTGCGCCTTAAACCAACAAGATTTAAGCCATAGACGCGTGCAGGATGCCCATCGCAAGTAGAAAATGGAGGGATATCCTGAACTACCTTAGAACAACCGCCGATAATCGAAAGCATACCTATTCTAACAAATTGATGTATAGCAACAATACCGCCGATTACTGCTTTATCTTCAATAGTAACATGCCCGGCCAAAGTGCTGTTATTAGCTAAAACGCAATCATTTCCCACCTTACAGTCATGCGCAATATGAGAATAAGCCATGAGCAAATTATTATTCCCTACAACTGTCTTGCCACCCTCTTGCGTCCCTGGATTAAGCGTGCAATATTCACGAATAATATTATTATCACCTATCTCTAAAAATACTTTCTCGCCTTTAAATTTAAGATCTTGCGGACGGCTACCTAATACAGCCCCAGTAAAAATTTCGCAATTCTTACCAATAGAAGTATTCCCTTCAATTACACAATGCGCTCCAATTTTTGTCGCCTCACCGATAATTACATTCTCAGTTATAATGCTATATGGCCCGACGCTAACACTTTTTTCTAATTTTGCTTTTGAAGAAACTATCGCGCTAGAATGTATCTGCATATTTAACCATTCACCAAGGCGCACACAAAATCTGCTTCCGCCACTACCTTGCCTCCTACTAATGCCCTGCCGCTAACTTGCGCGGTTTTTGACTTTACCTTTATTGCCTCAACCTCAAGAACTAACTGGTCACCGGGAACTACCGGCTTGCGGAATTTTACATTATCAATGGATAAAAAGAAAGCAAGTTTTCCTTTATTTTCCTCAGAAGCAAGCATCATTACCCCGCCAACTTGAGCCATAGCTTCAACAATGATTACTCCCGGCATAACCGGCCGGCCCGGAAAATGGCCTTTAAAAAAATAATCGTTTATAGTTACGTTCTTAACGCCGACCGCGCGCTTCCCTTTTTCTAAATGAGTGATCCGGTCCACAAACAAAAATGGTTCCCGATGTGGAATAATCTTCATAATTTCGTTAATATCTAAACTTACGTCCATAGAATTGGCTCCTTGAGTTTTTATCCTCTGCTCATAGATTTTCTGGGCAACCTTCAAATTTAAAGAATGCCCGCTTCTTAAGGCAATTACATGCCCCTTAATAGGGCAACCTGCTAAATAAAGATCTCCGATCAGATCTAAAATCTTATGCCTGACAAACTCATCTTTAAATCTAAGCTTATTTTTAACTACTCCGTGATCTCCAACAACCAGGGTATTCTCATAATTCGCTCCCAAACCTAATCCCTGATCCTGTAATTGACGCGCTTCACTCTCAAGGCAAAAAGTACGCGCCGGAGAAATTACAGTTTTAAAAGATTCAGCATTAACTATTATTTCTAAAAATTGTACTTCTATCAAAGGATGATCATAATCTAAAGTATATGAAATCTTAAATTCTTTATTCGGCAGAATAGTAATCGAGGATGCTCCCTCCTCGATGTATATAGGTTCCTTAACTGTAAAACAATACCGCTCTTTTTCTTGGCTCTCTATACCTGCCTTAACAAGTGCCTCCACAAAATTTACAGCGGAACCATCTAATCCACAAACTTCATTATTATCAATTTCTACGTCAATATTATCAATGCCTAGGCTGGACAATGTCGCCATAAGGTGTTCTACAGTCTGCACCTGAACATCTTGGCTGCCAATAGAAGAACGCCTGCTAAATCTTGAGCCGCTGCCGACAGGCGCAGAAAACAATGACTGCACCTGGGCTTTTATTCTTGGGGCAGGCGAAATATCCGTGCGAATAAAGGTCACGCCAGAATCAACCTCTGCAGGCTTTAAAGTTATATTTACTTTATTTCCCGTATGAATACCTACGCCGCCAAGCGTAACAGTTCTTAATATTGTTTTCTGTTTTTCCATTATTTATACCCCGCGGCCTAAAATCACTCCCTTCAGGGCGCGGATGGTTGTGGCCGCTTGGGCATTCCGCCCTCCCTAAAGGAACCCCAGGCTTTAGCCCGGGTGGGCTCCATTTTTTAATCTAGCTTCTAGATCCTCAATCTTTTTCTTGAGTTCTTTAACTAAATTGAATAACTTAGGTAGGTTTTGCAGGCTGGCATTTAGTCTTTGGGTCGTCATAAAAGGCCGCGCCGGATATCCGGAAACTACCGTGTCAGCTGGAACATCTTTACTTACCCCTGATTGCCCGGTCACTACAACATTGTCCCCTATTACGATATGTCCGACTAACCCGGATTGCCCGGCTAAAGTTACATTATTACCGACGATCGTGCTACCAGCTATACCTACCTGGGCAACAATCAACGAATTCTCGCCAATAACGACATTATGGCCAATTTGCACGAGGTTATCAATTTTTGTCCCACGGCCGATAACTGTTTTGTCAAAACGTGCCCGGTCGATAGTAACATTGGCCCCGATCTCCACATCATCAGCAATCTCAACAGTGCCCACCTGGGGTATTTTATGATGCAGGCCTTTGATAGTCGCAAATCCAAAACCGTCTGAGCCTATCACTGTCCCAGAATGAATAATCACACGGTTACCAATACTAATACGCTCACGAATGGACACATGCGGATAAATTAATGTTTTACTGCCAATCTTAGTATGATGGCCGATAAAACAACCGGCATAAATTATTGAGCCATCGCCAATGGTTACATTTTCTCCGATAACTACATACGCGCCAATACCCACATCCTTACCCAAAGTCACATTCTTACCTATAACTACGGTATAATCTATTCCTTCAGGATGGCCAGCGTCATCTGGAGTAATCATAGAGATGATTTTGGCAAAGGCTAGCGAAGGATTTTCAGTTACGATTAAAGGCTTATTAGTTTTCTGCGCGTCAGCTGAAGTAATAATTGCCGCGGCGCGCGTCTTATTCATAAGCGGTATATATTTGGAGTTCGCCAAAAACGTAATATCGCCTTCAGTAGCCTCTCTAATTCCTGAAGCACCTGTAATTAAAATATCACCGTTGCCAATTACCTTGCCATCAATGAGCTTGGCTATTTCCTTGAGTGTTTTATTCATATAATAAGCGCTTAATTTATTATTTTCCTTCTTTATTTAAAATCTCAATAACTTGGCTTGTAATTTCCATACTCTTAGTCTGATAAACTAAAACCCGGTCATTAAATACCAAGGTATAGCCTTCTTTCTCAGAATATTTCTTCACTGCTTCCTCAATATCTTTCAGGATTTCTTTCATTTTAGCATCTTGATCTTTTTTTAACTCTGTCTGCTTCTGATTATCATACTCCTGAAAAGCTTTTACCTTAGCCTGTAGCTCAACTCCCTTTGCTTCTCTTTCTTTATCATTGAGCAGGTTCATTTTATCCTGCATGGCTTTAAGTTCAGCAACTTTTTTATCACGCTCATCAGTGTAAACTTTTTCTTTATCGCTTAAAGTCTTATCATACGCTTTAGTTCTGCTGTATTCGCTGAATGTACGGCTTAAATCAATATAGCCAAATTTATCCGCAGCCAAAGCCTGGCCCATAAGCAAAGTTAAAGAAAAAACCGCTCCCCATAACACCACTATTACTTTTTTCATTTCTATTTCCTCC
>JBAXLM010000059.1:0-5806 GCA_037134795.1 Candidatus Omnitrophota bacterium | reverse complement strand
ATAGGGGAAGAATTTTAACTTAATAATAAATTAACTGGAACTGCCCATATTTTTCTATCAACTTTTAACACTTCTCGGCCGTTATAAGCTAATAATCCACCTAAACATTCTTTATTGCTGGCTAAATACGCTTTTATACCTATAAGATCGCTTTCTTTCCACCTGCTGCCGCTTTTTACTTCAATCGCAAGTGTTCGACCGCCAACCTCTATAATAAAATCTACCTCATGTCTACCCTGAATATTCCAATAATTAATCTTCACATCAGGATAATAAGCAGAAAATATTCCCTCTAAATTCTGCGCCACGTAACTTTCCAACAATGATCCTCTTACCAGCTCGTTTACATTTGAATCTTTGATTTCTTCAAGGTAAGCGGATAGCCCTGTATCGGATAAATATACTTTAGGAGATTTAATAAGCCGGCTCGTTTTATTTCTAAAATAGGGTTGGATTCGGTTTAAAATAAATGAAGTCTCCATGAGCGAAAGGTAGCGCGATGTAGTAACCACATTCAACTTTGCGTCTCGAGCAAGTTCACTTATATTTAAAATCTTTGTATTACGAAGAGCCACAAGATGCAGAAGATTCCGGAATGAAACCAAATCAGCCACCTGACTTAAGGAACGTATATCGCGCTCTAGATATGTCTGTTCATAGCCGCGAAACCAAACTTCTGGCTTCTTTACCTGACCAAGGCATACTGAAGGCATGCCACCTTTTAGAATTTCCTTTAACGAAACAGGCTTGATTTCACGCTTAGGAAACGCACCTGTATCAATAAAATACGCGAGAGCTGGTTTTTCTTTAGTTGCCCCCAACATCTCCCTTCGAGTAAATGGATGAAGAGTAATATAGACTGCCCTTCCGGCTAGGCTTTCGGCGACTTTTTTAAGGAGCAGGAAATTAGCCGATCCGCTTAAGAGAAATCTCCCGGACTTGCGATTTCTATCCACTTCTTTCTTTATAACATTTAAGATTTCAGGATACTTTTGCGCTTCATCAATAGTAATGGGTTCTTTGCCAGACAAGAGCTCTTCCGGATTGTTACGGGCCAATTCCAGAGTGTTAAAATCATCAAAACTAATATACCTTCTTTTCTTTAATTGCGGCTGGTTTAAAAGAAGAGTACTTTTACCGGTCTGGCGCATTCCAGACAGCACCACTACCGGCATATTTTCAAGAGACTCTATTAATATTTTGGTAACTTCACGAGGTCTATATGTTGTCATGATTTAACATATTATGTTATATCCTGACATTTGTCAAGATAAATTTATACACACTAATTCTTTACCTCACCCTAAAATATAAAAATAGCGCTGATCCTATTTAAGAATCAGCACTATTATCATCGCGCCTCTCCCGTCGAGAGGTATATTACTGGGGTCCCACTCTTATTTCACAAGTGGAAACCTCTCTGAATTACATAGGTCAATTATAAGCTCAATACCTCAATATATCAAGAATATTCTGGTTTTAGAGAGGTCTTCCCTCGCGAAATTTGAGCACCTAAAGATTTTATCTAGCGAAATCCTGCGAAGCCGAAGACGAAGCAGGAATGTCCGTTTTGTCCGGTCATTTTTGGCTGAAGATTGCGTAACTATGTGACGGACAAATAGATGTAAAATGTCCGCCCTTCTTAGGCGGACATTTTATAATTATGGGTGGGTTTTAACCGCTAATTGAGCAGGTTCCACCCCCTAACTTTGTTTTATATAGTTTCTTATTATAAGGAAGCTTCATTAGTAACATACCCATAAGACAATTATCGCTAAGACCGGAGTAAATCAGGCCGGAGCTTATAAATACCGAAATAAAAATAAACGCCCAATGTACAAACCATGACATAATTATACCAAATAACACCAAACTACCGGCAATAAGCCTGACCTGACGCTCTAGCGATATGCCGCCCTCGCCCTTAATAACAGGCAAACCCTCTCTCTGCCAGTGTGTAATGCCCTCTTGCATCACCTTTACCCCATGGATTCCTGATTGTATGAGCATATCCGCAGCCATGGGAGAACGGTTTCCTGTACGACAGAGCACAATGTAGCTTTGCTGAGTCTGGCTCAAATCATTAATCTTAGTAGACAGTATATCTATGGGAATGTTAATTGAATCTTTAATATGCACTTGACTGAATTCTAAGACAGAACGCACATCCAATAATTTAACCTGTGGGTTTTTCTCAACAAGCGCTAAGGCATTGCGCGGCGAAACCATTTCCAAAGATGCAGCCTCCCCTTTCTGATTCACCCGAACAATATTATCAATGTTAAAAGGCTTAGGAATAATTTTTGAACGCATATTCTTAACAAATGCGTCTTTATTTGTTTCTTTCAGAAAAGGATTATCCTCTTTCTCCTCGGTAATGGTTGATGAGCGTTTCTCACGGTAGTCGTGTCCAGGAAACACCGCCGTTTCATCCGGCAAGGCTTTCAATTTCTGAAGAGTATCAAACATAGATTCAGGAGAGCCGTTTTGAAAATCTGTGCGGCCGACACTTCCAATCATAAGCACGTCCCCTGTAAATAATCTTCCTTCTCCATATAAGCTAACCGCATCATCAGTATGTCCCGGAGTGTATATAACTTTAAAACTACTCGAGCCTATAGTTACTTGATCATTATCCTTAAGACGCCTATCCGCAACACTAGAAATCGCTTTTTCATGCATTAATGCCTGGACTCCAAATTTATTCTTTAATACTACTGCTAAAGAAAAATGGTCGGCATGCGTGTGGGTATCAACTATAAATCTAAGGCTTAATCCCTTCTTTTTTAAATAGCTGGCGTATTCTTCTTGCATGTTAATATGCGGATCAATAATCAAGGCTTCATCACGAGAACTTAATATATAAGAATAGCAACTTCCAGCCACAAACTGCTTTACCATAAAGTCCTTTGCCATAATATTGCCTCCTAATAAATAATCTTCCCTATTTTATCTTTATTTCTACTTCGGGGTTATTCTTTATGGTATTGTGCACAGGGCAATTTTTTACAAATTCATGCATGGCCTTCATCCTACGGTCATCAAGCTGCGTCCCCTTTAAATCTACATTTACATTTATTTCTCTGAAACAAACCGGTGTTTCTTTAGAGAAATCAGCATCTACGCTTACGTTAAACTCCGATAGCGCTAATTTTGCGCCTTCTACATACTTACGCACATACACGCCTACACAAGTACCCAGGCTAGCTAGTAATACATCAGGGGGCGTAATCCCTTTCCCTTTTGTATCCACAAGAAATTCGTAATCTTTTGATTTAACTTTAAAAGAATAATCTCCTGTATTAGCTATATCAACATGATACATTATTAACTCCTTCTAAAATACAGATTATTTTAGTCCTTGGCATTTACGGCTTTATTTTTTAGTTTACTTATCAAACTTTACAGTAATCTCTCTTTGTAATTTACCGCTTATACTACAATAGGCCTCAACAGAAAGCACATCGCCATCTTTAACATCAGGAATAAGGTAAATAACTGTTTGGCTCTCGTTATTATCTTGCTTTGAAACAGTGTGCTCAATAATTTCTTTGCCGTTTAACCCCACATCAACTTTTTTGATATAATGGCTCGCGGGGTTGCTCGTATTGTGGATAATAACCGCTTGGAGTATTTTTGTTCTTGCATCAAAGGTGATCGTGATATCAGACGGCGGATGCGCATAAGCAATTGAAATAGCCGCCGCAAAAATGAACACAATTAAAAATGCTGCAATTCTTTTCATGCTATCCCTCCTTGTTTAGATGACAATTTATTTAGCAACGAGACGGTAATATTCATAGCTAATAAACTGAAGAGCTCGACATCAAATTTCACTCCCGTTTCGGTTAAAATAAAAATGAGCGCTGCAGTGCCTGCGCCAAAGAGATACTTACCCATTGTCTTCAGCGGCGTTGTCTGCGGTTCTATAACCATAACAAAAATATAGAAGTAACTAAGATACCCAAAGATGTTCCAGAAAGAAACTTTCTGGAATATTGCCTGGCTTCCAAAGAGTAACAAGGAAATGAGTGCATACCCGATAAGTACCCCTGTCTTCTTCAATTTGTAAATAAAATAAATCCCAAACGGCACTACAATATACCAAAGATACGTTCCTTTCCATTGCGTGGAAGCTCCAAGCAAGATTGTGCTCAAGAATATACCGAAGGCCGCAGGATTGAAAATATGTTTTTTCTGAAAGCGAATTAAATGTTTGGAAAAAATAGCTAATGCTGAGGCAAAAACAAACTTCCACCATACCTCATCGCCAGAAAATACAAAACCAATGATTAATCCAGTAATAACCGAGCTTTCGGTTATTTGGAAGGCTTTATTTTTTAAATACAAAATAAACGACTCGATTGCTAAGGCTGATATAACCGCCATGAAAACGGTAAACAAGAATGAAATGTCTTTATCTTTAATTGCTAAAAATAAAGCAAAACATATCAGATAAAAGATTAGCTGGGTTTTAATTGATTTAAAGTTAAGCATATTGTCTAAATTGACCTTTTTAACAATTCTCTTATTTTTAAATCTCTATCTGTCATCTTTGATTTTTTCTTTAGAAAAAATCTGTCTTCAAAGGTAGGAATCTCTTTTTTATAGAATGTCCCTAGGGCAATCGGAGCATCTTTATCATAATCCCATTCTCTGATCTTATTGAAAGCTTGATAATAATCCTGGGAATTGTGATCCTTTAACTCGTATACGCGTTTATCATAATAGTCGTACATATTAAAATAGGTTACGCAAACCTGCAGAACATCAACTAGAGAAAAACCCTTGTGTAAAATTGCCTCCTTAAAAATCTTCTTTAAGAGTTCGATACCGTGGGATGTCCCCCTTGCCAAATATGTAGCGCCGCTTGCAAGCATAATCTCAAGAGGATTAATTGGAAGTTCTGCAGTTCCCTGAGGGGTTGAACGCCCACGGAAGCTTAATGGCGAAGTGGGCGTGTACTGACCAGTAGTGAGACCGTATACACGGTTATTATGGATAATCATGGTAATGTCGATATTACGCTTAGCGGCAAATACCAGGTGCTCTATACCCTCACCATAGGCATCTCCATCACCGGCAAAACCAATAACTTTAACATCTGGATTGGCAAGCTTTATCCCTTCTGCCGCAGGCACTGCTCTCCCATGGATAGAATAGAAACTGTTCACGTTCAAATAATCTACGATTTTGGCATGACAACCAATACCTGAAACCAATACGATATTTTCTAAAGGAACCCCTTCGGCATTTAATTCACCCAAGACCATCTTTATAGCATTTAGTATTGCGAAATTTCCGCACCCCGGGCACCAGGTATTCTGTGCATAAGTTCCGAGATTCGTCTGGCTCATTTCAGGATTCCCCTTGTTCTTGCCTCTAATTCATCAAAAGAAAAAGGACGACCATCATATTTTAGGATCTGTCCATCTACATTAAAACCGAGCATTTTCATCAGACGCGTTAACTGTCCTGTGGCATTACTCTCTACACAGACAAGTTTTTTTACTCCACTAAGCGCACTTTGAAACTGTTCTGTCGGAAAAGGCCAAAGCACCAGCGGTTGGATAACTTTTATGCCTAATCTTTCTGCAAGTTCCACACAAACTCCTTTATTAGACCCCCAACAGAGCAAGCTCACCGAAGCATCCCTATTCCCATAAACTTTTACAGTTTCGAATTTCTCTAATTCCTCTTGTAGATACTTTTCTTTTTGCATACGCTTGTCCTGCATTAAAACAGTCTGCTTGGAATCTTCGGTAGTTATGCCATATTCATCATGTTCATAACTATTCACTTTTAT
>JBAXLM010000058.1:0-5851 GCA_037134795.1 Candidatus Omnitrophota bacterium | reverse complement strand
GAAGAGATAGAAAGTGCTCCAATATCGGAAGAATTAAAAAAATCCTTACTGGAAATTAGTTTATTTTCAGGTAGAGATTTTTCTTTTGAGAGATTGTGGCTTAAGATACAACAGCTGCTTGCTTATGAGGGGGGAAACAAGCAAATTGTGCAGGCAGCTATTTATAACGGTATTATTAAAATGGCGCAGGCAGTTTTTAAAGGGAATAGCGCCCGTGGGCAAGTTTTGGGTTTATCGGGTGAGATATCTGGGCTCTATGAAGCGATATGTAAGAGAGGGGCTGTGCTAGAAAATATTAGCTTGGGCACATTATTGTCAGTTAATACGATAGTTTATGATAAACACGGAGCAAGTAAAGAATTTGACGCGATGAGCGAAAATACGGTGTTTGAATTTAAATTTCATCTTACTTTGCGTAAATTATACCAACAGGTGATAGGTATTTCACAGGCGCGTAAACCTCACCTTAAAGTGCTTACTGAGCCGAAATTTAGCCATATACGCAATATTGTATATTTTGGCGAAACAGATGATGGCAGCGTAGTAAAAGCAATCCAAGCTTTTGTCCAAAGCAGGATTAAAGACAGCCGTTCTATTCCGGAAATAACAGTGATAAAGAATAAGGGTATATCTGCAAAGTTTACTTTAACGCAAATGAAGGATTTTCTTTTAAGCGATACTACAATAAAGTTTGCCCGCGAAGAAGAAGTAACGCATGATGCAATATTCCTGCCAAGGAATTATCGCTATATGAAGAAAATGATTTATCGCAAGCTCAGTGAACTAAGAGGCGCTAAGTTTGACGTGATTGTTGGGGTGAGCACGGCGGATATCAGTGCGCTTAAGGCTAGCTCGCCAATAGGATTGACAATGTTAAGGCGTATTCAACGGCAATACAATGATCCGGTAAGGAACAATTTAAGGAATTACCCGGGGCTTTCTGGCCGTTACTATTATAAAAGAAGCCTCTTGGACCATTTTCTACCCGAGCGTTTATTTGTATATGGCCTTATTAAGAAAGCAGTAAAGTCTATTCCGGATGATGTTAAGCGTATATGCGTAATAGGCCCTGGCCCTACTTTGGGAGAAGTAAAATATTTATTGGAAATAACCGCTCAGGATATTCAGATATACGTAATTGAATTTTGGAATAAAAATATTCGTAATTTACGTAAAGAATTGAATAAATTTACAAAGGAAGAGCGTTCTAGGGTTTTTCTTGTGCAGGCGGATGCTCGGAATATTCCGTTTATGAGCAGTATTTTTGATTTTGTATATTCCGGACAGACTTTTTGCGCGGCAATATTCGAAAATGAATTGAAGATAGCCGAAAAAGAAGCGCTAAGGGTGCTTTCTCATAGTGGCATCGCAAGATTTGTTAGGGTTGAAGTCGTCGATGCGGATTTTTCCAATCCTGTTTATTTATACGAAGTTGTAGCGCTTAATAGCCTAGCTTTGCCTACGGCGTTGCACTCCAGCTCTCCGGTAAAAGATTTACATAAAGGGGTTGCGCTACCTTTATCTAAAGGCACAGTTCAGATAATTATTGAGCTGATCGTGGAAGAGTTAAGGCTTGTGTTGTTGAAGCAGCCAGAAGAGAAGCTGGTTTACCGTCATGAGAAAGATTTTTTTACCAGGCGCGCCTGGGGGTTTGTTTTTAATGACGGGCCAAAAGCAGTATTTATTAACATAGGATACTTATTTTTTATGGATGCCGCGATGTATTCCCGATTGAGTTTGGTCTTAAGGGAAATTTTAGGCGTTAATGTTATTTTGCTCCACAGGCTGTGGATAAATGATATTGCCAAGTTTCCGTTTTCTGCGTTTAATACGCCTGTGATTATTAATATGATGAATAGCGGGATTGTTAAAAATAAGATTGCATTGGATATAGGATGCGGTGATGGGGTGCTCTCTCTGGTAGCTTTAAAGCTTGGAGCAATTTTTGCGCACATGTTTGAAGTTCATTGGCCTTCGCTGCTTGTTGCAAGCGAACATCTGAAATTAAACGGTAAGTCCGGAAATCTTGATTTTAAAATGCACCAGGGAGATATTAGGCAGAAGTTTTTTATCAAGCAGCAAATTGAAATAATCAGGGAGAATATCCGGAATACATCAAAGGGAATAGTTGTTATTTCTAATATAGGGGTCTGGGATATCTATAATATAACCAACGCCGATAGCATTAATTTGATTAAGCACCTTCCCGAAGTTAGCCATTTTATTGGTGGAGGCTATACGCATACAGCCTCTTTAAATTCCAAACAAACAGGACACGATCAGGCTTTTATCCGGCGTTTGGGTTTTAGTATTATACCTGAATTGGTAAAGTTGAGTTATACCGAAGTAATCAGCTCTTGGAGCGCTAGGCGCAAGCTACTTCGCGTTAAATCCAGCTCGCCGGTTGGGGCAGTTGTTGGTTTACGTTTAACAGTTAAGAAATCAGCTGGGTTTAGTCCATTGTCATCCGATTCGCTAGGTAGAATAGAAATTAAGGACCGGGTTGTTAAAAATATTATAAATATTTTAGAAAAGACAGAATATAAGGATAAATTTTTATTTTTTGGAGGATTAGTAAGGGATTTAATTTTAGGCAGACAAATCGCTAACCAAGATATAGATTTTATAATACCTACGGAAGTAGATGACTCAGCCAGGAGATTTATATCTAGGAGTAAAGCGCCTACGCCAAATATGCGGTTTAAGCGTCAGGATGAGTTGTTTGGGTTGGCCGCTTGCCTTAACCTGGATTTCTATCAATTATCCGACGGAATATCTAATTTTGCAGGCAGGAGATTTCATCCGGTATTTCAAAACGGGGTAGTTTTTGATTCGTTAACCTGGAAGCCAGTTCTTATCCAGACGGAATTATCAATTAATCTTATAGCGATGGATTTACAGGGTAATCTTTATGATGCTTTTGCGGGTATAGAAGATTTAAAGCAAGGTAAAGCCCGGTTTGTTCCAGGAGTTTTGGTAAGTGCGGACAATATAAAAAGAGCGTTTCGTTTCAAAAAGTTGTTTTCGCTTAAATTTACTCCTGAAACTAAACATCTGGTTGATGCTTATCTTGCGCTGAGAAGTAATCGGACAGTGGTGCTTGCGGAATTAAATAAGGCCAGCTCTCCGGTGGAAGGCGGAAAAATTAAAATAGATGATCGGATAGGAGAAGTGCCTTTGGCATATTTAGATCAAATTAGATATGAGAATAGAGGCGTTGAGAAAATTTTAAAAATCGGCGGCCCGAATAAAAGGGCTTTGTTTGATTTATTCGAGGAAGAAAAGGTGTTGGTAGCCTGGGCAATTAAAAGAACAAAAAGTTGGAAATCCGCTATTATTTTAGGGATAGGCCATCGGGTTACGCTGCCCTTCCATGAATTAGTTTCCGCGTTTGATGAAGTCTCCATTGTAGATTTAGATCAAGAGGTTTTGGAATCTGCTTATAACAGTTTATATCATCGTCCGGATTTCCAGAGGAAGTTAACTTTGATAAAAACGGATATTTCAGGAATCAATGTGCAGATGATCAGGATGTTAGAGGCTGCTCCTGGCAGGAGTATATCGTTTAATCCGTTATTCCGAAAGAGAGTTAAAAATGGGCTAAGGGGGCTTGGGCAATTTGATCTGGTAGTTTCTTCCCTTATGGTAAATCAAATGCTCTACCCTTTACAAATATACTCCGAATATTCAGGGTTGCCGTTAAAAATAGATAACGAGGAGAAATTTAATCAAGAATACAATGAAATGATAATATGTGGGCATATCCAGAATCTTTTAGATTTATCTAAGCCTGATGGCGTGATACATTTTTCCGCGCAATTAACCGATAGAATAAAAACTCAGGAAGCTATCGATGTCATGCCTTCCTATTTTCATAAAGAATTAATTAATTGTTTTGGTAAAGGCGTTAAAGTATTGGAAGACGCGCAATGGGAAAATGAAGCAAAAAATGGATCAAACGGGTTGTATAAGACAGTAATTTTAAAATCCGTTATTCCGGTTTCAAGTCCCTTAAAGAATAAACATCTTTATCTGAGATATATTACTGTGGATTTGCAAGACATCTGGGCGAAAGAATCTAGCTCATCGGTGGGCGAAAATCAGTCAGATATCGTAAGAGAAAAATATTTAAGCAGGCTTACTCCTGCTTTTAAGCGTATGATCGGGATTTTAAATGAGTATAGCGTAAAGAGAATTATCAATAATTATTATTTAAGCGGTAGTATCGCTAGAGGAAATTTTAATATTCCTCCGAAGGATGTTGATTTCGCGGTAAGCGTAGAAAAAAATCATTGGATTAATCTTTCAGATGAATTTCTTAACCTTCCTAACAGTGTAAAAACCATTTCTCAGGAAACAGAATTTGCGTTTCACGTAAATTATACTCTTTTTGGGCCTGAATATCGTATTAGAAAAGAAAATCTTGAGCTTACTGGCCGGTATTTTGGCGATAAAGTATTGAAATTAAATGAAGTGAGTTTATCGGGGCGCATTTTAATTCGCCTATATACGCATTATAATGAAATCATAAATAATCCTGAATTTTTAATTGAATTATATCGGAAGTCGCGCAAGCTGAACTTGACTGGCGCCAGCTCGCCGGTTGTCGATCAAAGGGCGCTTGTTTCTGAATTTAAGGAACGGGCTCCGGTGGGCCTTGCTCAGCGCCTTGGTTTGTTTCAGGAAGTTTTTGGAAAGAGGCTTTCAGCGGATGTTAAGTTTAGCGGCCGCACTTCGCCAGAGATCGATCTGGCACATTTGCAGGCTTTCTCTAAGACGGTCACTGAGAAGTTAACCCCGGACCTGGCTCAGGCGTTTGGTGGCGCGCAGCGCGTTTTGAGAAATAAGGGGAAAGACGATCTGGCGCGTCTGAAAGATTTTGAACGTTTGGCCAAGCCTTTGGCCGCTTTTGAAAAACTTTTGTTTTATTTCGGTACCGGCGCGGTTACGGGAGGAGAACAAAACGCGATGCTTACGGCGCAAGTCGGCAACGGGATCGAGTGGAGGAGACATTTTGATAATGATTGGTACGATTGGCACTGTTTTTATTATAAGGATCGTTGTGTTTTTCATGTAGCGGTGCCGAAACATAAGGGAGCGGATATTAAATTGGCCATGGGGGTAGGCCGCCAGTATGAAGATTGGAACGCGGAGCTTGGCGGGTTGTCGAGTGATGGGAAAAAACTCTTGGGCAAAGGTTTTAGTTTATATTGTTTTGCCAAACAACTGCAGATTTTATTCATTACCAGGGCGGGTTTTTCCGAAGTCAGTATCCTTCCTAACTCGGTCATGCTTTATTTCCCGCAGCGGGCGGAACCATTTTACCTTAATAAAGTTGGCGGTTTCTCTTGGCCTGGATTGACGCGGGATTTAGCGCAAGAAGAAGCGGATTATGAGCGTAAGGTAGGCTCAGGAGTGTTTGCCAGTTCGCCGATTTCCGATGAAGAGTCTGCTAAACTTCAAGCTTTTGTGGATGGTTTGAATATACAGGTGGTTAGAATTAAGAATAGTGTTTCGCAGATTAAGTCCGCATCTCTTGTAGAAAAAGTAGACAAGAACGTCGATGAAATTAAAAATGCTATTCGATTGATGGCAAGCGGAATAGATTTAGGCGATGGACAATTAAGCCTACTGGAACAGGCTAAGCAGGATTTACCGTTGCTAAGGAATTTTCCGTTAGATTTAGGCGTTACGGCTCAAATGATTTGGTTAACGGTTGCTACCTTGAAAGAAACATATGATGTGGAAAGTTTTGTCAAGGCTATGCCACGTTTGATAAAGAAAATTGAGGATTTGAGCAGCCTTCTTACAGCAACAATCCAGGATAATAAAGGATCCAGCTCGCCGGTAT
>JBAXLM010000057.1:0-5884 GCA_037134795.1 Candidatus Omnitrophota bacterium | reverse complement strand
ACGATTAAAGGGCTGATGTTTAAAGATGTCCAAGAGGCGGGAGCTCAAATTGTTTTAGCAAATGCGTATCATGTATTTTTACGTCCGGGTATAGAAGTAATTAAGAAGGCTGGGGGTTTACATAAATTTATGGGTTGGAATAAGCCCATACTTACAGATAGCGGGGGGTATCAGGTTTTTAGTTTGGCGCTATTTCGCAAAATGCACGACCGCGGGGTAGAGTTTCAGTCGCATATTGATGGCTTAAAACATTTTCTTACCCCTGAAGATGTCATACAGATCCAAAAAGATTTGGGTTCAGATATTATTATGCCGCTTGATGAGTGCGTGCAATATCCTTGTACTAGAGACCAGGCAAAAATAGCCATGGATAGGACAATTGATTGGGCAAAAAGGTCGCTTGATGTGCAGGATAAAGATAAGCAACTGTTATTCGGCATTATTCAGGGAGCTACTTATGAAGATTTGCGCACTGATTGCGCTAAACGTTTGGTAGATATGGATTTTGACGGCTATTCTATTGGCGGAGTTTCTGTTGGTGAGTCGAGTAATCTAATATATAATATTATTGATTTAGTCGTAGGATTAATTCCTGATGAAAAACCGCGTTATGCCATGGGCATTGGTTATCCTTTTGATATAGTCGAGGCTGTAGATCGTGGGGTGGATATGTTTGATTGCGTAATTCCTACGCGTTATGGCAGGAATGGCACGGCTTTTACTAGTACTGGAAAAATTATTATTCGTAATGCCCCGTATGCCGAGGACTTGCGGCCGCTAGATGCAAAATGCGGCTGTTACGTTTGTAAGAATTTTTCGCGTGCTTACCTGCGGCATTTATTTAATGCTAAAGAAATGTTAGGTTTAATCTTGCTTAGCTTGCACAATGTTTATTTCTTTTTAGATTTGATGCGAGAAATTTGCCAAGCAATAAAAGAGGACAGGTTTAACCAATTTAAGCAAATGTTTTTAATGAGTTATAATAACCAGATATGCGCATAGATATTATTACTATTTTTCCTAATATGTTTTCTGCTGTATTGGATGAGTCTATCCTAAAGCGGGCTCAAGCTAAAGGTAAAGTAAAGATTCTCGTGCATGATTTAAGGCGTTATTCCTTGGATAAACATCACAAGGTTGATGACCGGCCTTTTGGCGGCGGCAGCGGAATGCTTATGCAGGCTGAGCCGATATTTAGGGCAGTAGAGTCGATTAAGAAAAAGCTTAAAACTAAAACTAAGGTGGTCTTGTTGTGCCCCCAAGGAGATCAATTTACGCAAAAACGGGCTAAAGAATTATCTAAGTGCAAGAATTTAATACTTATTTGCGGGCATTATGAAGGGGTTGATCATCGGGTAAGAGAGCATTTAGCAGATCTGGAGATTTCAATTGGTGATTATGTATTAACTGGGGGGGAGCTACCTGCTATGGTTTTGGTAGATAGTGTTGTGCGGCTTATTCCAGGTGTATTAGGGGATAAAAACTCCTTGAATTTTGAGTCATTCGAAGGTAATCTATTAGAATATCCTCAATATAGCCGGCCAGCTAAATTTAGAAGCTGGAGTGTCCCTAAAGTTTTGGTTTCCGGGGCGCATGACAAGATCAGCGCTTGGCAAAGAGTTGAAGCTGTTAGGCGAACCAGGCAAAGGCGGCCGGATCTACTTAAAAAATAATTGAAACAGAAAGGAGCAACAAGTAAATGGAAAAGTTAAAGATGATTGAAGCAGGGTTTACTAAGAAAGAAATGCCTAAATTTAATGTCGGCGATACAGTTAAGGTGCTTACTAAGATTCCGGAAGGCCCGGATAAATTTCGCCTGCATCCTTTTGAGGGCGTTGTCATAGCGCAAAGTGGCTCAGGGATTAAGCTTAATTTTACCGTACGCAAAGTTTCTTTTGGCGAGGGGATTGAGCGTGTTTTTCCGCTTTATTCTCCATCTATCGAACGCATTGAGATTATTCGTTCAGGTAAAGTAAGAAGGGCTAAGCTTTATTATTTAAGAGGCAAGATCGGTAAACACGCCACCAAGATTGAAAATAAAGAAGAAAAAGCCCAATAGTGTTAGAGTGAATCTGCGATATGAAAGAAAACTTAAAGCTCAAGGTTATGATTTTATCATTGGTGTTGATGAGGCAGGTAGAGGGCCGCTAGCAGGCCCGGTAGTGGCAGCGGCGGTACTTTTAAGAAGCAAGAAATTTGATAATCGCGTTGATGACTCCAAAAAACTTTCAGCTAAGCAAAGAGAAGAAGCGTTCTTTGAGATAAAACATAAATCAATATTTGCAATAGCAGTAGTCGGTAACAAAATAGTCGACCGAATTAATATACTGCAAGCGACTAGGCTAGCGATGCAAAAAGCAATATCAAAATTGCTTAAGAAATTAACTCTTCTAGAGCGTCGCAAAGCATACGTAATTATTGATGGCAATATGCATTTTAAGTTAAGCCTGCCTTATCAGAGCATTGTTAAAGGAGATAGTAAATCTTTAACTATTTCCGCAGCTTCTATTCTTGCTAAAGTAACACGAGATAGGATTATGGAGGAGTATCATAAGCTTTACCCGCGATACGGCTTTAATGAGCATAAGGGATACGCAACAGAAAAGCACCGGTTGATTTTAAAAAAAATAGGCTTTTGCGCTATTCACAGAAAGAGCTTTTTAAGGTGTCTAGAAAGAATTTAGAATTCGGTGTTTTGGGAGAAACTGCAGCAGTAGATTTCTTAAAAGCGCGCGGGTATAGGATTCTGAAGCGTAATTATAAAACTAAATTTAGTGAAATTGATATAGTTGCTACTGATGCGGGCGTTATTTGTTTTGTGGAAGTAAAGGCTAGGCACTCGGATATTTTTGGGCATCCCGCTGAAGCGATTTCGCGCCGTAAGCAGTTGCAGATTTCTAGGAGCGCAATCTGTTATTTAAAAGAAAATAATGCAATCGGGCATCCTTCGAGGTTTGATATATTAACGCTTCTATATACTAATGGGTTACCCGAAGTAAATTTAATTAAAGACGCTTTTGGTTTAAATAGCAACTTCACCGTTTAAAAGATGGAATATAAAAATCAAAATTTAGCTAAATACCTTGATGACCTCGCGGCAAAAGTGCCTGCTCCTGGGGGTGGCTCTGCTGCGGCAATGAACGCGGCTATGGGTGCAAGCTTGATTAGCATGGTAGTCAATTTTACTTTAGGTAAGCCTAAATATATTGCATTCCAAAAAGAGCTAGAAGTAGTTTTTAAAAAATCCGAGAGATTAAGAAAGGATTTTCTGCATTTGGTAGATTTGGATGTAATCGCTTATCAAAGTAAAGATATTAGAAAGGCGATAGATGTGCCGCTTATGCTTGCTAGGCTTTGTAGCCAGGCAGCCAATTTATGCCCTGTATTAATAAAAAAAGGAAATATTAATTTAATCACTGATGTGGCAGCTGCAGCCATTCTTTTGGAATCCGCGTTTACCTGTGCACGTTTTAATATTGATATCAACTTAAAAAGTTTAGGTAATAAAAAGTTAAATCAGGGGATAACTAGAGAATTAAACAAGTTAGCTAAAATTATCGAAAAGATTCGTTTGAATACGGAGGTTAGCGTTGGCAAAGTTATTAGAGGGTAGTATTTTAGCCTCGAAGATTAAAGAAGAGATTAAGTCGCAGGTGGCTTCCTTAAAGAGCAAACCTGTGCTTGCCAGTATTTTGGTTGGTGATGATGCTTCTGCAGCCGCTTATGTAAAATCTCAAGGAAAGACTGCCCAAGGCCTGGGGGTAATTTTTAAATTGCATCAACTGGATAAAAATATTACCGAGGGCGACTTAATAGATTTTATTCTTAATTTGAATGCAGATAAAACTGTAAATGGCATTATTTTACAGACGCCGCTACCTGATACAATAGATCATAAAAAAGTAAGTGAGTGCATTTCGCCACTTAAAGATGTTGAAGGTATACATCCAGTGAATGCGGGTAAGTTGTTTTTTGGCCGAGCTACGATGGTTGCTTGCACAGCTGGCGCAGTAATGGAGTTATTAAATTCTATCAATGTAGATTTATATGGAAAAGAAGTAGTAGTGGTTGGGCATAGCGAAATTGTAGGTAAACCACTCATGCTTTTGTTACTAGAAAAGTTTGCTACGGTCACGGTTTGTCATATTGGAACAAGTAAGGCAGGTAAGCTTGAGGAACATGTTAAGAGAGCTCAAGTACTTATTGTAGCTGTCGGTAAAGCTAATTTAATTAAAGGTAGTTGGATTAAAGAAGGGGCAATTGTTATTGATGTCGGCATAAACAGGGTCGGCGATAAAATCGTAGGCGATGTGGAGTTTGATGTAGCCCAAAAACACGCTGCCTATATTACTCCTGTTCCTGGCGGCGTTGGCCCTTTAACTGTGACTATTCTGATGCGTAATCTCTTGCAGGCAATAAAGCTGCAGAAGTGATGATGAATTTTCAAGAAAAAATATTATTAGGACAATTCGTAGTAACTTCAGAAATTGGCCCGCCCAAGGGTATCGAAACAAAAATACTACTTGAGGATGCCCAGCTGATCCGCGGCAGGGTGGACGGGATTAATGTTACGGACCTGCAGAGTTCAGTGATGCGTTTGGGGTCATTAGCAGTAAGTTTTCAACTTAAACAAGAAGGTTTTGAGCCAATTTATCAGTTAACTTGCCGTGATCGCAATCGCCTAGCCTTACAATCAGATTTATTATCTGCTGCAGCTTTGGGAATCAAAAATGTCCTTATTCTAACCGGAGATCATACTACTTCAGGGGATCATCCGGAAGCCAAGCCGGTTTTTGATTTAGATTCGGTACAATTATTGCAGGTAGCCAAAAGATTAGAGTCTGGTTTTGATATGAAGCAAAATAAGTTAGATGGAGCGTCACCTGAATTTTTTCTAGGCGCGGTAGTTAATCCAGGGGCGGATCCCTTGGATCTTCAGATTATGAAGATGGAGAAGAAAATTGACGCGGGGGCAGAGTTTTTTCAGACTCAGGCAGTTTATGATATAAAGACTTTTGAGAAGTTTCTTTCTAAAATAAAACATATTAAGGCGCCAGTTATAGCAGGAATTGTTTTGCTAAAATCAGCTGGTATGGCCAGATACATGAATAAAAATGTCGCAGGGGTATTTGTTCCGGATAACCTGATTAAGGAGATGGAAGAAGCAAAAGACAAGGTTGCCCAATCAATAGATATCGCTTCTAGATTAATTAAAGAATTAAAGCCTTTCTGCCAAGGGGTCCATATTATGCCAATTGGTTGGGATAAAATAGTTCCAAGAGTTTTGGACGCCTCTGGATTATAAAATGCCTACCTTACCTCAAATTCCCGGAGCGAGAAAAAAAGGGGTATTCTTAATAACGAGCGAGAGTGATTTTAAGAAATTAGATAGTTATCTTATTAATGACACTGTCTGTATTTCTGGGCCCTTAGAAATAGCGTTACAAATTGCTAAGTTAATTCAAGAAAAGCATAAAGTTGGGATAAAGATTGTAAGTACGGATATTTCTGATGAGATTTTAGCATCAGATATTGAATTAATATCTAGTCCGATTCAAGAGATTGTTGGTGAGGGCAGGGCAGAAGCAGTTAAATTTAAAGACGGCAAAGCAGTGGGTGCATGCTTAGTTTTATTTGTCGAAGGCTTTGTGCAAGAAGATAATACAGGAGCAGGTATGCCTGAGGCGCTTGTACAATTAGGGGTTAAGGGTAGCCAGGCAGTATTAAGCCAAACTCGGGCTGCGCTAGATAAAGCAATAAGCCAAATTGGCGTTGACGCAAAAATCGCATTTGCCGGTACTAATTATTATTTTCCTCTGATTAATGCGTTGCTTAATATTGAAATTAAAACTCTTGCTGATTGTGATCTGGCATTGAAACAGGC
>JBAXLM010000056.1:0-5946 GCA_037134795.1 Candidatus Omnitrophota bacterium | reverse complement strand
CCTCGCAGGGGCAAAACAAGCGTCCCTGCGAGAACCAAGACAAGGCAGACGCGTAAGTTAATCCGTTATGAGTTGACAAATACGAAAAAATAGGTAAAATACTAATAATTAACTTCTATTCTTATGGATCTAAAAACTAAACAATTAAAAGCGAAGTATTATTTAAATAAGCAAGGCGAATTTGTAATTGAAAATTACAATTACGCTAAGCCTTTTGCTAATTTTTTCCCTGGTATTGCTGGTAAATACGGAATCCCGATGTGGGTTTTCTACGTTAACCGCGGCCAATGTATCTCTAGCTTTGGCACTAAAGATAAAGACCATGCTATTCTAGAGTTTTTTCCCGCGAATAAAGCCTGGCAGTTTGTCTCAAGTCAGGGATTTCGTACTTTTATAAAAATAAAATCTAAAAATACATCTATCTATTACGAGCCATTTCACAATGGTTATGCCAACCTAGAATACCATATAGTTAATTCTATGCGCATAAGCTCTGACGCGTTGATCCTGGAGGAAGAGAATTATACATTAGGGATAAAAACCAGAGTTGAATATTTTAATATTCCTAATGATACCTATGCTGGTTTGAGCCGCACAGTAACTATTGAGAACACCGGTAAAAAACTAAAAACTATACAGCTTATTGATGGCCTGCCGCAGATCGTTCCTTTTGGCACGAATAATTTTTTCTTAAAGAAACTCGGCCGTACTATTGAGGCCTGGATGAGTATTGATAACCTGGATAACGATATTCCATTTTATAAATTGGAAGTCGACCCAACTGATCGGCCTGAAGTTGTGCATATTGATGCGGGCAATTTTTATTTAAGTTTTAATTTTAATGGCACAACTGCAAAACTCATTCGGCCAATTGTAGACCCAGAGGCCGTGTTTGGCGCAGTAACTGATTTTTCTTATCCTTCTTTATTCCTAGCAAAGAATAACTTTATTTATCCCGCGCGACAGATGACTAGAAGCAAAACTCCTAGCGCGTTGCTACTATTGAATTTAAAATTAGAGCCAAAGCTTGAACAAACTTTTTATTCAGTAATCGGCCAAGCCCGTGATAGTAAAACCTTAAATCAATCAGTTAAGAAAATTATAAAGTTTGGCTACATCCAGAGGAAATTTGCCGAGAACAATGCGCTTATAAATAAACTTAAAAATGATATTGCTACTACTAGTAGCTCTAAAGCATTGGATCTGTATGCCGGCCAAACTTATTTAGATAACATTATGCGCGGTGGCTATCCGGAAGTATTTAAAAACGGAGTAATCTTTTATCTCTATTCTCGTAAACACGGTGATTTGGAGAGAGATTACAATAAGTTTGCATTAGCTCCTACGTATTTCTCTCAAGGTAACGGTAACTACAGGGATATGAACCAAAATCGGCGTAATGATGTTTGGTTTAACCCTGAGATTAAAGATGAAAACATAGTTTTCTTTATGAACTTGATCCAGTCTGATGGCTTTAATCCGCTGGTAATCAAAGGCGAAAGTTTTCTTCTGAATAATAGCGTTGATTTGGCTAAGTTGCTAGGGACAATATTTAAAAAAGATGCTATTGATAAACTTGAACAGTTTTTTAAAAAACCTTTTACACCTGGTGAGCTTGTTTTTTTTATCGAAAAAAATAAAATTACAGTTGAGGGTTCATGCGACGAGTTTCTTGACCTGGTTCTTACCTCTTCTACGAAATCTCAAGAAGCGGATCACGCCGAAGGATTTTGGACTGACCACTGGACTTATAACTTAGATTTAATCCAGCGCTACCTTGGGCTTTACCCAGAAAAATTTCAGGAGCTTTTCTTTGGCAAAAAGGTATTTTCTTTTTACGATAATATTGAATTAGTCAGGCCACGCAGTGAAAAGTATATCCTTTACAACGGAAAACCACGGCAACTACACTCCCTTATTACGGATACAGCAAAAAAAGAACTTTTGCGCAAACGATTAAATTCTCCCCACCTTCTACGCACACTGCATGGAATTGGCGAAATCTATTACACTACACTTATTGCTAAGCTTTTGTGTTTAGCGGCAAATAAGTTAAGTTCTTTAGATCCTTTTGGCGTAGGTATTGAAATGGAAGCTAATAAACCTAATTGGTTTGATTCGCTTAACGGCTTGCCCGCTCTTTTTGGTTCGTCAAGTTGCGAAACATTTGAACTAAAACGTTTGTTAAAAATGATAAAAGGGGCTTTGGAAAACTCTCAAGCTAATGAGATCGAGATTGCCCAAGAAGTAGCTAAATTTATTCATGAGTTGGCTAATTTATTAGAGGAAGAAGATTTTAGCTATTGGGATAAGAGTAATAATGCTAAAGAAGAATACCGGCATAATACGCGTTTAGGTTTCTCTGGAGATTCGGTTAATATCCCGGTTATCGAGCTTCTTTCTTTTTTAAATGCAGCTTTAGAAAAGGTTGAAGTAGGATTAACTAAAGCTTTTAACCAAACCCAAGGTGTGTATTACTCATATTTTATTAATGAAGTTACAGAGTATGCTTTAGTAAAAGAGCACTATGTAAGCCCTAAGAAGTTTAAACAAAAACCTGTTCCGTTATTCTTGGAAGGGCAAATGCACGCTTTAAGGTTATCCGGAGGATTAAAACAAGCAATGCATCTTTACCAGGCAACTAAGAAAAGCGCGCTTTTTGATAAGAAACTAAAGATGTATAAAGTAACTGCTTCGCTAGACAGTATGCCGGAGGATATTGGCAGATGCCGGGTGTTTACTCCCGGATGGTTAGAAAATGAATCTATCTGGCTACATATGGAGTATAAATATATCTTAGAGTTATTAAAAACCGGCTTAATCGAAGAGTTTTATTCAGAGTTTAAAAATGTACTTATTCCTTTTCAGAATCCGCAAAGATACGGCCGCAGTATACTGGAGAACTCCTCATTTTTAGTTAGTTCCGCTTTCGCGGACAAAAATCTACATGGAAATGGTTTTGTAGCCAGGCTCTCTGGGTCAACCGCGGAATTCTTGCATATCTGGTTAGTGATGAATGCTGGTATCAACCCCTTTGGTTTAGATAATTTTGGCAGGCTAGTGTTAGAATTTAAGCCGAATTTAGCAGGATGGTTGTTTACTAAGAATGGGTTATATTCGTTTAATTTTTTAAGCCACATTCCTGTAACATATTATAATCCTAAAAGAAAGAATACTTTCGGCAAGAACGCAGCTAAAATTATCAAAATTGTAATTTTCGAAAACAACAGCCCAACAGAAATTAATTCTGCAACTATTCCCTTCTCTTTAGCCGAAAAAGTAAGGTCTCGTCAAGTTAATAAAATCGATATTTATCTAGAATAAAAGGTTAGAATCTGCGGCGGTAATAAGCGCGGATGATATGCTGCGTATCTAAAGTGAGCATGCTGCCGCCATAAGGATCTAAATTCATATTCCCTATAGCGCTAGAGTTGCCTTCTCCGTATTGAAGAATAATTTCGTCATCTTTAGAAGGGAGATACCTGAATTCACCATAAAAGTTATTGTGGCCTACAGATTCAGTGATTCCGGCTACTAACCGGTCAACATCCTGGCAACGGGAGTAGGTATATTTAAGCAACATGCCAAATTTTGGAGTAGGCATATAAGTCATCTCAATACCCACATGGTTCATATTATCTGAGTTTAAACTCGCTGCTTTGAATTCGTTACGCGTATAATCTAAGTATATATCCATATTTTCTAGCGGAGAAACTCTTAATCCCATTTTAAAAATATTATAAAACTCATAAGGCGCTTGAGGAAAATTCCCCTGGCTATAGAGAAACGGCCTAACATAACGGTAAGCATCATCATTTTGATAATAAGTACCATTCAAGGTAGTATCGTTTCTTAAAACATTTTGCGGGAAATTATCATAACCTAAAGTGTAATCGTTGGTACGTTCATAAACACCGTTTAAACTTAACCAGTCAAAGAAATCATAGTTTAAACCAAAAGATCCTGTTTTTATTGTGGGATCTTGGCCATCAGCAACAGCTGAATTTAAAAAATAATCTCCCGTATTACCATCATAAATAAATGGATCAACACCACCTACTGTGTTAGGAAGCTTTTGATAAATACCTAACAGTTTGGCGGTTAATTTATCGGTAACTCTTACAGAAAGTTCATCGCGTACTACATTTTCAATAAATTTTCCATTTACATTATGCACATTACGTATATCAAAAAGATTATAGAATCGATCATCTAAGAATGTCTCAAAGCGAAAACCTAAAACGTTTCTTCCCGCGTCAATGCCGTCACCTATACGCGTGGCATTAAGCTCACCCCACCTACTCTCATCTGCAGGTTTGGTTAAGCCGGCAAAAAAATACTCCAAAGGCCGGCGAAAATGAATATGCCTACTCCAGCCAGTATCCTGGCGGGTATTACTAAAGTTGGATAATGACGAGTCAAACCCTGTATCCATGCGGCTAAGATAAAACTTACTTTTTAAAAGATATTCTTCATCCTTATCCATGACAATATCATCGTACCCATATTTTAAATCCATAATACTTTTCTGCGGGTAGCGCGATATAAAAGCAAAGTAATAAGCATTGCCGCGAGAGTCAGTTTCATAATCAGAGTTGTTCATATCGTAAAAAGATTTAGAAGTTAATATTTCTGCTTGAGCTTTTAGGCCATCAACGATTTCATAGCCTAAATCCACGCCGCCTACAAAGTTTTCACTATCTAACTTCTGTGGGTCAGTTTTAAATCCTGTGCGCGTAGTAAATGTGCCGCCAAGCATAAAATTATCCGAAAAATTATGTTTTAAGCGGCTTGCAGAGATGACATTATCTACTACTCCGTAATCCTGCCAAAGATGTTTTGGTGTTGCGATGGTGGTATCGAAAGATGTTTGTTCTTGCGGAGCAAAAGAAAATGAGAAGCCTCTTAATGCGGTAATGTATTTACCCGTACTATCTTTAGACAAAAATGAAAGCGAATCATCCCAATGTCCTTTGGTGAAACTAACCGGAGCAGTCCCTGAATTATAGTTGCCCGGTTGATATCTCCGCAGCCAAGGGCTATCCTGCCACCAGATATGATGGTTAGTTATACCCATGGGGTCATCAGAAGAATAAGCCTGATCCTGGTAAGCCATGGGAAAGGCTCGAAACTTAATCTGATCATTAGCAAAATCTAACCATAATTCACGCACAGGTTGGAATTCACGATAAATCTTCATGGCTGGAATACTAAAAGCATCTACACCTGTATTTATCGTAGTAGGGCTAGTTTTACCATCTTCTACTTTTAATTCAGGTAAATTTAAAGTAGTGCCTTTTACTGAGCCATAAATAGTACTGTTAACTGTATACGCAGTATTAGACCAATAATATAACTGTAAATCAGCAGAATCAGCATTAGCATTAGTAACTGTGATTTTATTACTTTTCCCGGTGAAACTCCAAGGATCAACTGTGACATTGGTATGAAAATTTAGGCCTTCTTCATTCTCTGTATCTACATTTACACTTAGCGAATCATAAATTCTTGGGTCATAGGTATTAAAGCCCTGATTAAATCCAGCGTATGACATTGGGCGCCAGCTTTTATATTTTTCATTTAAATCAAAGTTTGCTCTTTTCCAGATAAAATCATGTGGAGTGATTCCAAAGCTAAGTTGCATTTCTCCGGTTATTTTTAAGGGGCCAACTTTAAGCCCCTTATCTTCTTTTTCTGCTTCCGGCGTTAAATTCGGGTAACCATAAAGATAGGCAGAAGTAGCTTGCTTTGGATAATCATAAAGATCAGCAGGAGCAGCTTCCTGTTGTTTCATCTTAGCCAGCTCTTGTATCTCAGTATTTTCAGTATCTTGAATTGCTTGATCCATTGCTTCTTCTTTTGTTAAAATTTTAATTTCTTGAGATTGTATCTCAGGATACTCGATATCCTGAGTATCCTGAATTGCAGTAGTTTCTGAAACAGCAG
>JBAXLM010000055.1:0-6156 GCA_037134795.1 Candidatus Omnitrophota bacterium | reverse complement strand
GATGTAATTTTGACGCATTGTAATGTCAGCGGTTTAATGCCATTAATCGCGCAATTTGCTAAAGAGCAGGGCAAAAGAATAAGTTTTTATGTTACGGAAACCCGGCCGTATTTGCAGGGTTCCCGGCTTACTGCCTGGGAGATTATGCGCGCGGGTTTTGATGTAACAATCATCACGGATAATATGGTGGCATATTTATTGTCGTTGGGCAAAGTTACCAAAGTTATCGTCGGAGCAGACCACTTAACCTTAAACGGCGATATTGCCAATAAGATTGGTACTTATCAAATTGCCGTAGTTGCCAAGTATTTTAAAATTCCTTTTTATGTTTTATGCCCGCCAGCTTCAAAATTAAAGAGCGGAAAAGAAATTAAGATTGAAATTAGGCCACCTGATGAATTAAAAATTTATCAGGGGTTATATTTAGCGCCTAGAGAAGTTAAGGCGTATTATCCGGCTTTTGATGTTACGCCGGCAAAATTAATTACTAAACACATTTATTTAAAGGTTTAAATATGACTGAGAAAGAATTAAAGCAAGAGATGATTAAAGTTGGCAAGCGTCTTTATGACGCGGGGTTAGCTGTGGCTAAATCCGGTAATTTAAGCGCGAAGTTAGACGCTGAAAATATTCTTATTACTGCTACTGGCACATATCTGGGCCAATTAAGCGAAAGCGATATTGTTAAAGTAAATTTAGCTGATAGCAAATACGTTGGTGAAATTAAACCAAGTTCAGAATTACCTTTGCACGCTCTAGTCTATAAAAACTTTCCCGCGAAAGTAGTGGTGCATTGCCATCCACCATTAATTAATGGATATTTTACAGTTAGCAAAATTCTTAAAGCGATGAGTTTTGAAACTAAGTTTTACCTTGGAGATATTCCGCTAATTCCTCAGGAAACCCCGACAGTTACTGACCCCGAAGCAGTTATCGCCGCCCTTAAAACTAATAATCTGGTGGTTTTGAAAAATCATGGCACAGTAGCGATCGCGGATAAATTTCAAGGCGCTTTAAGTATTACTGAGGCGCTGGAAGAGGCAGTTAAATCGGCAGCTTTGGCACGGCTTTTTGATAAGGATATTCTTGATGATTTAGATACAGCTTTAAAAGATGATTTAAAGCGCGATCAACCGGCATACATTATGTTTAGCCGGCCGCATATTCAGGCAATTGTAGATTTAGTGAATAAAGACGAATTTATTGCCCAAAAAGGCAAAGAGCTGGATTTAACTTTGAAATTGGCGATTAAACTTGATGCCAGCGATAATGTTTTTAAATTTAATTTTGAAAAAGGAAAAATAGTAAAACTAGATATGGATAGCGACGCGCCTTTTGTTATTTCTGCTACTGCCTTAGTTTGGGAGCAGGTATTTTTAGGTAAATTAGATTGTTTTGTCGCAGTTACTCAGGGAAAGATGAAATTAAGCGGCCAATTAGGCCAACTTTCCAAATGGTATGTCCCGTTTACCAGGTTATTTACAATATTCAAAGAGGTTAAGATACAATGAACTTAAAATGCCCGCTGTTTATTAATGGACAGTTTATAGAAACTCAAGATAAGCAGAATATTATTAATCCTTCGACTGGCAAAGTAATCGCTGAGGCCTCACTAGCTTCAGCAAAAGAAGTGGAATTGGCTTTGGCGAGTTGCAGGGAGGCTTTTGACCACGGCCCTTGGCCGCAGTTTTCTTTAGCCCAGCGTAAAGAGTTTATCTTTAAGATCGCCCAGGGGATTTTAGATAATGCGGCTAATCTTGCTCAATTAGAGATGCAAAATACCGGCAAGCCAATAAAAGAAACTACTTTTATGGATATTCCTTCAAGTGCCAAAACATTTGATTTTATGGCCAATAATTTTATTAATTACTTAGATGCTGAAGATATCCCTGTGTCAGAGGATGCAAAAGCTAAATTAATCCGCGAGCCTTTGGGAGTGGTAGTTTTGATCATACCCTGGAATTATCCGCTTTTAATTGCCTGTTGGAAATTAGCTTCAGCGTTAGCTGCTGGCAATACGGTTATTTTAAAACCTTCCAGCCTTACTCCGCTTTCTGCTTTGGAGCTTGCTAAAATCATCAATAACGCAGGCTTGCCTACTGGAGTTGTAAATGTAATTAACGCGCCGGGCGTAAAAATTGGTGAGCTGCTTTGCGCGGATAAGCGGGTAGATATGATTTCTTTTACCGGTAGCAATGAGGTAGGCAAACAGATTTTACAGTATTCTTCTAAGAACGTAAAAAAGTTAATTATGGAGTTAGGAGGTAAATCCGCGAGCCTTGTGTTCGGCGATACAGATTTGGATGTCGCGGTAAATAGTTCTTTAGTTTCGATATTCTTAAACCAGGGCCAGATGTGCACGGCTATGTCGCGTATTTTTGTCCAAGAGAGTATTTATGAAAAATTTGTGGCTAGTTTTGTCCAAAAGGCTAAGAGGTTAAAATTAGGGCTAGCAGATGATTCCCAGACTCAAATGGGCCCTTTAATTAGCGATGCCCAACGTAAAAAAGTGGTGGCTTATATTGAAAAGGCGAAAGCAGAGGGAGCTAAGGTGCTATGCGGAGGCAAGATCCCAGAGCAGGCTGAACTTAAAAACGGTTATTTTTTTGAGCCGACAGTTTTAGTAGACGTAAGCGCGCATTCACATATATTTAAAGAAGAGGTGTTTGGCCCGGTAGTTTTAATCCATAAGTTTTCTGGTTCGGATGAAGCAGCGTCATTAGCCAATAGCGTGGATTTTGGTTTAGCTGCTTGTATCTGGACGAGCGATCTGTTTTTGGCCCAGGAGTTAGCTAAAAAAATAAATGCGGGAACTATTTGGATTAATACTTATGGTATGTTTTATAATCAGCTTCCTTACGGCGGATTCAAGCAGAGCGGCTTTGGAAAAGAATTGGGTAAGGAAGGTTTTTTAGAATACACCCGCATTAAAAATGTAATTTTAGACCAGTCCAATGAAGGAAAGCCTTTAGTAAACTACTGGTATGGATTTTAAATGAATGTAATTAGTGTTTTAGAACAGGCGGCGGAAAAATATAGCAATAAGCCGGCGATCATCTTTCGGGATGAATTAATTTCTTTTACCACGCTTAAAGATAAAGTTTTTTCTTTTAGCCAAAGCCTGCTTAAACTTGGGATAAAACGCGGGGATAAAATAGCAATCTACCTTCCTAATTGGCCGGAGTATATTTATAGTTATCTGGCTATCTGGTCTATTGGCGCATGCAGCGTGCCTCTAGACTTCATGCTTACTGAAGATGAATTAGTAACCTGCCTTAATCACTCTGAAACCAAACTCTTAATTACTAAACATAAGGCTAATATTTCATTGGCTAGCCTTAAAGAAAAAGTCAGTTCTCTGGAAAATATTATTTCCTGTCAAACTCAAGAAGATAAAACGGTTTTAAGTTTTGAAGAGTTTTTAGTCCAAGGTAAGAATGAAGCCCCGAAAATAAAAGTTGAGGATAAAGATTACGCGATAATTTTTTATACTTCAGGCACAACTGGAAAGCCAAAAGGGGTTTTAATAAACTACGCCCAGCTGGACGCTCCGCCGAAATCTATGGCTTTTTTTGTCAATGCCGATATCGGCGCTAAAGATACCGCGCTTTGCGCCTTGCCTTTCTCGCATTTAGGCGGGTTAATTTATATTCAGAATACGATTACTTTTGGCTTAACCCTGGTTTTAATGGAACGGTTTGCCCCTTTAGATTTTTTAAGGAATGTGCAAAATCACAAGGTTAATTTCTTTTGGATCGTTCCTTCAATGTATTACGCGCTTTTACAACTCAAAGAATTTGAGACTTTTGATTTATCAAGCTTGCGTTGGATTGTTACTTTTGGAGCGTCCAATTCGCCTGATGCCTTACGCAGGTTTCAGCAATTTTGCCCCAAGGCTTTTCTTTTGAATGGTTGGGGGCTTACTGAGACGAATGCTCCGACTGTAGTTTTGCCTATGGGGTCAAAGAATATTGAAAGCGTGGGCCGGCCTGCGCCTTGGATTGAGGTAAAGGTTTTTGATGAGGGTCATCGTGAATTGCCAGTTGGCGAGACTGGTGAAGTTGTAGTAAAAAGCTGGGTAGTTACTGACGGGTATTTTAAGGATGCAACATTAACTCGGCAGAGTATTCGCAATAGCTGGTTTCATACGGGAGATTTAGGGAAAATTGACGCCGCAGGCTTTCTTTATATTGTGGGTAGAAAGAAAGAGATGATTAAGGTAGGTGGTGAAATTGTTTTTGAACCTGAAGTGGAGTCAGTTTTGCAACATCATCCAGATATTGCCGAGGCTGCGGTAATCGGGGTAGCGGATAAATTAAGAGGAGAGGTGCCCAAGGCATTTCTGGTTCTTAAGGATGGCAAAAGTATTAGCGAAGATGATTTGCGTTATTTCCTGCGCCAGCACTTGGCGCATTTTAAGATTCCGCATTATTTTGAGTTTTGTATAGTGCTTCCTAAAAACCGCACGGGTAAAATAGATAAAGAATTACTAAGAAAGTAAACAATTATGCAGGATATTAAAGAGTTAACTTTAGAAGAGCTTGAGGGTAAATTGCTTTCCTGGGGAGAGCAAAAATATAATGCCAAGCAGATATTTGCCTGGATTTATCAAAAAGGCGCTTATGAATTTGGTAATATGAGTAATTTGCCGGTTGCTTTACGTCAAAAATTGGCGGAAGAATTTTATATTTTGGGATTAGAGATTGCAGATTTGCAAGAATCTAGTGACGGAACAACCAAATTTCTTTTCAAGCTTAAGGATGAAAATTTAGTTGAGGCGGTAAATATACCTTTTGGAAAGCGCTCTACCGGATGTATTTCTTCGCAGGTAGGCTGTAAATTCGGTTGCAAGTTTTGCGCAAGCGGTATAGAGGGTTTTAAGCGAAATTTAAGCGTAGGTGAAATTTTAGATGAAGTGCTTTATTTAAAGAATAACGCGCAAGAGGCAGGTTTAACCCATATTGTATTTATGGGTACTGGTGAGCCTATGGATAATTATGATTCTGTGCTTAGAGCAATCCGCATAATTAATTCCGCGCAGGGTTTTAATATTGGCGCCAGGCGTATAACTATTTCGACTTGCGGGATTATTCCGGGTATAGAGAGGTTTGCGCATGAAGATTTGCAAGTGGAACTTTCTGTATCCTTGCATGCCGCGGATGATAAATTACGTTCGCAAATTATGCCGGTAAATAAGAAATATCCTTTAGCGGATTTGATTAAATGTTGCCAGGATTATATTGCTAAAACAAATCGCCAGATTACTTTTGAATACATTCTGATTAAAGGTTTTAATTCAGACGCGTCAAACGCGGAAAAATTAGTTACTCTTTTGAAAGATTTAAGATTAGCTAAGGTTAACCTGATACCTGCAAATTCAATACCAGAATTAAAGATTCTGCCTCCTACTGAACAAGAGGTGTTTTGGTTTAAAAATAAGCTGTTTAGCTCCGGAATTAATGTTACCTTAAGAAAAGAACGCGGCCAGGATATTGCTGCTGCTTGCGGGCAATTGAGGCTAAGATATGAAAAAGAATAAATTAAAATATATTTTGATAATACTTGGTATTTTTTTGGTTGGGTGTTTTAAACCTGAGATTAAGAATCTCGACGCCCGAGGCGCAAATATTATTTGCTTTGGAGACAGCATTACTTTTGGCTATGGGGCTAATCCCGGAGAGGATTATCCCACGGCTTTAAGAAGAATGGTTAAGTTGCCGGTGATTAACGCTGGTGTTGATGGGGATACTACTTTTTCTGCCTTAGAGCGGTTAGAAAATGATGTTTTGCTTAAAAACCCGCGGTTAGTTATTGTAGAGTTTTGCGGCAATGATTTTCTTAAGAAGATTTCTAAGGAGGATACAGTTAGGAATTTAAAAGCTATTATCTCACGTATCCAGGCAAAAGGCGCGATGGTGGCTTTGGTGGATATTAGCGCGGGGATGTTTTTTAGTGAATATAGAGCAGCTTTTAAAAAATTAGCTAACGAGAAAAAAGTAATATTCGTTCCCGGAGTTTTAAATAAGATTATTACAAATCCGGCGATGAAAAGTGATTTTCTCCATCCCAATGCGCGCGGTTATAAGATTGTTGCCAGCCGAGTGTATACCGCAATAGCGCGTTATATAAAATAATGATTAAGAAAATAAGTTTAAC
>JBAXLM010000054.1:0-6471 GCA_037134795.1 Candidatus Omnitrophota bacterium | reverse complement strand
CAACTTCGCAAAAAGCGCGGCTATCCAGGAAATTCCGTATTTCACGGATAATTTTTGATCTTAAAACAAATACCTTTTTCACCTCTTCATTAGCAATTAAATCCAAATAACGTTGCCTGTAGCGTACCTCCACATCCTTAAGCCCATGCCATTTTTCAGGAAGCGGACGCATAGCCTTGCTAAGAATAACAAAATCCTCTACTCTTAGTGTAGGTTCGCCGGTATGCGTCTTAAAGAGCTCTCCTTTAACGCATAAAATATCCGCAATATCAATATTTTCAAAGAGTTTTGCTTTTATTTCTCCCAACTCAGTTGCCTTTACATACAATTGGATTCTACCGGTAGTATCCTTTAAATCAAGAAAACTCACCTTTCCATGAGAACGCTTAGCCGTTATCCTGCCGGCAAGAACAGCTTTTGCGCCCTCCTGAAAATTACTCAAAATAGAGGAAATTTCAACGCGTCCAGGCAAAACCCGATCATGCGCACTTTGGCCAGTTGCCTCGATAGCTTTACGTTTTTCTATTCTTTGTTGGATAATCTCGTTTAGTTCCATAGAGTTATAATTATATCTTAGGCATAAGCTTATGTCAATTGCATTAGTTTCTGTATTCTGCGAGTCCTTTAATGCGTTTGAGCATATTAGGATGAGTACTCATCAGCTCAAGCATTTTATCACCCCATCCCAATTTTATTTGTTTTCTCCTTAAAAGCTCTAATTCGCTGGCATCGATAGTCCCGCTTTTATCTAAATCCAATTGCGCCAAATCAGAGATTTCAATTGATGCCCTTGAAGGATCATTGACAAAAAATGCCTTTAGCCCTTCTGTTTCTTTGAGAGTTTCTTTACTCATACGCGCTGAGCCATAAACAAGTTTATAAAGGCTTGAAGCAAGCACTGCCGGGCTATTGCCTAAGGCGATAGAACCTCTATCCGCAAAATATTCACGGATGCGCGAAGCATATAAAACTAGCAGGTTAGTAATAAAATAGAATAAGAACGCCACGATCCCTATTAATACAGTATTACCTCCCCGCTCATCCCTTCTTCTACCCATAAAAAGAAACTGCCAAGCAAGCCTGTACATCACCATGGGAATTACTGAAAGCAATGTAATGGTTAACACATCCCGATTCTTTAAATGGCTGATTTCATGCCCTAAAACTGCCCTTAGCTCATCTTCATTTAAGAGGTTTACTATGCCTGCGGTAACGCATACTCTGCCGTCTTTAATACCTCGTCCGAAAGCAAAAGCATTGGGGATCTCAATTTGAGCTATTCCAATTCTTGGGCAAGGAATCATTGCGCGCCTAGCCAAGGATTCAACCATCTGAAATAACCTTGGGTTTTCTTCTTTTTTGATATATTTTACCCGCATACTCCACTCTACTAATTTTGGCCCCAACATATACTGCAGGAACATCATACCTAAAGATAAAATGAGATAGAAATAAAAGTTATTAATACCTAGATACGTGCCCAACATAACAAATAAAGCATAAATGATGCCAAAAAGCACAGCTACTAATAAAGCCATACGTAATTTTAATCCAAACATGTTTTCTCCTCCTATTTTTCCACTTCCGCATTTATCTCAAAACGCACAATCGGGTCCGCCGAGTTATCGGTATTTAAATATACAAACTGTTTAACTTGGCCATTATAACCTTTAGAATTAAAAGTAACATCTATATCAGAACTATCCCCGGGAAGCAATTTTTTGTTCTTTATCGCTGAAACCGTGCAACCACAAGAAGTATTAGTACTTTTTAGCTCAATTACCCCCTTACTTTCATTTTTGTAAACAAAAGTATGCTCTAAAATCTGGCCTGCTTTGACCTTACCAAAATCCCAACTCCGCGAATTTACCTGCACAGATTCTTTAGGATCTGGAATTTGGGTGTTAGCAAAACAAAAACTGCTAAAAATTAAAAATAAAGATACAAAAAATAATTTTCTCATAATACCCCTTTAATTAACACAAAACCCAAGACGAGAAATAACAACGCCATGAGCAGCTTAATCATCGCCAAGTGCTTCTTTAAAAATTCCGCGAACTGGGTGCTCGTCACTCCAAACAGCGCAAGTATAAATATTAAAATTAAAGGAAGAATAAACATCACGTTGTAAAGCAACAAATATAAAAAGGCTTCAAATTTAAATTGCGTAGCTTTTAATATATAAGCAATCGTAGGAAGATAAAGTTGGCCCGTGCAAACCGTCTCAAGCAGGGTAACTAAAAATCCGCTGATTATCGCACTCAATATCAACTTAAATATATGCGGGGCCGCCTTTGCATCCGCCGAGCGATCCTTTCTATGGAAAAAACCTACTATTGCCTGAATTCGTTTTTTTATCGCCCCGGGGAGCTGTAAAACCTGCCCTTCTGGGTCATTAGATATTTTAAACTTGATAAAATCATACAACGCAAAAAAACCTAGAATAATACTAAAGGCTCCTATAACAATAGTTAATGTTTTTGATAAAATTAGCGTGGTTTTTAAGGAATAAAGAAAATTGAAAATTCCTAACCCAATAAGTAAATAGGTTAAAAATACAGCCGCGATAAAAGTTAATCCGATTAACAAAACCTCTCTCTTTCTGTATCCTTGCATAGTAAGAAATGAGATAAAGAAAACTATAACTGTAAAAGCGCAAGGGTTAACTCCGTCCTGAAGCCCGGCAAAACTGATAGCCAGAGGAGTAAAGCTTTTAAAATGCTTAACTAAATCAATATTTAGAAATTTAGGCCTGCTCGCCTGACTGCTAAGCGCCCCTTTAATGAGCTCCCTTAATTTCATATCTATATTACCGCTACCATTAGCTAACCTGCCAGAAATAAAAAATACCGGCAGATCAAGAGTAAGATCAGGGGCATACTGCTTTTGCAGGCTGAGCAATAACTTGTAGTTTTCTATTTCCTGGATATCGTGATACTCAAAAGCCAACTTATTGCTAAATTCAGCTAATATAGCTGGGATTATCTTTTCTTTTGCCTCTACGCAGCGGTGACAAGTAGCAGAATTGAAAATAAGCAGCTTTCTAGGCTCGCCAGAGAATGCCGAAGCTACACAAAATAATAAAAAAATGATTACAAGTAAAGTTGATCTTAATATTCTACGCATTTATTTTAGATATAACCCCCATTAAGCAGCGAAATGCAACATTTGAGGCGAAATTATTGTTAATTATAGCAAACTCCGTACTATTCAACAAGAAAATTTACCAGGGTATTTTCGTTTGCATTAGCTTGCAAGCTATGTTACCATAATTTCATGTTTTTGAAAATAAAAAGTAAAATCGATTCCCAACTGCAATCTTATATTTCCAGTATTGATAAAACCTACCACTTAAGCAGTCTCTCACCTTTACTCTTTAACAGTATAAAAGAGTTTATTTCGCGTGATGGCAAAAGAGTACGTCCAATATTATTCTGCATAGGCTATCTCGGGTTTACTAAAAAACCTGCGCCTGGCTTATACCGTAGCGCCATATCCTTAGAGCTTTTGCATGATTTCTTGCTTGTGCATGATGATATCATTGACAAATCTGAGACCCGCCGCGGGCTGCCTTCTATGCACGCTTTATTAAATAATTATCTGAGTAAATATAAAAAAATAAAGTTTAGCGGCGCAGATTTAACTATTGTTGCCGGAGATGTAATGTACGCCATGGCGCTTGACGCATTTTTGGCAATAAAAGAAAACCCTGAACGCAAAGAGTCGGCCCTAAAGAAACTTATCTCGGCAGCTCTTTTTACCGCTAGCGGAGAATTTATTGAGCTTTTATTAAGCATAAAACCGATAGAAAAAATAGGTAAAGATGAGATTTACAAAATTTACGATTACAAAACTGCAAATTATACCTTCTCCTCACCTCTAACAATGGGAGCAACGCTTGCGGGAGCAGGCAAAAATGAAATAAAAAAACTTTTTGATTACGGAATATACCTGGGACGGGCTTTCCAGATTAAAGATGATATAATTGGCATTTTTTGCCGCGAATCAGAAATAGGTAAATCCAACCTTACTGACATTAAAGAAGAAAAAAAGACTCTCCTTATATGGTACGCCTATAATAACGCCTGCAAAAAAGATAAAGTTATTATTAAAAAAATACTTTCGGGAAAATCAATAAAATCAAAAGACTTACACGAGATACGCCGTATAATAAAAAACTCAGGCGCCCTGGATTACGCCAAACAAGAGATAAAGAACCTGATAAAAAAAGCACAAAGGTTAATTGATAATTTACCTATAGCCAACCTTTATAGAAAAACACTGGATGAGTTCTGCAAAAAAATACTTGTTATAAATAATTAGAGGATTTTTCGTGAAAATCAACCTTGCAAAATCTGCTGGATTCTGTTTTGGGGTTAAACGCGCTATCGCCTTAGCTTTAGAAACAGCTAAAAATAACCGCAAAGTATATATGCTGGGAGATATCGTGCATAACGAAGAAGTTGTTCGGCAGGTTGAAAAGGCAGGAATTAAAAAAATTAGGCGGCTTTACAAAGGCACAAATAAAATCCTGCTTATCCGCGCACATGGCAGCGCAACTAAAACAATAAATCAGGGTAAGAAATTAGGCTATAAAATTATTGACGCTACTTGCCCCATGGTTAAAGAAACCCACAGAATCGCAAAAAATGCACATAACCGAGGCTTGAATTTAATTGTGATCGGAGATAAAAAACATGATGAAGTACTGGGAATAATAGGCCAACTAAAATCTCCGGCAATAGTTATTGATAGTATAAATAGTATTCCTAGATCCATTAACAATATTCGGAAGGCAGCGGTAGTTGTGCAATCTACGCAAAATTTAGATAAAGTTACAGAAATTATTAACCTGCTTAAAAAAACCATACCGCATCTTGAATTTCACAATACTATCTGCCAACCAACCAGAATTAAACAAGAAGAGATAAAAAAGATGTCTAAAGAAAACGATCTTATGCTTATTATCGGCTCAAAAAATAGCGCTAATACTCAAAGATTATACGAAATATCAAAATCGCTTAATCCTCAAAGTTATTGCGTAGATTCTGTTACAGGAATAAAGAAAAACTGGTTTAGGAATGTTTCCAATGTTGGGATAACTGCGGGGGCGTCCACTCCGGAATCAATTATTCAAGAAATAATTAAACAGCTGCTTTCTTTTTCTTGATCCTTAATTAAATCCGCGACAGTTTATTCTCCTTTTACGCGCCTTACTGCTTCTTTCCAATTCTCGTCTGAGTTATTCTCAGGCTTACCTTTCTTAACCCATATTTCATGGGCAAGATTCTTAATCTTCTCATCAATTTCCGCTTTTCGCTCTTCCACTATGCGATTATACAAACAAGCAAAACTTGCGCCAAGCACAAAAGCATAAACAAAAGCCCACATCGAACCAAAGATTACGCCGATAAGCGTTGGCTGATAACCTAAATATAAAATACTAACCGCCCTTCTATAGCTTTCTGCCCAAAAAAATAACACATTTATTGTTCCTAAAATAAGCATCACCGCGGCAGCAACTAAACCAAAAGCAATTCCGCAGGCCTTAGTATCTAATTTTGCCATATGCTCCTCCTCTTTTAAAACACTATTACTTTATTTTCATGCCTAATCAAGCGATAATCAATATAACTTAATATTGCATCAGTTAGCGCGCGTTTCTCCAGATTCCTGCCCTTTCTTAATAAAGACCTCAAGTTATCATCGTGAGTTACATATTCAACTGCCTGGCTAATAATCGGGCCATCATCTAGCAACTCATTCACAAAATGCGCGGTGGCGCCAATAACCTTAACTCCAAGCTTTAATGCTTCTGAATAAGGATCCTTGCCTTTAAAGGAAGGGAGAAAACCGTGGTGGATATTAATAATATCCTTATTGTATTTTTTAAGAAAATCCGCTGATAAAACAAGCATATAACGGGCAAGTACAAGAAAATCAGTTTTATCTTGAGCTACGGATAAAAATTCATCTTCTCTCCTATTGTCTTTGTTCGCAGGAATAAAATAAAAAGGTATGTTGTGTTGTTCTACGATCGCCCGATGAGTATCACAATTACTGGCCACAAAAGGTATATCCACGCGCAATTCGCCTATTTTCCAAAGATAGAGAATATCTAAGAGGCAGTGGTCAGGATCAGAAACTAATATCCCCATACGCAAAAGTTGAGTTTTATTATAGATATTCCACTGGCCCAAAAACTCTCTCGCAACTGGCTTAAAAGATTCTATTAAAGAAGCAACCCCTGTTTGGCTAGATGCAGATGTAAATTCAATACGTAAGAAAAAATAACCACCTTCAGGATCAGTGGTATACTGGTTGGCTTTTATTATATTTCCATCTTGCTTAAAAATAAAATCAGATATCTTAGCAACAATACCCTTTTGGTCACGGCACCTAAAAAGCAATATATATGTTTCCATGGTTTAATTATACCTCAATAAAGGGCCTAATTTCAAGATAAAACTA
>JBAXLM010000053.1:0-6602 GCA_037134795.1 Candidatus Omnitrophota bacterium | reverse complement strand
AACTCTTTAGGAAGCGGGTAATCAAAATCAGAAAGTTTGAGCATGAGTAATTTAAAGGCTGGGTTAATTCAGATAACCGATTATTTCGTTAGATAAATCATCAATAGAGAAAAATACAATCCCATCGGGGTTTAAATCATTAATCATTTTGTATTGGTTATAAAATAAATCCGGGTTATTTTTCATCAAGAATAACCCTATCCCGATATAAACTTTACCTTTGCCGCGGTGGCCTAACGCAGATTTTACTATTTCTTTAGCAAACTGATTATCCTTAGTGTAAGCCATTAATACAGCATAATCAATAATACCATCTTCAAGCCAAAATGACCAATCCTGAAAAGCATTGGTATACGCACGCTCAGTAAGTGAGATAACTGCGCAAGAAACCGATAGATCCACTGACTTGACTTTTACTAAATTTGAAATCTTACGCACTAAATCCGTTACCTGTTGACGCTTCCAATTGTCCCAGGCCAGATATTCATCTTCATTATTTAATGTATCCAAAGGATTAAGCTCTGTTTTGTCTTTAAACCGCTCCAAATTCTTTACCCCATAGCCATAAGTTAAACCAAATTTCTTAAATCTTGATCCAGGCACAAATGGTACAGGAGATGGATAACGTATATAATCCAAATGCATTCCGCTTATTAATGGATAACGATTAATAATCTCATTTATAATGGTTAAAATATACTCTTCTACCCTTGGATCTCCCGGCTCAAGAAATATCTGATCTTCTCTCAAATAATACTTATCCAGGTCCATATTAGCTTCGCTTTGGGACGGCCTTAAATATTGATCACGGGTAAGGATAGAATTACCGAATTTATTTATAATATCCGCTTTATTATTTCTTCCTAAACTTAAGACATTTACCCAGGCAAAAACCTTTATATTATTTTCATGAGCCTGCCTAAGCAACAAATCCAACGTATCCATCCCTGCTGCCTTAACCATCTCATTATATTTAGATTTATCGCACACCTTGGAATCATAATAAGCATTCCCCGATTGAAAAACCTGCAAGTAAATTTCATTAATCTTTGCTTTTTTGCATTGATTAATCAAATTATCCACTCCTTCTTTCGTGTAAAGTATTGACTTGGCAGAAAACACTGACACCCATACTCCCCGACATGCGCTTTGAGGCGCGCTTTGAACTACACTTTGAGGCACACTCTGATTAGCATCCTGAGCAACGCCTTCTGCAAAGGCTAAACCTAAACAACCTATAAAACAAACAACAAATAAGGTTAAAATTTTGTTTTTCATTTACTTATTTTCCTATATCGCTCTATCTCTGAATAAATACATCCACAATATTTCTGGCAATAAATACCTTTGCTCTTAGCTTGATCATGCGCCTTCTTAAACCCAGGACGAAAATCCTCGTAATAAAATTCTACCCCCGCATCATGAGCTGCTTGCGCGCCTAATTGCTTTAAAAGCTCTTGATTTTGATATGGGCTAACTAGTAAAGTTGAACTAAAGCCCTGGAAACCATTTTCGCGTGCCACCAAAGCTGTTTTCTGCAAACGCAAGGACCAACAGATTGCGCATCGCTTAAGCAAATCTTCTTTAACATTTATTGCTTGAAAAAATTCAGCGGGTTGATACTCTGGAAACTGAATCTCAAGCTGCAACTGTCTACTTAAAATCTCAACTGCTTCTTTACGCTTATTATATTCACTAAACGGATGAATGTTAGGGTTATAATAAAATGCCTTAACTTCAAATCCTTTGACTCTCAACCTTTCTAATGGATAGATTAAACAAGGCGCGCAACAAGTATGTAGTAAAATTTTCATCACACAGAACTTCTAAAAAGCCTCTTCCTGTTGTTCTTTATTGAACTTCAAACCAAAATGCTCAAACGCTTTTTTAGTAGCCAGCCTGCCCCTAGAAGTACGTTTTAAATACCCGGCTTTTAAAAGATAAGGCTCAACTGTATCCGCAATAGTATCCACTTCTTCATTGAGACTGGCCGCTAAAGATTCAATTCCCACCGGGCCACCTCCAAATGACTCAAGAATCAATTTCAACACCTTGCGGTCTAAATCATCAAACCCTGCCTGGTCAATACCCAGATCATTAAGAATCTTAGCGCTAACTGCCTGGTCTACCTTTTTAATTTTCAAAACCTGGGCATAGTCGCGAACCCGGCGCAAAAGCCGGTTAGCAATACGCGGTGTCCCGCGAGCACGCCCAGCAATTTCCAAAGATGCCTCTTCATTAATTTCAACTGATAATAGAAGCGCGGAATTCCTAATGATCTTGGCCAGATCCTCTATTTTGTAAAAATCCAAGCTATAAAATATCCCGAATCTTCCACGCAGAGGAGCAGCTAATAGGCCGGTACGCGTAGTTGCCCCAATTAAAGTAAAAGGCTTAAGATTAAACTTAATAGTTTTGGCGTATGGGCCTTTATCAATCACAAAATCTATCTGAAAACTTTCCATCGCGGGATATAAAAACTCCTCCACTACTTTAGACATACGATGAATCTCATCAATAAAAAGAATATCACCCTTTTCTAAATTGGTGAGTATCCCGATTAAATCTCCGGCGCGCTCAATAGCCGGGCCGCTGGTGGCAGTAATCTTAGCTCCCATCTCATGCGAGATAATATGCGATAAAGAAGTCTTGCCTAATCCCGGCGGGCCGCTTAAAAGAACATGTTCTAATGGCTCTTTTCTTTGGCGCGCTGCAGTAATAGCAATCTTTAAATTGCCTATAATATCTTTATGGCCGACAAACTCAGTAAACTTTTTAGGCCGAAGCGATATATTTAAAACTATATCCTCTTCGGACTCAACTGTCGGGTTAACTATTGGGTTAGCCTTAAGTAAGGTTTCCCTGGTCTCGTCGCTCATAAGGTATAATGTTTTCCTTGTTTCTTAATATAGTGATATCCTCAAATGCCGCATTTTGGCGGGCGATAATCTCTTTCATTTTGGCTAACTCTAAAATCGCCAAGAAAACTACAATGATCTCTAATTTACTTTTAGTCTGGCTGAATAAACTTGAAAGTTTAACTTCGGTCTCAACCAAAAGAAGGTGTAAAATATCGTGTACTTTCTGCTCTACGGTAAACTGGTCCTTGATTACTTCATAAAAAACTTCCCTCGGAACATCTTTTAACGCTTGGGAAAAAGCATTAATTAAATCGAATATACTGGCTTCAAAATACGTGTCATCTTTCGAACCTTGTTCCTTAAATTCCTTAAGGCTATCTGTTCTCGGGCGCTTAAAAACATCCTGCTGGCTAATCTCTCGCTCCCTTAAATTCTCAGCGATCTGCTTAAACTTCTCATACTCTAGCAATCTTTTCACTAATTCAGCACGCGGATCTGTTTCCTCTTCCTCTAAGGCTAATTCAGAAGCCGGAAGCAGCATCTTAGATTTAATTTGCATAAGAGTTGCCGCCATCACTAAAAACTCGCCAGCAATATTTAAATCCAAAAGCTGCATAAGATTGATATAATCAAGATACTGTTGGGTAACTTTAGCAATTGGAATATCATAAATATTAAGATGGTCTTTCTTCACTAAATAAAGCAACAGGTCCAACGGCCCCTCAAACATCTCTAATTTTATTTTATAATTCATATTTAAATCTTAAGTAGCTCTTTTACTTCCTGCATAGTGGCGCCTGCTGTAGCCCTCGCCCGGAGCGCACCAAAAGATAGTATTTCCTGAATACGTGGCTTATCTTTTAATAAAACATGCCTTTTTTCTTGGATGGGAGCTAATAGGTCAATTAATTTAGAAGCTAATTCTTTCTTGCATTCAGTGCATCCAATCTTAGCCTTAACACACCGCTCTTTCGTTTCTTTCGCATCGAGAGGAAAAAATGTAGTGTAGTAACTAAAAACATTGCACTTATCTGGATGCCCGCAATCAGTAAGCCTGATCCTCTGCGGATCAGTAATCATACTCTGCACTTTTTTCCGGATAACATCCGGCGTTTCAGATAACGCGATATAATTATCATAGCTCTTACTCATTTTACGGCCATCTAAACCCATAAGACGAGTAGTTTCGGCTAACATTGCCTTAGGTTCAGGAAAACAAGTTGTTTTATAAAGATGGTTAAATTTACGCACTATCTGGCGGGTTAATTCCAAATGCGGCAGTTGATCCTCTCCTACCGGAACCACATTAGCTTTATAAAGCAAAATATCCGCTGCTTGTAACACCGGATAACCTAAGAAACCATAAGTGCTTAAATCACGATTAGCTACCTGGCGCAACTGCTCTTTATAAGTAGGACAACGCTCTAATAATCCTAAAGGCGTAACCAACGAAAGAATAAAATAAAGCTCAAGATGCTCAGGCACTTGCGATTGAACAAAAATACTGGCTTTATTAGGGTCAATTCCACAAGACAGCCAATCAACAACATTATCAAACATGTTTGCTTTAAGATTATCCGGATGCTCATACTCTGTCATCAACGCGTGCCAATCCGCAACCATAAATAAGCAATCATAATCATCTTGAAACTTTACCCAATTGCTTAGTGCTCCCACCAAATGGCCCAAATGTAATTTACCCGTAGGACGCATCCCGCTTAATATTATCTTTTTCATATTTAAAACTCAAAAGTAAAAACTAAAAATTTAAAACTACAAGTTAAAATTAAAAAGTTTTAACTTTTAAATTGTGGTTTTGCATTTTGCGTTTTTACTTTTGCCTTATAATTTTCTCGCGGTCTTCTCTATCTCGTAAGCCTCGATAATATCACCTTCAGCTAATTGATCAAATCCGCCGATAGCGATACCGCACTCAAACCCTTCAGCCACATCACGTACATCATCCTTAAAGCGCTTAAGACTGGAAAGCTTGCCTTCAAAAGCCACCTGCCCATTTCTTATCAATGTAACCATGCTATTACGAGTGATCTTGCCTTTAGTTACAAAACAACCCGCGATTATCCCTGACCTGGATAACTTAAACATCTTTCTAACTTCAGCCCTGCCTGAAAATACTCTCCTTAGCTTTGGATCAAGCATACCCTCAACCGCAGCCCTAATATCATTAGCTAACTCATAAATAATGCTATATGTCCTTACATCAATACCTTCTTTAGAAATAATCTCTTTTGCTAGATTATCGACAATAACATTAAACCCTAAGATCAATGCATCCGAAGCTACCGCTAAAATTGCATCTGAAGAGTTAATATTGCCTACCCCTAGATGAATGATATCAATTTTTATTTCAGAAACATTCAACTTATTCAAAGTATCTTTTATTGCTTCAAGTGAGCCCTGGACATCTGCCTTAATAATTAATTTGATATCCTTAATCTTTCCTTCGGCAATCTGAGCATACAGGCCCTCCAAATTTACCCTTTTCACAGTTTTTATCTGCTGCTGCTTGTTTTTCTCCAAACGCGCCTGAGCTAAACTTTTTGCTTGCTTCTCATCTTCAATCGCAAAAAACTTCTCCCCGGCAGCAGGAATTCCACTTATTCCCAGAATTTCTACGGGAGTTGACGGAGTAACAAAAGTTACTGCCTGGCCACGGTCATTAAGCATAGCCCGAATCTTTCCGTAAAAATTACCTACAATTATATTTTGATTAAGATGTAAAGTGCCATTCTGCACAAGAAGCGTAGCTACTGGGCCTCTGCCTTTAGCCATCTTAGACTCCACAACCACTCCATAAGCAAGGCGATTAGGATTTGCCTTTAACTCCATAACCTCAGCCTGTAACAAAATCATCTCTAGCAGATTATCGATTCCCTCGCCCGTCTTAGCAGATACTGCAACAGTAATAGTTTTACCTCCCCAATCTTCAGCAACTAGGCCTGCCTCAGATAATTGTTTCTTAACCATATCGAGATTAGCTCCTGACTTATCTATTTTATTTATAGCAACAATAATAGAAACTCCGGCAGCACGCGCATGATCAATAGCCTCTTGGGTCTGAGGCATAATACCATCATCAGCAGCAACCACTAAAACTACAATATCCGTAATACTTGCGCCCCTAGCGCGCATAGCAGTGAAAGCTTCATGGCCCGGAGTATCCAGAAAAGTGATGTCTCCCCCGGGAAGTCTGACGCGATAAGCCCCGATATGCTGGGTAATTCCCCCGTGCTCACCTTCAGCAACTTTAGTTTTACGTATGGCATCAAGCAAAGAAGTTTTACCATGATCAACATGGCCCATAAAAGTAACTACCGCAGGGCGCGATTTAAGTTCGCTTGCTTTATCTTTTTCTCTATGTAACTGCAAAGCTATTTCTTCGGCATCGAGTGCTTTTTTAATTACACAACCATACTTCAGGCATACTTTATTTGCAACTATCTCATCCAAAGCCTGATTAATTCCTGCCATTACCCCCATGCTCATGAGATGTTTAATAATTACAGATGATTTCTCCTGTAATTTTATAGCCAATTCCTTAACCGTCACCGGCAATTCAAGTTCGATTTCTTTACCTGGAACAACTACAACTTCAGCCACTGGTTGGAGAACCGCGGTAGGCTTAAGAACCGCAATTTTAATCTCAGGCCTGTGTTCAGGTTTAACTTCAATTTTTGGTTCTGGCTGAATTACATGTTTAACTTCATGCTTAACTTCATG
>JBAXLM010000052.1:0-6987 GCA_037134795.1 Candidatus Omnitrophota bacterium | reverse complement strand
GCAGTAGTTTCTGAAACAGCAGGCGTTTCTGAAACAGCAGGGGTTTCTAAAGCAGCAGAGGTTTCTAAAGCAGCTGTATCTATAAAGATCTTATTAATGTAATCTTTAGCTACTTCGTTATCTGAGTTAACCAGCAGAACCTTAATAAATTCTGACAAGGCTTCTTCAATTTTACCTTGAGCATAAAGGTTCTTTCCGCGTTCACAAAGAAAATCAGCTGATTGAGTTTGGCTGAAAGCTTTGGCGTTCGGTAAAAATAAAAGCGCTAAACAGATTAGCGCCATGGCTTTATATCTAAGGCTTGCTTTAATCATAATTAAGAGTATTATAGCGAATTTTTAACTGATGTCAATAAAAATGTGCGGAATGAAAGCGGGCGAGAAAACGAAAAACCAGGCGATAAATCCACCTGGTTATGCATTAATTTATTTTAAAGCTCACTAACCTAACTGAGCGCTTAACTTCTTATCCGATGCAGTAAGCTCAATATTTAAGGTATGCACAAAGGTAACAAGAAACAACTTTTCATTATTTTTCGTTAAGACATTCCCTTTAAGTTTGCAAAAGAAATGCTCTCGTTTCTGCTTAGTATTTCTTTCTTTTATAACATAAAGATAAGGAGCAGGTTTAGCCACCTCTAAGCTATCAATTTGCTTAATCCTGCAGGCAAAATGCCGGCGTACCACACTATGCACCCCTTGCTTATCCGTGATTTCAGAGCTAGTAATTACCTTACGGGTTCTATCGGTAGAAGTTAAATTTTTATAGAGTAGATCGCGCATTTTCTTCGCCTTTTGTTAACCGGGTTACCATTTTACTGATAACCCGGTTTCTCCTCTGGCTGGTGAGATACTTTTAATTTCAAGTAAAGTATGCAGCTAAAAAAATGCTATTACAATAGAAAATACCATTAAAAAGAAAGCGGTTGCTCGAGATTACTGACGAGGTTTATTGGTTGGGTTGCTTGAAATACAAACGAGGTTCTTTACCACTCAAGATCCTGGCTAGGTTAGCTTTATGGCGGATAATCACAAAAACACAAAGTATTAAAGCCATAGTCAACATAAAATTCGACTGTTTGAAGAATATACAAGATACTGGTAATAATATAGCAGCAATTACCGAAGCAAGAGAAACAATCCTAAAAAGAAAGAAAACAACAAACCAGGTTATTAAAAGTATACCGATTATAATATTCAATCCATTAACTCTTAGGGCCAGGCCAAGCAATACCCCTAAAGACGTAGCAATCCCCTTGCCACCTTTAAACTGCAAAAATACTGTCCAGTTATGGCCGCAAATACAACATAAACCCATGATAATACGCAAGTTTTGTACCTGCCATAAACCTACTTTATCCGCAAAATAATCTCCTAGAAAGGAAACTACGATTAAGCCTTTAAGTATATCTATAATTAGAACTGTAATTCCTGGGCCAACACCCAAGACCCGTAGGGCATTAGTTGCCCCGACATTTCCTGAGCCAGCCTTACGAATATCTATCCCCTTAAACAATTTACCAAATAGGTAAGCCGTAGGAATTGAACCTAATAAATAACTAACTAGTAACGCGATGAATGTCTGAAGCATATAATATTTTAAATCCTCTCTTTATATAATCAATTCCAGAAATTATCGTAAAAATTACCGCAATTACCCAAACCAGTGATGAGTGTTTCCACTGTAGCAAAACACATACTACGGAAAGCATCTGAAAAATAGTGGTAAACTTGCCCCATTTTGTAGGATGCACATCTAAGGTTTGTTTAACCATATAAATTACCACCGCGCCTAAAATAATAATTGCATCTCTGGATATTATAATAAAGGTTACCCAAAGAGGGAAAGTTAACCCCATCTTACTAAAAGGCGACAGGAAGATAAAGGCGCTCATCAACAAAAGTTTATCTCCTAAAGGATCTAAAACTAACCCCGCTTTAGATTGTAATTTGGCTTTTCTAGCCACAAAACCATCTAGGCCATCTGAGATAACCCCTAAAATAAATATAACTAAAGCAGTGTTCTTAAGAAACTCTCTTTCAGGATTATAATATACAAGACAGGCAATAAAAAATGGCACACTTAAAATTCTAAAGGTTGAAATTTTATTGGCTATATTCATTTGATTTGCCTTATGCGATTTAATGGCCAGTAAATTATTAACGCCTTGCCAAGCAGGTTAGCTTTTGGGACAAAGCCCCAATACCTGCTATCTTTTGAAGAAGCAGAGTTATCACCTAAAACAAAATAGTTATCTTTAGGTATCGTAATCTTCTGTCCTTCAGCCCCAAAATCACCCCTATTGTAATAATAAATTTGATTAAATACTGGTTCTGGTGCAGGCTTATCATTTATGTAAATAGAGCCGCCTTTAATTTCGACTGTTTCACCAGGAAGCCCAACTAGCCTTTTTATAAAATCCTTCTTTTTTTCTTCAGGATAAATAAAGACAATGACATCCCCTCTTTTAGGGGTACGTACAGCCGGAAGCCATGAATTTAAAAAAGGTACCTTTGCCCCATAAATAAATTTATTTACCAGTATCAGGTCGCCCTCTACTAAAGTCATGCGCATTGATCCTGTTGGAATCTTAAATGCTTGGACTACGAATGCACGAATTACCATCGCCAAAAGAAAAGCCACTATGATTGATTCAATCCAATCACGCGCAACAGATTTCTGCTTTAAACTCATATTTTTAATACCTCCAAAAATGCTTCTTGCGGTATTTCCACTTTACCAAACTGCTTGAGCCGCTTCTTTCCTCTTTTTTGGATATCCCAAAGTTTACGTTTTCGGGTAATATCTCCTCCAGAACATTTGCTTGTAGCGTGCTTACCCACGGGTTTTACTTTTTCAGATGCTAAAATCTGACTTCCTATTGAAGCTTGAATAGCTACTTCAAATAATTGACGGGGAATTAACTCTTTTAATTTTCCCACTAGAAGATGCGCCCGCGACATTGCTTTTTCCTTAAACATAAGCGAAGAAAAAGCATCGCAGATCTGTCCATTAAGCATTATATCCAGTTTTACTAATTTTGTGGGTAAATATTCCTTGAATTCATAATCTAATGACCCATAACCACGCGTGATTGATTTCATGCGGTCATAAAAATCAACAATTATTTCCGAAAGAGGAATCTGAAAAACCACTTTTACGCGGTCCTCACTTAAATATTCGTTTGAAATAAATACCCCTCTGCGGGATTTAGTAAAATCACAGATACCCTCAATAGTATCTACTGGTATGATCATCAAAAGATTAGCATAGGGCTCCTGAGCTTCATCAATATCGCCGGGTGCAGGAAGTTTAACTGGTGTATCTACTTCAATTAGCTGTCCATCCTTTGTTTTTATGCGGTAAACAACATTAGGTACTGTAAGGATAAGGTTTAAATTATACTCTCTTTCCAGGCGCTCTTGAACAATCTCCATATGCAATAACCCTAAGAAACCACAACGAAAACCCGCTCCAAAGGATTGCGAGTTCTCGGGTTCAAATACAAACGAAGCATCGGAAAGTTTTAATTTATCCATAGACTCGCGTAATTCCGGGAAATCTGCCGGGTTAACCGGATAGACCCCGCAAAAAACCAAAGGCTTAACCTTGCGATACCCTGGCAAAGCTTGACTGCAAGGGTTTAACACATTAGTCATCGTGTCTCCGATAACCACTTCTCTTGGGTCACGCATATTTGCTGTAAAATAGCCTACTTCTCCGCATGTTAGCGAGTCCACGCTAGAGTATTTCAAATCTTTGAAAACCCCCAGTTCTTCAATTTTATAGATCTTACCTGTATGAAACATTTTTAACTGAGTCTTAGGGGTAATCTCTCCAGCAATAATCTTTACAAAAATAACAACACCCTTAAAAGGGTCAAAACGACAATCAAAAATTAAAGCCTTAAGCGGATCATTTATTTCACCAGTTGGGCTAGGAATAGTTTCAATAATCCTATCCAGAATCTCAATGATCCCGACGCCTTCTTTCGCGGATGCCAGGATAATCTCGTCCTCCTTAAAACCCAGAACAGACTCAACTTGCTTTTTCACTTTAGGCACATCCGCGGAAATTAGATCTACTTTGTTAATTACAGGAATAACATGCAGATTGTTTTCCATAGCTAAATAATAATTCGCTACAGTTTGCGCTTCAATTCCCTGGCCCGCGTCTACAACCAATACCGCTCCTTCACAAGCAGCCAAAGATTTAGAAACCTCATAAGTAAAATCTACATGTCCCGGAGTATCAATTAAATTTAGGATATATTCTTGGTTAAATTTTTTAGAGAAATAATTAAGCCTGACCATTGAAGCCTTTATGGTAATACCGCGCTCCTTTTCTAGTTCCATGTCATCAAGCAGCTGGTCGCCTTTATGGCGTATATCAACAGCGCCCGTTAACTCTAGGATACGATCAGCGAGAGTAGATTTACCGTGGTCAATATGCGCTATAATAGAAAAATTTCTTATTAATTTTTTATCCATTTTTTATAAATCTTAGCAGCTTATCTACAACTTGTTCTATTGACAACTCAGTTGTATCGATATAAATTGCATCCTTTGCTTTGCATAGAGGCGAAATTTCCCGCGTACTATCAATTTTATCCCGGTTAGATAAATCTTTCTCTACATCAAGAACCACGATATTTTGATTTAAATCTTTTAGTTCTTTAAAACGACGCTGGACTCGTACGTCACTTGCAGCATCAATAAAGAATTTCCTCGCTGCGTCAGGAAAAACAACCGTGCCGATATCTCTACCATCTAAAACACAATCACCACTTTTGCCTAACTCTCTTTGCATCTTAACTAATACTTCGCGTACATCTTTAATTTTAGCAATATCGGAAACAAACTGTGTAATACGCGCTTTACGTATTTCTAAGGAAACATCTTGTCCATCTAAAAGAACAGTCAGGGAGCCATCTGGGTTGTTACGTAAATCTATTTTTACTTTCTTTGCTAGTTCATTTATTTGCAACTCGTCATTAACAGGTATATTATTTTCTAATACTTTTAATGTTAATGCCCGATACATTGCTCCGGTATCAATATAAAGAAAACCCAGCCTCTTAGCTAAAATCTTAGCTACTGTGCTTTTTCCTGCTCCTGCTGGGCCGTCAATAGCAATAATCATCCCAATCGTTCTCGTTTTTCTTTAGCCAAAGACAATATCTTTGTTAATTGTTTTATATTCTTATTCTTTAAGGCGAGTTTTAAAGCGGCAAGCTTTGTTTGGAAGGCAGTAACTGCGATAAGCAGATTGTTACGATTACTTAAAAATATCTGGCTCCAAAGCAATACATCTGAAGCCGCAATACGCGTAGTATCCTTTAAGCCACCAGAGCTTACATTTAAAAATTTATTTGGAATTGCGCCCATTAACGAAAAGGCAACTATGTGCGGGAGATGGCTAGTAAAGGACAAAATTTGATCGTGTTGTTTGGGATGCATCATAATGGTCTTAGCCCCTAATTTTTGCCAGAGTAATTCTATTTTCTTAAGAGCGTTTCTTTGGGTTCTAGTTGACGAGGTAATAATACAAATGGAATCATTAAAAATATCTGATTTAGCGTTCTTGATACCTTTTTTTTCAGAACCCGCCAAAGGATGACAACCTACAAAATTAGGAGTTAACTTACTTAACTTCTTCACGATATTTTCTTTAGTACTACCGACATCAATTACAATACAGTCTTTTTTTAGCTTCGGGGATATTTTAAACATAATATCTATAATCGTATCCACTGGGGTAGCTAATATAATAAGATCCGCATCTTGAGTTGTATCTAAGGAAGAACCGATATAATCAATAGCGCCAATTTTTAAAGCTCTAATCGCGTTTTCTTTATGTTTGCTAAAACCAATTATCTGAGTGGTTAAATGTTCCCTTTTTAATGCTAGCCCAAGTGAACCCCCAATCAAACCGGTGCCAAAAATCACAACCTTATTAAAGATTTTCATGAAATTTTTCTCCCCACTACTTCAGCGATACTTCTAAGTTCGGAGATTAAAGTTGAAAAATTAGTTGGGAGCAGTGACTGCGAGCCATCAGAAACAGCTTCTTCAGGATGATTATGTACCTCAATAATCAAGCCATCTGAGCCTGCTGCTATTGCCGCCTTAGCTAAAGCAGGAACCAATCCCCATTTTCCAGCAGCATGTGACGGGTCAACAATAATCGGTAAATGCGATAGCTGCTTGACTACTGGTATGGCGCTGATATCTAAAGTATTGCGCGTTGAATCTTCAAAAGTGCGAATTCCGCGCTCACATAAAATAACTGAAAAATTTCCCGCGCTTAATATATATTCAGCAGACATGAGCATATCCTTAACAGTAGAAGCCATGCCGCGTTTTAATAACACAGGTTTTTTAACTGCCCCCACTTCTTTTAAAAGGTTAAAATTCTGCATATTGCGGCAACCAACCTGTAAAATATCCACATATTCAGCGACTAAACCAACATCACGCGGGTCCATTACTTCACTAATGGTAACCAAACCCAATTCATCTCCCACTTTTTTTAACATTTGCAAGCCAGCTTTACCTAGCCCCTGAAAACTATAAGGAGATGTCCTGGGCTTAAAAGCTCCACCGCGTAAAACGCTAGCCCCTGCTTTTTTAACTTCTTTGGCGATTTCCATTAAGCTATCAATATTTTCAATAGTACAAGGGCCGGCCATGATCACTACTTCTTTGCCACCAATACTTACTCCTTTACCAAGTTCAATTATTGAGTCCTCTTTTTTAAATTCCCGGGAAACTAATCTAAATGGCGAAAGCACCGGGATAACATTCTCTACTCCTGGAAAAACCTCTAATGGCGTAACCCGCAAAACATCCTCGGGCCCTATAACGCCGATAATTGTTCTCGCGCTTCCCTTAGAAACATGAACAGTTAATCCTAGAGCCTGCACCTTATCAATTATATGATCAATTTGAAGCTTTGTTGCTTCAGGCTTTAAAACAATAATCATTA
>JBAXLM010000051.1:0-7031 GCA_037134795.1 Candidatus Omnitrophota bacterium | reverse complement strand
TCTCCTAGAATTTCTTCTGTCGTTTTCAATGAATTCTTTGATTGTATAATCGGCCGGCCGATAACTAAAAAGTCACTGCCTGCTTTTATTGCCTGCTTAACTGTAGCTGTACGTTTTTGATCATCGCTAACCTGGCCTTGCCTGATCCCGGGAGTAACTATAATAAAATCTTTTTTGATTTTTTTACGTATTAAAATTGCCTCGCCAGCAGAGCAAACTACGCCATCAAGGCCGTTATCTATTCCTTTTTTTGCCAGATCTAAAACATCTTTTGATTTTGCCGCGCTACTGGTTAAAACCGTAACCCCAATTAATAATGGCCGGTTAGTAGTAATTGACTCGGCCTGCGCTTTTGCTGCAAACACAGCAGCCTGGATCATTTCTACGCCGCCAGAAATGTGTAACGTAAGCATCTTTACTTTCAGGCGCGTTGCCGCGGCAACTGCCTTGGCTACAGTATTGGGAATATCAAAATATTTAAGATCCAGAAAAACCTCAGCACCTTTTTTATGTAACAAATCAATAATTTTAGGCCCATAGGCGGTAAAAAGCTGGCTGCCCACCTTAAAGATCTTGATTTTAGGATACAGTTTGTCTACAAAATCTACAGCGCTTTCTAAAGTAGCTACATCTAAAGCAAGAATTATTTGAGGGTTGCTTAATCTTTGCATGCCTTTAATTTTCCGGTTATGTCGCTTAAATTCTGGATATCATTATCCTCCATATACGCCTTTAATCCGGAGATAATCTCAAGGCTGATCCCGGGATTAATAAAGTTCGCTGTTCCCACGCTAATCGCAGTAGAACCGGCGATAAAAAACTCCAAAGCGCTTTCGATATCCATTATACCACCCATGCCGATAATAGGAATCTTAATCTTATTATACGTTTCCCAAACCATTTTTACTGCCACCGGCCTGATCGCCGGGCCGCTTAATCCTCCTACCCATGAGGCTATTTTAGGGATACGTTTATGCACATCTATGCTCATACCGGTAAGCGTGTTAATTAAAGCGACGGCATCGCTGCCTGCGTTTTGGGCGGCTAAGGCAATCTCTGATATTGAAGTTACATTAGGTGATAGCTTAGTAATTAAGGTTTTTTCAGTAAGCTGACGCACCGCGCTAACCAGCGCAAAAGTGCTTTGGGCATCCTGAGAGATCAATTTATTTTTCTGCAGGTTAGGACAGGAAATATTTAACTCAATCGCGGATATTTCACTTATCTTATCCAGTTGCTTAACAAGAACGATGAATTCTTCCGGGCCTTCCTCGGCAGCAATACTTACAATAACCGGGATACCTAACTTTTTCAAAAATGGGATTTTTTCTTCAATAAATTTATCTACGCCGGGATTTTCTAAACCAATAGAGTTAAGCATCCCCGCAGGAGTTTCGCATGTCCTGGGAGGAAGATTGCCCTGGCGGGGGCGAATTGTAATAGTCTTGGTAACAATAGCGCCAAGTTTCTTTAAATCAAAAAAATCTTTAAATTCTTCCGCGTATCCAAACGTTCCAGATGCTACCATAACCGGATTTTTTAAATCAAGTTTTCCTATTTTTACGCTTAAATTCGGTTTCATTTGTTTTACCAGATTAATTCTCGGCCTGAAAAAACCGGGCCATCCTTACAAACTCTCTTATAGCCAGATTTAGTAGATACAACGCAACCTAAACAAGCTCCGATTCCACAAGCCATATGTTCTTCTAAAGAAAGCTGGCTGTCAATATTATTTTCACAGGCAATCCGGGTAACCGCTTTTAACATCGGCGCGGGCCCGCAGGCAAATATCCTAGAAGATATACCCTGCGTTAAAACCGTCTTTAATAAATCCGTAATTTTGCCCGAAAATCCCAGTGAGCCATCATCAGTAGAAAATTTTACCTGACAACCTAACTTTTTAAATTCCTCAGCGCAAAGAATTTGTTTTTTTGTTTTAGCGCCAATAAGAACCAATGTTTTACTCGCGATTATTTTCTGGGCTAAAAAAACTAACGGCGCCACCCCCATGCCTCCGGCCACAAGAATGGTTTGTTCTTTTGATTTTGCTCCTCCACGATAATTAAAACCATTGCCTAAGGGCCCAATAATATCCAAATACTCGCCTTTTTTTCTCTGTGCTAAGATCTCAGTAGCCCTACCCACTACACAATAAAAAATCTTTATTTTTTCTCCGCTCACTCCGTGTATGCTAATCGGCCTTCTCAAAAGCGGGTCAAAATTATCATTTACCCGGATATTAATAAATTGTCCGGGCTGGGCAATTTTGGCGGCTTGCAAAGCGCTTAATTCACAATACCAGTAATTATCCTTTATTTTGGTTTGCGATAATATTTTTGCTTTCAGCTGAAAATTTTTCATCTTCTCCAGAGAAAAAATAAGAAAATCAATATTAAAAGCGGGATTATCGAGTTTACTTCTTTTTTAAACCAAGCTAGTTTTATCGGCAAATATTCTTTTAGGTTACTCTTAATAAGAGTGGAAAGGCGCGGTATAATCCTGGGAACCCGAATGCAATACGCGTCATAAATTTCACCAAACATCTTACGCAGCTTTTTCTCTTCACTAAGTATTAACGGATAGTAACGTAAAGCAAAAATCAACAGAAAAATAAAAACAACCCAGAAGTTAAAAAGCATAAGCACAACGCCAAATCCGATTAAAAGAATCCCCAAATACATAGGATTACGCACTGTATTATAGGGCCCACCCTCGATCAAAGCATGGCTATTCTTAGAATGCTCTGCTTTATACCCTCTGGCTGAAACGCGGATAAGTTGGCCTAAAAATAAAGAAAGTAAACCTATCGCCCTTAAAGAATTTTCCAGCCAGCCGGGATTGGCTTGGCGAAAAAATGCTCCCCTGAAAAGTACTACAAAAACGCCAGCTACGCCCATAATTATTCCGTTAATCATTATTCTTTTCTTCATTTTACCTTTGACACTGGGGGCAAAAATAAGTTCCTCTGCCTCCCTGAGTAATTCTTTGAATTAAAGTTTTACAAACAAAACAAGGCTCATTGATCCGGCCATAAACTTGATGAAACCTCGCGTAATCCCCGCGTTTTCCCGATAAACGCACATAATCATCTACTGAGGAACCACCGTGCTTAATCGCGCTAGTTAATACCCTTTGCATTTCTTTATATAATCTTGCTTTCTCTGCCTCATTCAGGCCCTGAGCAGATCTTTGCGGATTAATTTTCGCGCCAAATAAAATCTCAGCAGCATAGAGATTACCTATACCCGAAATAAAACCCTGGTCCATCAGCAAAGGCTTTATTTTGGTTTTCTTCTTAGAGAGCATATTCCTAAAATCGAAGTAAGTCAAATCAAAAGGTTCCGGGCCGAGGGATTGTACGAACTTTAATTTTTTCCAGTCGCCTACTACGCGTAACTCCCCGAATAAACGCTGATCATTAAAATCTAAAATTTCTCCTCCGGCTAAATGAAAGGCCACCCGGCTGTTTTTAGCTCCACCGGGATAAACTAGTTGCCCAGTCATTTTTAAATGCACGGTCAAAAATAAACCGTTGGATAACTCGAAAATTAATAACTTTGCCCGGCGCAAAATTCGTTTTATTGTAACATCCTCTAACGATTTTTTAAATGCTTTAAGCGCGGGTTCGCGGATAACTTTAGGGTTGTACACGCAAACCTTAATTATCTTCTCACCCAAGATGATCTTTTGCAGGTCTTGCTTAATCGTCTCTACTTCTGGCAGCTCCGGCATAAAATGTTCTACTTAACTTTCTTATTCTTGATCTTATGGTAATCCTGTAAAGATTTTACGGTTAAATCTTTTTTGCTTAAAGCCTCTATGCCATTTACTGTTGCTTGAGCGCCAAAGATTGTGGTGGTATAGCAAATATTATAAAGGATTACCTGGGAACGGATCTTTACTTCATCAAGCCGCGGCACCCTTCCGCTTGGAGTATTGATCACCATCTGGATTTTACCATCCTTCATCAGATCCAAAATATTCGGCCTGCCCTCGGCAATCTTAGGCAATACCTTAACCGCCATATTATTTTTTTCTAAAACAGCAGCTGTGCCGCTTGTTGCAAAAATATGAAACCCAAGATCTTTTAGTTTTTTGGCAATAGAAACTATACCTGGCTTATCCCGGTCACAGACTGAGATAAAAACATTGCCTTTCTTGGGAATCTTTTGGCCCGCGGCAATCTGGCTCTTAATATAGGCTTGGCTAAAATCCGCATCAATACCCATTACCTCGCCGGTTGATTTCATCTCCGGCCCTAAGATCACATCAACTCCCGGGAAACGGTTAAAAGGAAACACTGATTCTTTTACCGCTACATATTGAGGTATTACTTCTTCAGTAAACCCGAGATCTTTTAGTTTTTTGCCCAATATAACTTTAGTTGCTAACTTTGCTAAAGGCACGCCGATAACCTTGGAAACTAAAGGCACAGTGCGCGATGCCCGCGGGTTCACTTCTAAAACATAAACTTTATCACCTTTAACCGCATATTGCACATTCATCAGGCCGATAATATGAAGTTCTTTGGCCATCTGATAAGACGCCTCTCTTATTTTCTTTAAAATATCTAAAGATAAAGTATAAGTTGGAAGAGACATCGCTGCGTCGCCAGAGTGCACTCCCGCTTGCTCAATGTGCTCCATAATCCCGCCGATGACAAAAGTCTCTCCATCCCCAAGTAAATCTACATCTACCTCAATAGCATCCTCTAAGAATTTATCTATTAATATGGGGTGCTCACCGGAAACCTCCGCAGCCTCCTTAATGAATCTTTCCAGTAACCCTTCATCGTAAACAATCTCCATTGCCCTGCCACCTAAGACATAAGAAGGCCTAACTAACACAGGATAACCAATAACGTTCGCCACCTTTTTAGCCTCTTCAAAAGTAAAAGCTGTCCCGCTATTTGGTTGCAGCAGCCCTAGCTTATCAATCATCTGCTTAAACCGCTTACGATCTTCAGCAATATCAATATTTTCCGCGCTAGTGCCTAAAATATTTACTCCGGCTTTACGCAAGGCCACAGCCAGATTAATAGGGGTTTGGCCGCCGAACTGCACAATTACGCCTAACGGCTTTTCTAGCTCAATAATATTCATGATATCTTCAAAAGTAAGCGGTTCAAAATAAAGCCTGTCAGAAGTATCATAGTCGGTGGAAACTGTTTCCGGGTTACAATTTACCATAATACTATCTACGCCCTCTTCCTTTAAAGCATATGCCGCGTGACAGCAGCAATAATCAAACTCAATTCCCTGCCCAATCCTATTCGGGCCACCGCCTAAAATAATTACTTTTTTCTTATTACTGGCCCTACTCTCATCTTTGGTCTCCTGCGTAGAGTAGAAATACGGTTGTTTAGCATTAAACTCACCCGCGCAAGTATCGACTAATTTATATGCTGGTTTGGTATTATTTTTTTTGCGCAGCTGTCTTATTTTAGCTTCTTTAGTATTTAATAAAAAGGCTAGCTGTACATCAGAAAAACCATCTGCCTTTGCTTGTGTTAATAATTCCAACGGAATATTTGGCTCATCTTCCTGAGATTTATTCTTGTATTTTTTAATTTGCTCTTCCAATTCCACCAGCTGTTTCATATTATCGATAAACCAACGATCAATGCGGCTTAGATCATAAATCTCATCCGTACTTAAGCCGGCCTTTAACGCATAGCGTATATAAAAAAGCCTTTCATCGTTAGGAATACTAATTTTATCTTTAATTTGCTTAAGCAAAATACTCCCGGGATTTTCTAGCATTTGATCAGTAATCTTATCTTTGCCATCAGCACCAAAACCAAAACGCTTAATTTCCAGAGAGCGTATCCCTTTTTGCATTGCCTCTTTAAAATTTCGGCCTATAGACATTGCCTCGCCCACAGCCTTCATAGAAGTATTCAGCAGGCGCTCCGCAAGCGGAAATTTCTCAAAAGTAAACCTGCAGATTTTAAATACGCAATAATCCACCGTCGGCTCAAAAAAGGACGTGGTTTTATTGGTAACTTGATTCATTACTTCGGGCAAAGTTAATCCTACTGCTAATTTTGTCGCTATCCTGGCAATAGGAAAACCCGTGGCCTTAGAAGCTAAAGCTGAAGAACGCGAAAGCCGCGGGTTAACTTCAATAATTACAATTTTGCCATTATCCGGATTCTGGCCAAACTGAATATTCGCTCCCCCTCCGGAGATGCCGATCCTGCGGATAATCTTTTTACACAAATTAACAAAATTAGTATATTCCTGGGCAGTCAAACTCTGCGCCGGGGCAACAACAATACTATCTCCCGTATGCACGCCCATAGGATCAACGTTTTCCATGGAAGTAATGATAATTACATTATCCGCGCAGTCGCGCATCACTTCAAACTCAATCTCTTTCCAGCCCAAAACTGATTGCTCAACTAAAATTTGATGCACCGGGCTTATCTCCAATCCCTTGGCTAAAAACTTCTCCAATTCTTCGCGATTATAGGCAATGGATCCGCCACTACCGCCTAGAGTATAAGCCGGACGTAAAATTAGAGGAAAGCCAATCTGCAAACCAATTTTCATCCCTTCTTTTACAGTTGTGGCAATTCCGCTCTTGGGCATATCTATGCCAATCTCTTGCATGGCTTCTTTAAAAAGCTCCCTGTCTTCCGCGCAAGAGATAGCTTCTACAGAAGCGCCAATGGATTCAACTTTGTATTTTTTAAGTATTCCCTGTTTCATCAAAAAGAAAGCTAAATTTAATCCTGTTTGGCCGCCGAGTGTAGGTAAAATCGCATCCGGCCTTTCTTTAGCAATTATTTTTGTGAGCACTTCCAAAGTTAGCGGTTCTATATAGGTAACATCCGCCATTCCCGGATCAGTCATAATCGTTGCCGGATTAGAGTTTACAAGAATAGTGAAATACCCTTCCTCTCTTAACGCCTTACAAGCCTGAGAGCCGGAATAATCAAATTCACACGCCTGGCCAATAACTATCGGCCCTGAACCAATCATTAAAACCTTCTTGATATCTTTTCTTCTTGGCATATTTATCTCCCT
>JBAXLM010000050.1:0-7094 GCA_037134795.1 Candidatus Omnitrophota bacterium | reverse complement strand
ACCCCTGACCCTCTGCGTGTAAAGCAGATGCTCTAACCAACTGAGCTAATCGCCCGAATCTTTATGCTTTCCCGAATATGCCTAAGAGCATTAAAGAAAACGCCATCACCAAAAGCGCCACAGTTTCAGTCATACCCAAAACAACCAGGTAATAACCAAATCCTTTTTCCGTTTCACCCATGGCGTCACATGCACAGGCAGCGCATTTTCCCTGCCAATACGCGGAAAGCCCAATGGCTAAACCGCTAAAAGCGCCAATACCCCAAAGGAATTGCCCCTTATTTACAAACTCCATTAATTGGCGCATAACAATCATACCGTAAACCGTCTGCGTAAGCGGCGCGGCCACAAAAACTACCAACATAAAAGACGCGGCTTTATTTTGCGCGAAATTCTTTTTCCAGGCGCCAATTGCCGCCATGCCAGCAACCCCTGCTCCACAACCAGAGCCTACCGCGGAAAGTGCCAACACCAAAATAGCGCCCAAATCTTTAAATTGCATTAATACATTATTTTCCATAAACACGCTCCTCTTTTATTATTTTAAAGGTTTATAATTCTGCCCACTCCAGGACACACCGGCATGGCCAGAAAACTCTAATACATTCAGCCTGACTCCATGCACTAATACTGATACCGGCCCCAATATAAGGCCCAAGCCATGGCCGATTACAAGAATAGCGCCTGTTAATAGCAAAGCAAATATGCTGCCAGTTCCCGGGGAAACTGCCATAGCATTAAACGCATCAGATATAGCTACCCCGGCTAAACCTACCGCAAAAAGGCGAATATAAGAAACCACATCCGTAAAATTATTCATCAGGCTTAAAGCTAAAGTGCCCAAGCCTTCACCGATTCCTTTTAGAATATTTTTCTGCGGATTAGTAAAAATTATAACTAACACAACTCCAGCAATAAGCAGCCAGTTTGAGAAAAACGGCAAGGCGTCGCCTAAAATAAGTACCCGGGCTATAAAAAAACAGGCCCAGAGAATAGAAGTCCAACCCAGATCTGCTAAAGCAGTTAAAGCCGGAGCTTTGAGTATGGCGCGCCAAATATGCGCGATTGACAGATGCACTGCCCCGATAAAAAAACAGAGCCTTTGCACCGCTTTTTCATCATTAAGCGCGGGAATCCATGGTTTATAACCTGCTTTTAAAACCCATGCTTGTCCAAAGAACGTGCCCGTACATAACCCCCATATAATAGCGCAAAAACTTAAGATATAAAAGAGAAAAAAAACGCTGGTTTTCTTCGTATGCTTGCGCACTCGTTGATGTATAAAAAAAGTAATCAGGAAATACACTAACCCATACCCCGCGTCTCCGATCAGGATACCAAAGAACAGGCTAAAAAAGATAAGAAAAGTTAAGCTTATATCCAGTTCATGATAACCCGGTAATATTTCAAGAAATTTAAACAACGGGCTAATAATCCGAACCCAGGCGGGATTACGCAACAGGACTGGAATATTATCTTCAGCCTTAGGCTCATCAATACGTATTGCCCATTGTTCTTGCCTGGCTTGAGCAATAAGTTTTTCTGTGCTATCAAAAGGAATATAGCCGGAAATATAAGTTAACATTTCCTCACTCGCCATCCCGGAAAACGCTTCTTGAAACTCTAATTCTTTTAGCAAATCAGCTTTAGTCTTATTAAAAGAATCCAGATAACCCGCATGATCAATCAGCTGCTGCTCTAAGCCCCTGATTACTTGGCTATCAAGCTCTTTACGCTCATACATCTTAGCTAACCCCATTTGAGGTAAAGGAACTGGCTTAATTCCAATATCAATTATCTTGCTGCGCGCCAGAAAACAATTAGCAATCCCGCCTTTAACCGATAGCTGATGCACCGCAATATCAGTAGGCAGTTGATTAAGTTGCTTAACCGGTATCTGATAAAGGCCCGCGAAAATATTCTTCTGGGCTAAATCTGAAAAATCTTGCGGGCTAAAATCACCCCACTCTTCATATTCTTTTATGCGTATAGAAAGAACGCGCAAATACTCTGTTAATTGTTCTTTACGTTTATACAAATCCACAATATGCCTGGCAATAATCTGCCCATCAACGGCTTTTTTGTGCGTCAGTGGATTTTTGGACGCAATTTTTATTCCTGATAAAATATTTAAACTCTGGTTAATTAATGCGAGGCTCTCTTGGAGAGCATTGATATCCTTACTTTTAGGAGTCTGTTTATGCTCAACATGCAAAACTCCCAATACACGCAGGCTGCTTACAACACTTAAAGCATCTTTGGCTTGCGTAATGATTACCGCCTTTTTCATGGGAACGATCATGCTGCTTCTCCTGCCAAAACCAGCTCTTCGATCTTTCTTTTCGCGATTTTACAACGCCCAACCGCATTAGCCATCTGGTCTCCGATATAAATCTTAATCAAACGGATATTTTCTTCTGCCTCGGGGATTTTCACCTTCTCAAAAAGATTCACCCTTTGCGTAGTAACGCGCAACTCCTGGCGCAATAAAGCTATGCCTTGGCTAACCACCAAGATCTCTTTATCTAAAACAATGAGCGCCCTAAACGCGTCAATTGCCGCGTCCGTCCATAAAGGCATAATGAACAAATCATAATCTAAAACAGAAAATTCTACTTGATCAAACACAGGTATATCAATGCCTGCGATATTTTTAAGGTGAGTAATAACCTTGACTGGGATTAAAAATGGCTTAAGATCAACCGCCTCATCAGCAAACAACCCTATCCATTGAACAATCATCTCTCTTTTTTTTGACAATAAGTGGTTTTTTTCTTCGAGGATTAAATTCTGCTGTAGTATTTCTAATTGCAGTTGCTGCTTTTTTAACTGTAAAGTAGGGAGATAACGCTGGAACTGTTTTAAGGAATCACGCTGCCTTTTTAATTCGCCTTTGGTAAATTTTATTTTTGCCATTATATCTTTGGCCAATACTGACTGATAAGCTCACGTTTAATTCCAGTTTCCTCAGGAGTAAAAGATTCTGCCAAAATATGCCAGCCAAGATCTAAAGCTTTTTCTAGAGGGATATTTACTTTTAGCGACATCATATGCTTTTCAAAAAGCTCGCCGTAAATAAGCAATTTTTTATCCCAAGGGCTCATCTGAAAACCCATAGATTGTTTTTCAACAGTCTGCCGGTAATTGGCAAAAAGCTGGATCATCGCGTCCATAATTGTGCGGTGATCGGATCGCGTTTTTCCATTTACCTGCTGCTTAAGCCGGCTTAAGGAACCAAATGGCTCAATTACCGCGTTTTTAAGATAAAGTTGGCCCTCAGTAATATAACCCGTATTATCCGGTACAGGGTGCGTTACATCATCACCCGGCATAGTGGTTGCCGCAAGAATTGTAATAGAACCGGCAGTATCAAAATCCACGGCTTTTTCATAACGGCTGGCAAGCTGGCTATAAAGATCTCCGGGATATCCACGGTTAGAAGGCACCTGTTCCATGGTGATAGATATTTCTTTTAAGGCGTCAGCAAAATTAGTCATGTCGCTTAATAAAACTAACACGCGTTTCCCTTTTAAAGCAAAATCCTCGGCAACCGCCAAGGCTATATCCGGGACAAGCAAACATTCAACCACGGGGTCAGCCGCGGTATGCATGAAGAATATTGAGCGGCTCAAAGCCCCATGCTTATTTAATGTTTCTTTAAAAAATAAATAATCATCATACTTTAACCCCATGCCTCCAAGAATAATAATGTCAATTTCAGCCTGGATAGCGATCCTGGCTAAAAGCTCGTTATAGGGCTGGCCGGCAATAGAGAAAATCGGCAACTTCTGCGATTCAACTAAAGAATTAAAAACATCAATCATAGGAATACCGGTGCGAATCATCTTATTTGGTATAATCCTTTTTACCGGATTAACCGGCGGGCCGGCGATATCAACCAAGTTATCAGTTAGCTGCGGCCCGTGATCTAACGGCATCCCACTACCATTAAATATCCTGCCTAATAAATTATCTCCGGTGGCAACCCGCATAGGATGGCCTAAGAAACGCACCTGGTCGCCTGTAGAAATACCCCGGCTTCCGGCAAAAACCTGCAAAGACACTTTCTGATCATCTATGCGGATAACCTGGGCAAGACTGGACCCATGACGCGCCACAATTTGGGCAATATCATTATAACCCACACCGTCAGCCTCTACTGTGATCACGTCTCCGGCTATCTGAATTATATGGGTATATACTTTTTGCATTTTATGCCTCTAGCGGAATTCTTTTTTCTTCCAGTAATATAGAAATCTCTTCTTCTAATCTTTTAAATTCGGCACTTTTGAAAACGCTGGAATTCCAGGTACGAAACAGCTGCCTTAATTTCTGAAAAAAGTGCAAAGCCTTTTCTTTATCTTCCAACTTTAACCCAGCAACCAAAATATCATGAATAAAATCAAATATGTAAATCTGCCTTTCTTTGGCAGTAGCTTCATCAACCGCATCATATGCATTTTGCTGCAAATAAACAAAATCAAAAAATTCACCCTTAAGATATTCGATATAATCTTTAAGCGAAGTCCCTTCCTCTCCGATAACCTTCATCATCTGAGAGATCTCGTGACTCCTACGCAAAGCCTCATGCCCGGCATGTTCTTTTTCCTCGTCTATAAAACCTTTATATTTGCTCCAGCTAATTAACGGATCAATCGCCGGATACCTGCGCGCGTCTGATCGCTCCCGGGAAAGGCCATGAAAAGCCCCTACAACTTTAAGCGTAGCCTGAGTAACCGGTTCTTCAAAGTTTCCGCCCGCGGGGCTTACTGTGCCGCCGATAGTAACTGAACCGAGCGTGCCATCGTGCAATTTAACTAATCCCGCTCTTTCATAAAAAGAAGCGATACGTGATTCAAGATACGCCGGAAATGCCTCTTCTCCGGGAATCTCTTCTAATCTTCCAGACATCTCGCGCATTGCTTGGGCCCAACGCGAAGTAGAATCTGCCAATAAAAGCACATTTAAGCCCATCTGCCGATAATATTCTGCCAAGGTAACCGCGGTATAAACGCTGGATTCCCTGGCGGCAACAGGCATAGAACTAGTATTACAAATAATCACTGTGCGATCGATCAGCGGTTTATTAGTACGCGGATCGATCATCTGGGGAAAAGTCTTTAGTGTTTCTACTACTTCTCCGGCGCGCTCACCGCAAGCCGCGATAATCACAATATCTACTTCGGCATGGCGGCTAGTCAACTGCTGTAAAACAGTTTTACCCGCGCCAAACGGGCCGGGAATACAATAGGTTCCTCCGCGGGAAACCGGAAACAAAGAATCAATTAAACGCATCTTAGTTACCAATGGCTGGACAGGTTTTAACTTTTCCGCATAAGCAGAAATAGGAACCTTAACCGGCCAACTTTGTTTTAAAAAAACATCATGTAATTTTCCTAAACTATCCTTTAAAACAGCTATTTTTTCATTAATTTTGCGTAAACCCGGATGAGCTATCTCAACAACTTCTAAAGCCCCAATTAATCCAAAAGGAGCCATGATATAATGTTTAAAAATTTTCTCCGGAACAAACCCTAATTTTGTACCGGCTAAAACCTGGTCTTTATTTTTTACTAAAGGGGTAAATTCCCATTGCGTGTCTTTAAGGGCCTCTAAATAAACTCCCCTTTTAAGAAAAAATCCGCATTGCTCAGCTAATGCCGGAAGCGGGTTTTGCAAACCATCAAAAATCTGGCCTAACAATCCCGGCCCCAACTCCACAGAAAGTAGCTCGTCGCTAAATTCAACTCCCTCGCCAACTTTTAATCCTGAGGTACTTTCATATACCTGCATCTCAGCGCGATTGCCCCTTACCCGGATTACCTCTGCTTTTAAACGCTGCTGCCCATGTAAAATATAAGCAACCTCATTTTGGATGACAAAATCATCCAATTGCACAGTAACCATATTGGCATTGATTTTTACTACTTTACCGATTCTTTTATTCATTGGCGAAAATTAATTTGATAATACCTTTTCTATTATTCCTGTTTTATCGGAAAAGTTGATCTTTTCCCAGCGTTCTAAAATAACTAATTTTAACGCGTAAACTAAAAGAAAATCCAAATCAAAATAATGCCCGCTACCTATCTCATCAAGCGCCTTCCAACGCTCAAGATCCAGATACTTTTCTGCTTCTAAAATTGAAGTTTTCCGCAAAGCTGTTTGCGCGATATGTGTTATATTCATATCGCTTTGCGCGCCTTGCCGCAAAAATCTTTCCACGCTAATCTTCTTGCGAATTGCCCTGGCTCTGGCTAATTCATTTCTCAACGCTAAATCGAATTCTTTCCATTTTAAAAGCGTGCCTGACCCGGATGCATCTAAAGCATAAGCATCCGTAGAAATAGCCTGCTGGATGAGGGTTAATTCTGGCTGATTAATAAGCTCTGCGCAGCTATTCAGAAAACCCTTTAGGCTAAGCACGGGCTTGGTTGCAAAATGCAACATGGGAAGGCTTGAGATTAAATAAATATAATAGTTGGGCATTTATTCTATTTTTAATATGCGGTTTAATTCCGGCTTAATGTTCGCGCAAATATATTCCGCTAGAGCTTGGTCAGAAAAATCAAAATGCGACTTTTCCGCGTCAAAACTAATACGTAATCCCGCGCTAATCTCGTCGCTAGATTTAAGCACAATCTGAGATTTAGCCTCAAGGATAAGCTTGCTCAAAAAATATTTTTCTAAAAACTTGGCATCCTCATGGCTAAGCGTGACAATAACCTCTTGCTTAAACTTATTTTCCGCGCCTTTAATTAACAGTAAAATAATTTTAGCTAGCTCTTCAGGCGTTAAACTTTGACGGATATTTTCTGTGACTAGCCTTTCAAGCATTGTATTAATCCGGCTCTTAAGTATAATCAAAAAATCTCTTCCCGCCTGATTGAGCGCGGCTTCCGCGGAACGGCTGGTTTTGCCTATTTGCTCGCCGGCAGCAGCAATAATTTTTTCTGCTTGAGAATTTGCCTGATGAATAATTTTCTCCGCGGCGGCCCGCGCCTTAACCTCTATTTCCCTGGCTTTATCTTCGGCTATCTTTATCCCCTCTGCCTGGATCTTCGCGATTAAATCTTTAATTTCCTGCGCCATAT
>JBAXLM010000049.1:0-7099 GCA_037134795.1 Candidatus Omnitrophota bacterium | reverse complement strand
TTAATCTTAAAAAGCCCCTTTTACCACCAGAAACACCACCAGAAACCTCTCCTAATTTCGTAATCATATCATCATCTGCTCGTCAACTCAAGCACTTTTGCTAAACCTTCACTTGTACTGTGGCTATAAAAAGTAATCACAACGTCTGAATCCTTGTTCCCTGATATTGCCATAGCGTCTATGATAGGCACATTGTTTTTCCCGCACTCAACCCAATATCTATGCCGGAAGTAGTGGCAAGTAAATTTTATGCCTGTAATCTTTTCGCTGACTATTTTTAGATAATCACAAATTCTACGCTGGTTAAGCTTCTTATGCCGCCTGCTTAGGAATAAATAAGGCGCCCTATGTCGAGACGACTCCTTATATGCCTGGCCAATAAGGATCTCTAGCTCTGAATCTAATTGATTCAAAGGAGTATATTCATCGGTTTTAGTCGTTTCTGCGCGTATATTGATTTTAATGGGCTTAATTCCATCCCAAATCACATCCCTTCTCTCAATAAGAGTAGTCTCTTCAACTCTTCTACCTGTGCGCTTCATAAAGTAAATCGGCCCATAATAATCCGGCCTGTCTTTCTTGATGAAAACCAAGAGTTCATTGATTTTAGTGTTGGTAATTTCAGGATAATACTTCTTATTAGGCTTTGGTTTCTTAATGTGCTCAGCTATGTCTTTAATTATCTTCTCACTGCAGAACCCAAGCTTATACATCCGCTTCATAATTGCCTTAACATAAATCAATTCTCCCCTTAATCCTTTTGGCCGGTTTAACTCATTAGAGTAATAGTTCTTATATTCCTCAAAGAATGCTAACGTCAATTGGCTTGGATTTTGCACATAAGGAAATTTTAAATTTCTAAAATCATCAAACATCCGCCAAAAGACCTTTTGATAATGAAGGTAAGTTTTCCGCGGCTTACGCTCTCCTAATATTCCGCCACCTATACCTTCCCATACCTCTGAGAATCCGGCCGTGAGGCGTAGTTTCTCGGCTTCGGGAGTCTGCAGTTCCTTTTGCCTCTGGGTTATCAGTTCTGCCCTTTTGTTATAAGCCTCCTGCATGGAATTGGCTTCGACAGTCTCCCAGAAGCGCTTTCCGTTTTTATTTAAGCGAAAGTTTACCTGGTAATGCCCTGCCTTGGTTTCTTTAACGCCAATGTATCTTTTCATCAGTTTTTCTGCGATTCAAACCACTTCCAAAATTCAGGAGCGTGAGACAATAATCTTTTTCCGTGTTTATTTAAAGGGCATCCCGTCTTTTCCTTCCAACGCTTGCTATGAATTGTATTTGGCCTTATATGCAATATATCGGCTATATCTTCAACCGTAAGAATTTCTTTGTCCATAATCCTCTCCTTGTTCAGTTAACAAAAATATCCGGAAATATCTCTTTTGGTTCTGCCTCTAAGATCTTTGCGATATCTACAGCCTGCTCAATATGCGGCAGGCTCCTACCTGTCTCCCAAAAAGTAACCATCCGCTCTTTAACACCTAATTTTTGTGCTAATTCAAGCTGTGTAAGGCCTGCCTTTATCCTGTGCAGCTTTAAGGTATGACTTACTTTTAACATGTTTCCACCTCCCCGAGAATAATGTTTCGTTAATTCATTTTTAATACTTCAGTACACCAATAACTAACTATTAGTTAGTATAACAAACATTCTTCTTTTGTCAAGGAAAAAAATAACTTGCAGTTAGTTAGTTTTTGATTATAATAAAAGCATGGAAAACCTTGGTACGGCCATCAGAAAAAAGCGCGAAGAACTTCGCTTTAAAGTATACGAACTAGCCGATGCAGCCGGTGTTGATCCTGTTTATATAACCCGCATTGAAAAACATGGCAAGCTCCCCTCCCCTCTTATAATGGAAAAAATCTCCAAGGCGCTTTCCGATGAAGATTTATTCAAGCTTTATCTTAAACTGAAATATCCAATGGTTTACGATAGGATAAAACCGGTAGATGCTTTCTTGGATGTTGAAATAGAGAAAATTATGGAAGAAACGGGCAAGAAGAATATTTCTCCTGAAGAAGCAAAGAAACTGGAATGGCGTATAGCAAGATTTGAAACTTTAGCAAAAAAAGCAAAAATTAAGCTGCAAAAAATAACAAAAAAGTTAGAAGAAATAGAGCAAATCTAATTTTCAAGTAACATAGAAGCATCCCTTAGTTTTCATAGAACATCTTAAATTACTTTAACTCTTTTGCTGTAATTTAATTTTTTCAAGTCCCTGGCAACAAAACTTAAACTTTCTTCTACTTCCGCAAGGACATAAAGTATAAACATCTTCAATAGGATATTCTTTTGGCAAGTCTTCAGTTATAAAATCGGGAATCATTTCCCATAGCATGGTTCCTTCGGTTACTAATATTGACATGCTCGGCTTCTCTGGAATGCCCCACAATTCATTATCTTCACCGGCATTTGTTTTAGGGGAATCTTTGGCTCTAGGTAATTCTTGCAGATGATTTCTGTTATGCATATAAAGTTTTTTCCAAATAACATTAAACTTTTGATTATCTTTTTTTTCTATAAGTTTCGACACCAAATTTATTAATTCAGTCGCCGCTACTTTTATTACAGTATTGGGTGTTTTGGTAAGCAGTCCTAATGAAACGCCACCAGATATTCTAAATACTGAACCTAAAGGGTTTATTCCTAATTTTGCCAAGATTCCGCTCTTAGCATCCTTTTCAATCTCAAAAAGAATTGGCTTTAAGACAGCATCTTCAGCTTCCGAAATATATTGATTTAGTTTTTCTTGGCCAGTTTTAGCTGGTATATTATTATAGATTTTAAATAATTCGGAACGAAAACTTGCAAAATTATCATCATCTCTAATTTCTGAGATTAATTTTGGAGTGAGCCCAGAATAAATCGAAAGATTAGAATTAAATATGGCTTGTAGTATTCGCTCGTTAGGAAATTCATTCAAAATATTGCCTAAACCTTCTTCACAAAGATATGATTCATACCTAAAGGGGGCAACATAATTAAATCCGTTTTTTGTTGCTAAATAATACTCCGAAACGAAATAATTTACCGATCTATCAATCGCACGAATAATTTGTTCTTCTCTATTACCACCGGCGAAAGGGAACACGCCACGCACATTATCTGCTACCGCTAATTCTGAAGGACGAAAAGTGTTTGTAAAATCGTTTACACTCTTGGATATTCTTTGGATTATATCTTGACTAATATTACCTATTGTTGCCTGGCCTTCTAAAATTAAAGCATTGGAAGGCACAAGTATAAGAGTATTATTTTCAATAAGAGGTCTTAATTTCTGTAAAGCTGGGATGACTATAGCCAAAAACTGTCTAGTCCCAGCAATGTCTACTTCGTGCTTATCCATAAAGTAGAAGCCTCTACGCGACGCCATTAACTTCGGTATTTGATACTGTTCATAAGAGAACCAATCCGAAATAGGATCTTTAGCTAGAATCTGACCGGAATAGAGTAAACTTGACATCACCAATGATCCATTTTGTGAATCCCAAAAGTTCGCTGAAGGCCACCCGCCAATATAAATCGGATATTGAGACCGATCTACTTGCGGAAAACAAAAACTTTGGGCATACTTTCTTACTTCTTCACCAAAAGAATACAAAGCCCTTCCTGGCATAGTCAATATATTCTTATCCGCTTCCTTATAAAAGAAATTATCAATTACGTCAAAAATTGTTATCATCGCCTGTATACTGCTCCTATTATCTGCTAGAAATTTATTGTCGTTCTAATTCGATGGTTATAGATTCCACTCCGGAAGGCAATTCTCGCTTTTCAGTATTATTAATCGTATATTACCAATTGTCATAATCTATGAAAAATAGAAACGGTCCCGAGTTTTCTAGTTTTATTGGTTATCAAATTTATTTTCGCATTCATTTACAATACTTTCTATTATATCTATTGCTTCCTGACATAAATCTATTACATCTTTTTCCTTATCGGCAAAATCGCTAAAATAATATTTTACACTAATGCCTGGGTATATTTTTGTATAATTCGCAAACGGACTAGATAAAATTCCAATGCTGCTACCAGTACCAGTAAGAATAATATCTGTACTTTTACTATCCGTAATCTGCGCTGTCGCATCAAAATTATGTTGAAGCACGGGATGCTCATGATGAGAAATATCTCTTTGCCTATGCAAGTATTTCAAGGTAGGATTTTTCTTTATCTCGCTCTGCTTATGAATATACCAATCATCAAAACCAGTTTTTCCAGAAAATTCCTTTTGCATAATCAGCGTAATACTACGACTTGCTGCCAATAAAGCGGTTAGCTCGTACCTAAATTTATCAGGAACAGAAGATGTCCTCCTCATTTCTTCTAAAAAATACTTGGCTTCGTTAAGCTTGTCTCTAGAATTAGTCATACTAATTTCAATTGTTTTTATTTCGAAATTTAGAAGCAGTGCTTTCTGTTATGCCATTTCTAGTACACCTGTTTTTAAGAAATGGTCATAATCTCTAAAACTATAAACTGTTTCTATTTGTCACTACCCCATCTTTTTTAAAAACCCGAGGCGTCCCCTAATTTATGATCTTACTATTTTAAAACTTCCACAGCTTAAGCTTATCCATAAAATCATAATCGGTCATATCACAGTGGATAGGAGTAATTGAAATGTAGTTCTTGCGAACAGTCTCAATATCTGCTTCATCCCTGCCATCAGATTTAATAATTTCTCCGGTGAGCCAATAATAAATGCGTTTACGCGGATCTTCCCGCTTATCAAAACGCTCTTCAATTGCCTGTCCGCTCTGCTTAACTATGCGCACGCCTTTAATGCGATTCTTTGCTACGGCAGGAATATTGACATTGAGCAATGTTCCTTTAGGCAAATCCTTATACTTAAGTATCTGCTTGGCAAGCTTGTTAGCAAACTCTGCTGCAAAGCTATAATTAGGATTAGTGAACGTGGAAAGAGAAATGGCAAAAGAAGGGATCCCCAAAATAGCTCCTTCTGTTGCCCCGGAAACAGTCCCGGAATAAAGAACGCTGTAGCCGACGTTTGGGCCAAGATTAATGCCTGACACCACTATATCCGGCCTTTTCTTTAAAATCGCCCTTATGGCAAGCTTCACGCAATCAGCAGGGGTTCCAGTAGTAGCATAACCAAAGAACTTACCGCTTCGGTTTATTTTTTTTACCCTAAGAGGATCTGAAAGAGTTATCGCATGCCCCACCGCGCTTCTTTCGGAATCAGGAGCAACAATTGTTACTTTGCCAATCTGTTTTAGAGATTTGTATAATGCGCGAATGCCTTCTGAGAAAATGCCGTCATCATTAGTTAAGAGAATATTCATCTTTAATCCTTTTTATCGTAATAATCCGTGCTTTCTACAATCTTTCTTCCTTCTTCATAAACCGTAGCTGTCCACATATCGGCAAAATGCACTAATAGAGTAATCGGCATTTCATGATGCGCCACTTCTTTATTACCCTCTACATACTGGCCGTCATGATAAAGAATCGCCTGTGCCTCGGAATCAGATAAAGAAATATATTTGGCAATTAAATACAGGCTGCGCGTAGCCAGATTCATATAAACCTCATCCGGGTTAATCTTATATGTCATGTTCCTCTTCTCAATCTCCCACTGGTTATCATTCTTAAGATATCGAGGTTTCCCCGGCATGCCGATTTTTCCCACATCGTGTAATAATCCAACAATAACACATGACTCTTCAGATATTGCAGGCGCCAATGTTTCCCTAAACTTAAGAAGCGTTTCGGTAACGCCTACGCTGTGTTCCAATAAGCCACCTGCTTTATTCAGGTGATACTTTGTGCTTGCCGGGCTGGTCAACCAAGATGAGCCTTTTTCGAGCATATTGATAAAAGTATCAAATTCATTCTTACGCTTTGTAACTTTGCTTTTTAATGCTTCATAACGTTCCTGCACTGTCATTTTTTATCTCCTTAGAATTATAATTACCTTATTAAATATTCTTTATTTTTCTAGCAAAATTGAGAGAAGCATCAAGAATAAGTTTAAACGTTTCGGCATCAATCGCATCAAATCCAACATCAACTTTATTCCCACTCACATATTTATCATATACCATAGGCGACTTACTTAAGTCTTCCCTATACTCCTGATAAAGCTTTTCCGGCATATTATAGGATTCTCTCATCTTTTCTGATATTATCGCAACCCGATTGTTATATACAATCTGAATCGGAATGCGCTTGTTGCCATAATTTAAACCAGCGGAAAATCCTACCTGGCCCATGTTAATGCTATCATCAATTTCAGATACCCATTTTTTCCTGAAATCTTCAATAATATTCCTAAACTCTTTATTGGAAACGTTATCCAAGAACTGTTCCCAGGTCAATATCAGCTTTGAACCCTTGCTTTCTTTTGAAGGAATTTCAGATTCTATTTTATAATCTCCTTTGGATAAAATCTCAATTTTTATTACACTTCTTTCAATCTCTAGAGTATTAGCAACAATTTTTGGGGTAATTATAATATTTTCTTCGTCAAACATAGCGGCGTTTAATTCAACTAAATAGATTGTAAAAGAAAGATGCGGAGCTGACTGAATTGATTCAATCATTCCAAGAACATTCGGCTGTATCTCATCTCCCAGAATTAATACACGAAAAACTCCCGCTTTAATGTTCTTAGCAAGAAGTGCCATAAACCTTTCGTCGTTTTTTATTCTTTCTAAGAGTGTATTTTTGTTTAACTTTTTCTTAGATATCTTTTCTAAAAAGCTATCCATGGTTTCGCTGCTGAATGCCTTAACGTAATCAATCGCCTGAGCAACAACGGTTCTGGTAGACTCAGAATTTTTTATTAACTTTGTTTCTACAATTATTATTTCTGCATTTTCAGTTATGATTAATATATCAATATTCCCACGTGCTGTTGGATACTCCCGAAATATTAAGAGAATCTCAGATTCAGTTAATTGAAGCTCTGGCAAGCTAGTAATAAAATCTGGGTTGCTTGAAATAACTTTTTGAAGCGAGGACTCATCTCGTCCTTCGATCCCATACTTGTAGTCTTCTAACTTGACAGCAGAAGTTGAAGAACTCAAATTCAAACGATAACTAGGCACCATTCACCTCC
>JBAXLM010000048.1:0-7506 GCA_037134795.1 Candidatus Omnitrophota bacterium | reverse complement strand
TGTTAGATATTTTAGTAATCCTGGAGGCAAATATTGATTTTCCCGAAGAAGGTATTCCCCGTCAGAGCCTATCAGATTTATCGCTTGGCCTTAATGCTATTGATGCGCAGTTAAACGCGTTATTAAGCGGTGCTTCAGGAGGCAGGATCTTGCGCGAAGGCCTGCATGTAGTTATTTGCGGGAAACCCAATGTAGGAAAATCCTCACTTTTAAATGCCTTGCTTAAAATAGAGCGTTCGATTGTTACTCCTGTTGCCGGCACTACGCGTGATACAATTGAAGAGATGATCGACATAAAAGGTATTCCGGTAAGGATCGTGGATACTGCCGGAATTCTTAAGCCGCGTAATTTGATTGAAAAGCTTGCCGTTAAGCGCTCCAGGGAGCATATTAAATTAGCGGATCTTGTAATTATTTTATTTGACGCAAGCAGTAAATTGGATGAGCAAGACAAAAGATTAATTAAAGAAGTAAAAAATAAACATGTTATAGCGGTAATCAATAAAATTGACCTGAAGCCGCGCATTGAAAAAGATAAAATTAGCAGGGAATTTAAAAGAGTAGTCCAGCTTTGCGCGAAGAGCGCGAAAAATATCAATCTGCTGGAGGATGCTCTTTATGATTTTGTTTATCAGGGAAAACTGCCTAGCGGTGAGTTTATGCTGGTAAGTAATCTCAGGCATATTCATGCTTTACAGGATGCCCAGAAGCTAGTTAGGCAAGCCCGGGTTATCGGAGCGGATAAGCTGCCCGTGGAATTCATCGCGCAAAATTTGAAAGACGCCTGTGTTTATTTGGATAAGATTTTAGGTAAAAATTTTTCTGAGGATCTAATGGATAGGATTTTTACGGATTTTTGTATCGGTAAATAATTAAAGCTGGGTTTCTTTATTATTAATGGTTTTAATTATTTTAGTGAATAAATCGTTGAGAGAAAAAGGTTTAACAAAATACCCCACTGCTCCTAAACTGTAAGCCTTTTTTATATCCCCTAAATTTCCAAAGCCTGAGATAATAATTATGGGGATTTCGCGGGTTTCTACATTTTTATTGAGAATTTCGCAGATTTCAAATCCGCCTAAATTTGGCATTAATAGATCAAGCAAGATAAGGTCTGGCTTAAAAGAGATTACCGAGATAAGAATATTTTTTGGTTCTTTGAGGATCATCACCTCAAGATCATGATGAGTAAGGAAGTCTTTTAACAATAAGAGAATATCTTCTTGATCATCAGCAATAAATATTTTCTTTTTAGGCATTAAGTTTAGGCGTTGAATTTTTAGATAATCAAATGTTTATAATTTAACCATCCGTAGTAGTAGGGTGGGTTTACCTACCTGTCGGTAGGCAGGAACTCGCTCTACTGTAAATAGTATAAATTAATTTAAGAAAATAGTCAATATGAAAAACTTATTGCAGAAAGAAGGTTTTCATTAGATAATAAGCGGGAAAGAGGGCGCGTTAATTTATGGATAAATTAAAGATTGAAAAAGCAGTGCGTCAGATATTAGAGGCAATTGGCGAGAATCCAAAAAGGAAAGACCTCTTGGAAACTCCTCGGCGTGTTGCCCAAATGTATGAAGAGGTTTTTTCCGGTATTAAGCAAAATCCGGAAAAAGAGCTTGAAGTTATTTTGGAGCAAAAGCATCATGAGATTATTCTTTTACGGGGAGTACCTTTGTCCAGCATGTGTGAACATCATTTTTTACCTTTTGTAGGTAAGGTGAATGTCGCTTATATACCTAAAAATGGCAGGGTTACTGGTTTAAGTAAATTGGTGCGGGTTATTGAAATTCTTGCGCATCGTCCGCAGGTTCAGGAAAGGCTAACTACTCAGATTGCTGAGATTATTATGTCTAAATTAAAACCATTAGGGGTAATGGTGGTTATTGAGGCGGAGCACATGTGCATGTCAATTCGCGGGGTGAGAAAACCCGGGACGATGACGGTAACTAGTGCTGTGCGGGGGATTTTTAAGGATAGCGAAAAAACCCGTTCGGAAGCATTGGCATTAATGCGTTAAATAAAAAAATTTTTATATTTAGCGCGAGAAGGGGAGTGTGGATTTGAAAAAAATACTGATTTTATTATTTTTTGTATTCATTTTATCTGGCTGCGCTACTTATAAATTTCAGAAGCCTGATTCTGCTAAAGCGCAAGGTTATTTAGTAAGTTACGACGGTAAACCTTTATTAGAATATACTGTTGGTAAAGATAATTCCCTGCCGGATTTAACTTTAGCCGAAAAACGCTTTAAACGCCGGAGAGCTAAAGTTGAGTATTATTATAAGAAAATGGGTGAGATAGAATCGCGCTTAAAAGAGACTTTTTGGAATCCGCCGGTGATGCTTGTGGATTTATTGGGCGGTGTTTTGCGTTGGCCGTTTACTGCTGTTGAAGATTATAAATATAACCGCGATCCTAAATATAAAGAAAGAGTGGATAAGCTTGATGAACAAAAAGATGAATTAGAAAAAGCCCGCGTAAACGCCTTAAAGGAAAAACTTGCGGCGTATATTGTTGAAGATTTGAGTAAAGAACCTTCTGTTCAAAAGCCTTTACAACAGGCTTTGGTACAACAAGCTCCAGTATTACCAACAACTCAGGTGGTTATTCCTCAGCCTTTAGCGGCTGTGTCAATACCAACTTCAGCTGTTGAACCATTAGTTGCTCCGGCTGTTGAACCATTAGTTGCTTCAGCTGTTGAACCATTAATTGTCCCAGCTACTGAACCAGTAGTTACTCCATCTGTTATAAAAGAAGAATTTGTGGCCAAGCCTTCTGTGCCGCCTGTTGTAGTGGCTGAGCCGCCTGTAGAGGTTAAACCTGTTGTTAAAGAAACTCCAGTAGTTAAAATAGCAGTAGCGCCTCCGGTTGCAGTAATTATTGCTAAGCCTGTTAAAGGTTATTCACCACTTAAAGTAAATTTCTCGGGTCAAAAATCATACTCTAAGTCAGGGAATATTGTTGCTTATGATTGGAATTTTGGTGATGGAGATATCTCTAATAAGAAAAATCCCGAGAATACTTATTGGAGCACTACATATGGCCCACGTAATTTTACCGCTACACTTACAGTAAGAGACGACGCAGGCAACACCTCTACCGCCAACACTATAATTGAAGTAACTACGAAGTAATTCACCCCACCCCTAATTTAAGCTTGTAGTTGTCTGTCTAGGCTTCGGTATTGGATTGCTTCAGCTATGTCTTCAGCTGTGATAATTTCTGCTTTTCTTAAATCCGCGATGGTGCGGCTCACCTTAAGTATTTTGTCATAGCCTCTGGCGGAAACTCCTAATTCTGATATAGCCATACGCAGCAATGCTTTTGCCTCGTTGTTTAAAACACAATATTCTTTGACTAATTTGCCGTGCATTTGGCTATTACAAAATATTTTCGTGTTATTAAATCTTTTTTGTTGGATATCGCGAGCAACTTCCACTCGTAGTTTTATTTCTTTTGATGTTTCCGCGTCCTTATATTCGCTTAAATCCCGGTATTTTACCGGCGGGACATCAATGTGAATATCAATTCTGTCAAGCAATGGCCCGGAAATTTTGCCTAAATAATTTTTTCTTTTTGTAGTAGGGCAATGGCAAGATTTCTCAGGATTAAAATAATTTCCGCAGGGGCAAGGGTTAAGCGCCGCGGCTAAAATGAAGCAAGCTGGAAAGATAAGCGTTTTTTTCATGCGGCTGACGCAAATTAAATTATCTTCCAGCGGCTGACGCAAGGCTTCAAGGGCTTTGCGGCTAAACTCGGGTAGTTCATCTAAAAATAATACCCCGAAATGCGCCAGGCTAATCTCTCCGGGTTTAGGAATGTTGCCTCCGCCGATTAAGGCCACATCTGAGATGCTGTGATGCGGAGAGCGAAAAGGCCGGGTAGAAATAAAACCATCCTTGTTTAATAATGTGCCGGCTACTGAATGGATTTTGGTTATCTCTAATATTTCTTTTAAGTTTAAATCCGGCATAATTGTAGGGATTCTTTTAGCAAGCATGGTTTTTCCGCTGCCTGGCGGGCCGATTAAAATAATATTATGCCCGCCGGATACAGCAACTTCTAAGGCTCTTTTGGCAAAGAATTGCCCCTTAACTTCGGAAAAATCTATTGTGTAATTAGTATTTCCTTTAAAGAATTGTTCAGGAGATAATTTAAAAGGTTGTTTTAAGGCGGGATCTGCCAAAAATTGCATTACTTCTTTTAAACTTTTTAGCGGCCAGGCAGATATTTCCGGTATAATTGCCGCCTCTTTTATATTTTCTTCAGGAAGAATAATATTTTTTCTCGAGGTTTTAGCTATAGCTAAACTTATGGCTAAAACCCCGTGTACGGGCTTTATCTGCCCGTCAAGCGACAGCTCTCCTAGAAAATAATAATTCTCAAGAGGCGCGTTATTGATCTGGCCAGTTGCTGCTAAAATTCCCAGGGCAATAGCTAGATCAAAACAAGCGCCTTCTTTTTTGATATCAGAAGGGCTGAGATTTATAGTTATCCTTTGCGCGGGCCAATTAAATCCAGAATTCTTGATCGCAGAGCGCACCCTTTCTTTACTTTCCTTAATCGCTGTATCTGCCAGGCCAACTATGGTTATTGTAGGAAGGCCGTTAGCCACATCGATTTCAATCTCCACGGGATAGGGTTCTAAGCCTAAAAGTCCAAAACTGTAAGTTTTTGAGATCATTTTTTCTCCTCCTAGGGCAATAGACGCAAGAAAAGGGGGAATCTAACATTAAAATATCTTGCTTTTTAGATGGTAGATTATATAATATAGCTCATGAATAAGGATACGATTAAAAATGTAGCGCTTATCTTGTTATTGAGCATTACTATTTTTAGTATGATTAGGTATACCAGTGAATTAAAGGCAAGATATAGGCTTCAAGATGACCTGGTGCAGGTTCAAGGAGAGGCCGCGGCTTTAATTCAAGAGAAGCAAAAGTTGTTGCGGGAGCTAGAGAAAGAAAAAGAGCTTAAAGAGCAAATGTCGCAGAAAAACGCGAATCTTAAGCTTTATATAAAGGCAAGTATGAATAAAATTACGCAGTTATTTCAAGATAACTCAAAAATGCAAAGTAACCTCAAAGAAGTAAATGCCAAGTTCTCTATATCGAAAGCGGAAAATAAAGCGCTTATTGACAGCCGAAAACGTATTTATCTGCAAAATGAGGAGTTTAAGGCCACATTAAGTTCAGTTGTTGAGCTTAAAAAAGCGATCCGCGAGCTAAAAAAAAGAAAACATAATCCATCTTTTTTGTCAATGCCAGGAAATCAGGGTTACCTAATTAAGGATGGCCAGTCAACCATCGCGACAAAAATTAAGATTGAAGTTATCCCTGCCAAAACTAAAGAATAATGAATGATTTTTTTGTAGAAATATATAGAAACAAAATTTTAATGACCACTATTTCCGCTTGGCTAATCGCTCAGACGCTGAAGGTGGTTATCGGAGTTTTTCGTTTAAAGAGGTTTGATTTCCGTCTTTTTATCGGTAGCGGAGGAATGCCTTCCGCGCATGCTGCCGGGGCATCGTGTTTGTCGACGAGTATCGGTTTAACATGCGGTTTTGATAGCGTATATTTTGCCCTGGCTTTTGCTTTTGCCATCGTGGTTATGTTTGACGCGCAGGGCGTGCGCCGCTCGACAGGCAAGCAAGCCAGTATTTTAAATAAGATCATGGAGGATATTTATTGGCAGGGTAAGATTCAGGAGCTACGTTTACGTGAATTAATCGGGCATACGCCGGTAGAAGTAATTATGGGGTTACTTTTAGGAATTGTAATTGCTTTGATATCTTGGGCGAGATGAAAATATAAGATAATTAAGGGGGTTTTAGTGAATAAAAAATTTCTGGCAATAATTTTAGGAGTAATTTTAATTCTGATGTTTCTGGTGGTTTTAGGAGTCAAGAAAGTGAGTAGTGGGGCTGCGGGGGGTAATCACCGGGCGACGGTGCGCGCTTTGCTTAATCAGGCGCGCCTGCTTGAAGCAAAGGCGAGCTTACTTGAAGTAAAGGGCGTATATCAGCAGTTGATTAATGATTTTTCTGAATCATCAGATGTAGCCAATTGGCAGAAAAGGATAGAAGAGATAAATATAAAATTATTATTCTCGTCAACGATTACGCCAAAAAGCATAATTTACCAGATTAAGTCAGGGGATACTTTAGATAAAATCGCCCGAACGCATAAGACTACCACCGAACTTCTTATGAAAAGTAATAATATCAGTGATTCAGTAATTATCCCCGGCCGCAAAATAAAAATCTGGAATGTGCCTTTTAGTATTTTAGCGGATAAATCTCAGAATATATTATTACTTAAAAGCGAAGAAGAGGTGATCAAGACATATATTGTCTCAACTGGTAAGAATAATTGTACTCCCGTGGGCGTATTTAAAATTGTTAATAAGCTGCTTAACCCTACTTGGTTTAAAGCAGGGGCAGTTGTGCCGCCAGAAAGTACGGAAAATGTTTTAGGCACGCGTTGGATGGGTTTTGATCTGGCAGGTTATGGTATTCACGGGACTACTGAGCCTAAAGAATTAGGCAAACAGGTAACGCAAGGCTGCGTGCGTTTAAATAACGCGGATGTAGAGGAGCTTTATAGTATTGTGCCCGTTGGCACTGAAGTAACTATTGTAGATTAAACTATGGCCGGGCCTGATTTCGAAAAACCTATTATTGAGTTAGAGAAAAAAATTCAGGAGCTGAGAGCTTTTATCCTGGATAAGAAGATTGACCTGTCTTCTGAAGTAAAGAAGCTCGAAGATAAATTAGAGCATTTAAGAAAAGATGTCTACAGCAATCTTACCCCCTGGCAAAAGGTGCAGTTGGCGCGGCATCCTTTGCGGCCGTACACTCTAGATTATATTAATATGATTATGACGGATTTTGTGGAGTTGCACGGAGACAGGCTTTTTAGCGATGATAAGGCGATGATCTGCGGTTTGGCTAAACTGGATAAAAATAAGGTGATGGTTATCGGGCATCAAAAAGGCCGGGATACAAAAGAAAATTTAAAACGTAATTTTGGTTGCGCGCACCCGGAAGGCTATCGCAAGGCTTTGCGTGTTATGCAGCTAGCGGAAGAATTCCAATTGCCAGTAGTAATCTTTATTGATACTCCGGGGGCTTATCCCGGTATCGGGGCGGAAGAACGCGGCCAGTCGCACGCGATCGCGCTTAACTTACGCGAGATGATCTGTATTAGCGTGCCGATTATAGCAATTGTTATTGGCGAAGGTGGTTCTGGCGGTGCTCTGGGGGTAGGCATAGCGGATCGCGTAGCAGTATTGGAAAACTCTTATTATTCGGTTATTTCTCCAGAAGGGTGCGCGGCAATTCTCTGGAAGGATGGCGCCAAAGCTCCTCAGGCAGCTGAGGTTCTGAAATTAACCGGCGCGGACCTTTTGAAGATGGGCTTAATTGATGAAGTGATCCCTGAACCCTTAGGAGGAGCGCATCGGGACGCGCAAAAGATCGCCCAAAATGTTAAGGAA
>JBAXLM010000047.1:0-7800 GCA_037134795.1 Candidatus Omnitrophota bacterium | reverse complement strand
TAACTCAACCGCAATCTCTTTTTTATTCATTTGGACCTCCTTACACCAATAGACGTAACAAGAGGACAAATCTAACTAAATAAATACACTCTCCACCCCAACTTAAATCCGGATTTTAATTATGGCGAATTCGCCATAATTAAAAATCAGAATCATAGACAGTGTATGTAATTTCAATAATGCTAGATGGTTACAAAACAAATACTGCAGCTTTCCTGCCTTGCCTTCTGGGGAAAAAATGCGCGCCTGTTTTCACCAATTTTCGTATAAAATCTTGATCACCACAAGGAACCTCTATATTAGAGAACAAAGCTTCCTCTTGGCTATTAAAAACCCTCAGAAATTCTTTATAAGCTACCTGCCGTTCAACAACGCTTTTCCCGAACTCTTCGAAATCAGGGCTAACTTGCGTTATACCATCCTCTTGTCCTAAACAGTAAAAACGCGCACTACTATAACTGTATTGGCAGGCCTCTGCAACTATACCAGCACGCACCGGGTTTCTCTCTACATACCGACCACAATTTTTCAAGTATAAATCTTTTTGTATCGGCTGTAATTTAAATCTACCTTGCCATAAAAAACCTACTGCGTTATATTGCTTATGGTAATAATGACTGTACGCTCGATGTAATCCTGCCATAAATTTCGAAATTAATTCAGGGTTTTCGAATTCAACCACAAGATGGTAGTGGGTCGGCATAATAGCCCAATGATATATTTGCGAATTAAACCTATCACTATATTCACGAAGCAATCTCTTAAAATGCTCAAAATCCTCAGATTCTTGAAAAATCACCTTGCGTCCATTGCTTCGGCTAAACGCATGATACACTAACGACTGTTGTAGTTGATGCTTACGCGCATATGATGGCATGGGCTTCCCTCCTCCTGCTATAATTGACGTAGGGGTGAAAGAAATCTAACAAAGAAATCATAGACAGTGTACGTAATCGCATTAAAGATAGGTGGTTACGAAAGAAATACGGGTACGAGTTTCTGTAAAATAGTTTTGAGCTTCGTTAATTCAAATCAAATCGTGGTTTCGGTGGTTCAGGCGGCGGCTCAAGCAATTTCTTAATCGCCTCAAATATTACCTGAATATCCGTTTCATGCAATTGATACTTCCGCTCTAATTCCTCAAGTTTCTCTGCTAGCTCTTTATGTGTTAATAACAACTCCCGTAATTTCACGAATGCCCGCATAATAGCTATATTAACCTGAATTGCTCGTTCGGAATTCAGAACCGTAGAAAGCATTGCTACTCCTTGTTCGGTAAAAACATACGGCAAATAACGCCGTCCGCCTTTATTTGAGGTGCCAATTTGGCACCTCAAGTTTCTAACCTCTTCTCGTGTAAGCTGATACATAAAGTCATTCGGGAACCTTGTATAGTTCCTTTTCATCTGCCTTATGAGTTGTTTTGTTTCTACACCGTACAACTTCGCTAAATCTGAATCCAACATCACCTTCCTACCTCTCACCAACAAAATCTTCGTTGCTACTACCTCAACCGCAATCTCTTTTTTATTCATTTAGGCCTCCCTACGGCAATAGACGCAACAAGAGGCAAAACCTAACTATAAATATAAAGGTGACAGTCACAAAAAACGTGACAGTCACCTTTGATACCGACCCTCTAGCTTGACATTACTAAAAAATTATGCTAAATTTAATAATTATGGAAGAATTAAGTAGGTTAAAAATTGAATTGGAACGCACAAAGGCAGAGTTGAGTATTCTTCATGAAATCTCCAATGCCATGCGCACCACTTTAAAATTAGATGAAATCCTTTATATTATCTTAACCGGAGTTACCGCGCATACTGGCCTGGGATTTAACCGCGCCATGCTTTTTTTGGTTAATGAAAAGGAAAAAATTATCGAGGGAATAATGGGGATAGGCCCGGAAAGCGGCGAAGAAGCTAATGCCGCCTGGACTAGGATTGAACAAGAAAAAATGGGTTTGGAAGATTTAATTAATGCTTTTAAAAACTCCAACGCGGCCTTGGAATCAGGGTTTAACCGGCAGGTAAGAAATCTTAAGATACCTATGTTTGGCAAAGATGAAAACCCTCTTTCTCTTGCGGTTTTAGAAGGCATGCCGCTGCATTTGATCGGCGAAACTATCCAACGTTACAAAAATTCACCGGTAATCAAAATGTTAGAAAGCGATGAGCTGGTGCTTATGCCCTTAAAAGCAAAAAACCGGGTGAACGGCATCATTGTCGCGGACAATTTTATTACCAAGGATCCAATCACTAAAGATGATTTGCGCATGCTCACGATGCTAGCAAACCAGGCAGGCCTGGCTATTGAAAACTCACAGCTTTATGAGAAAACTGTTTACCACGCGCATTCAGATTATTTGACTAATCTTTGGAACCACGGTTATTTTCAGTTTCTTTTGCAAAATGAACTTGAAAAAGCCAAAGCAACTAAAAATAAGTTGAGCTTAATTATCGCCGATATTGATGACTTTAAGATCTATAACGATAGGCTGGGGCATCAGGCAGGAGATAAAATATTAAAAGATTTGGCGCAACTCTTACGTAATCAATCGCGCAAAATAGACCTTGTCTGCCGATATGGAGGCGAAGAGTTTGTTATAATCCTTCCACAAACTGATAAAAAAGAAGCCTTTATGATCGCTGAGCGTATCAGAAAGGATATTCAAAAATATCCTTTCCTGAATGAAGAGATATTTCCTAACAAGATGCTTACAGTAAGCCTGGGGATCGCCACGTTTCCTGAGGATGGGATGCTTCCCGCGGAGTTAATTACTTCTTCAGATAATTACCTTTACCAAGCCAAAAACAAAGGCAAGAACAACACCTGTTGCGGTTAAGCTGCTACTTGCTGCGCTTGGCTTGCTTTTTCCTTTTCTTTATTCTGCGATAATTTTACTGAAACAATCTTCGAAATTCCTGATTGCTCCATGGTAATGCCATACATGATATCGGCATTCACAATAGTTTTTTTGTTATGCGTAATTACAATAAATTGCGAAGTTTTAGCAAATTCCTGCAAAACTCTGGAAAATCTGTCAACATTGGCTTCATCAAGTGCCGCGTCAATTTCATCAAGAATACAAAATGGTGAAGGCTTAACTTTTAATATCGCGAAAATCAACGCGATCGCCGACATTGTTTTTTCACCACCGCTTAACAACAATACATTCTGCAGTTTCTTGCCCGGAGGCCGGCAAATAATCTCAATCCCTGACTCGAGGGGATCCTGTTCATCAATTAAAAATAGCTGCGCGTCTCCTCCGTTAAAAAGTAGGCGGAAATAATTCTTAAACTCCACCTTTACCTTTTCAAATGTCTCCATAAACATCTGCTTTGTTATACGGTTAATTTTAAGGATCGCCTGATGCAGAGATTCTTTAGCAGTCAATAAATCCGTCTGCTGTTGAATAAGAAAATCATAACGTTGCTTTAACTCATCATACTCTTCAATCGCGACCAGATTAACCGAGCCATAAGAATCCAGCTTCTTCTTGAGTTCAATTATCGCGTTTAACAGGCCCTGATGATCTAGATCCTTAGTTACCTCTAGCTGAGCGTCTAAGTCAATTTTATACGCGGAGAGCATTCTTTCTTTAATAGTTCCGTAGCGATAATCCACATCTTTATCCTGCATTTTAAGGTCATGCAGGCGATTTTTAATCTGATCCAGTTGTTTGCGGTCAGCATCGATCTTGTTCACCACTCCCACAGTGCTGCTTGAAATCTCATTATATTTTCCCTCAACTTCTAAAATAGTATTTTTCTTTTTCCCAATTTCAATCGCGCTCTCTGCGATCTTTTTTTGGCATTCAACGATCTCTACTTTCAGCATTTCTTGGCGCTGCTGGCTATCAGTAATTTGCCGCTGAATATTTTCAAGGCTGGATTTATCCTGCGCGTAACTCTCATCTAATATCTTTAAAGTTGCCGCGTCAGAAGTAAAACGCTTATTTAATGCCTCGATCTCTGTTTTAGTTTGGGTAAGCAACACTAAAACCTCTTCACGTAACTTACTATTTAAAGCAATAGCGTCTTCCTCCTGCACAATCGCATCCTGCCTTTGCCTTTCCTCATTACTCAAATTAGAAACTTTAGCCTGGGAATCAACCAGATTTTGTTCAATTATAGAAACTTCGCGCTGCAAATCAGACAGCTCCATCACAATAATATCTTCTTCTTCCTTTATTTTATTAAATTGCTCGTAAATGGTAGCGTGGCTGGATTCTTTATTCGCTAAAGCAATCTCCTGGTCGCGTAGCTGTGCCTCTAAGGTTACCGACATTTTATTTAACTCCGAGATACAGGTTTCACGCACCACTCTTATATTTCTTAACTCACCTAGATTCTCCCCTAACTTCGCGATCTTCTCATCGATTCTCTTGGTATCTAATTCTATAGGCTTCGCTTCTCCGCTTATTTTAAAAGCTGCTGGCCCAGAATAAGTAAGGTCTTGGCCATTTAAAACTCCCTGATCCTGGATTTTTACTACCAATCCGGTTAAGTTCTCTTTGGGCATTTTATCCAAGTAAATTGTCGCGTTTAATGACTCGCCAATATCATCATACTTATTTCTTAACTTCTCCAAAAACTCCTTATGTGAAACTAAAGTAAGCTTTTCATTTTCAAGGTCGGCAATCTTTTTGTTAACATCGGATAAATTTAATCCCTCTTGCTGAAGGCTTGTCTTGACATCAGAAATTTTCTGCTTAAAATCCGCAAGTAACTGCCGGGTAGCTTCTAACTCTCCAGTAATCTTCTTTAAACTCTCCTCAATAATTACCTTCTCTTCAAAGGCCTTGGCTTTTTCAATCTCCAACCTTTTTTTACGCGCCAGGAAAACCTGGTGCTTAGAATTAAAATCCCCGATTTCATTTTTGGTGTTAGAGATCCTTGTTTCTAAATCTAAAATTATCTTTTTGCTCTCTGAGATAACTTCCAGTGACCCCTTAATCAACGCGCTAGTCTTATTAATCTCCTCTTCCTTCCGCGCTAAGACAGACTGCTTAGTTTCAATATTGGTTTTAAGATTACTATATTCATCGCGTACCGACTGTAATTTTTCTTCATCCTGGACTAACTTGATCTTAGCCTGCTCAATCTGGCTATCTAAAACTTTCGCGTTTTCTATTATCTCATTAATGCGTTGCTGGTTAAAATTAATATGCTCATTATTTCTTACTAAACTATTTTCTAAATTGAGCATTTCGCCTCGCAAAGCCATGATAACCTCTTCTAAAGACTTTAATTCTGACTGCCGATTAGCGATCCTAGCCTCTTGCTCAGCCACAGCTTCAATTAATTTAAGCTCATCTTTTCCTAAATCCGCTAGCTGATTGATAATCTCATCTTTTTGCTTAAACAAATTAATTTTATCAAAAGTAGCTAAATCAATTTCTTTTAATTTTAACTCTTCGAAAACTTCTTTATATCTACGCGCTTTATTCGCCTGGCGCTCAAGAGAACCGATCTGACGTTTAACTTCAATAACAATATCGTTTACGCGCAAGAGGTTCTGCTCTGTTTCCTCAAGCCTACGCATAGTCTCCCTTTTCTGGGATTTATATTTAGTGATCCCTGATGCCTCATCAAACACCATTCTGCGGTCATCCGGCCGGGAACTTAAAACCAGATCAATTTTTCCTTGCGCGACAATCGAATAACTCTCGGCGCCAATACCCGTGCCTAATAACAGGTCCAAAATATCCTTAAGCCGCACAACAACTTTATTAAGCATATACTCGCTTTCGCCGCTTCTAAAAAGCCTGCGCGTAATCAACACTTCCGGATGATCAACATTAAAAAAACGGTTGCTGTTATCAAAAGCCAAACTTACTTCCGCCATACTCAAGGGCTCTTTGTTATCCGTGCCATTAAAAATAACATCAAGCATCTCTGAGCCACGCAATGATTTAGCAGATTGCTCTCCCAAAACCCAGCGGATAGAGTCGAAGACGTTTGATTTTCCGCAACCATTGGGACCGACTACAGCTGTAATCCCCGGCTCGAAATTTAGCGTGGTTTTATCGCAAAATGATTTAAAACCAATAAGCTCTAATCTTTTAAAGTACATATGGTCTCCTTTTATAGCGTAGCGGACGTTTAAACGTCCGCTACGTTTACTCAATGAGGTTGAGATTGGTTATCTAACCAGGCATCAATTTTATCTTTTTTAAAACGCCATTGACCAACCAGCTTTAACGCCGGTATCTTATTATGTTTTAACCAATCATAAATAGTGCGACGGGTAACTTTTAAGTAATCCGCCAGGTCTTCTATAGTCATTAAATTGCTGCTTACCATGTCCGCATTATAAAGAAAATATCAAATCTTGTCAATGAGAATCTTTACATTCTTTAACATATTCATACTAAATGACGCAATATACGTCATATTAATGCAAACAGTATCAAAACATATGACTCAATTCTCCAACAGCTTGTTAGAGAATTGCCATGGGGACGATTCTATTTTTTATTTTCTTAAAGCTAATTTGAAGGCTTTGGTTAAGGCTGGGACGATTTGGAATAGATCGCCGACAATACCATAAGTAGCCACCTTAAAAATAGGGGCTTCGGGATCTTTGTTGATGGCGATAATAATCTTCGAGGATTGCATACCCACAAGATGCTGAATCTGGCCGCTTATCCCGCAGGCAATATAGATCTTAGGGCCCACGGTCCTACCGGTTTGCCCAACCTGATGTGAATAAGGCATCCAACCACTATCTACCGCGGCACGGCTTGATCCTACTGCGGCATTTAAAACATGGGCTAAATCTTCCAGCAATTTAAAATTCTCCGTATTACCCATGCCGCGCCCACCAGAAACAATAATATCCGCTTCCGATAAATTTACCGTAGACTCAATCTCATCCACAATATCTAAAAGCTTAGTACGCGAAATATATAACGCGCTGTCAAAGCTCTCTTTTATAATTTTCCCTTTACGTTTTTTATCCGCGTCCATTGGCGCAAATACCTTATGCCTGACTGTCGCCATCTGCGGACGGTAGTTCGGAGAGATAATTGTCGCCATGATATTGCCGCCGAAAGCCGGGCGCGTCTGCAACAATATCTTTTTATCCGGGTCAATATCTAAACCCGTGCAATCCGCGGTTAAGCCGGCTTTAATATTTATCGCCACGCGCGAAATTAAAGACCTGCCAATATTTGTCGCCCCGCATAAAAGGATCTCAGGTTTATATTTTCTTACCAACTCAACTAAAATATTTGTATACGGCTCATCCTGAAAATTAGCCAGCTCCGGAGCCTGGACTAAATAAATATTATCCGCGCCGCAAAAAATTAATTCATCTAATTGATCTTCAAGCTTATCCCCAATTAAAACCCCGCTTACCTGGCAATTTAATTTCTTGGCCAGCTCTTGTGCCTTGCCTAATAACTCATATGAAACCGATTGCACCCGGCCATTCTTCTGCTCAATAAAAACCCAAATCCCCTTATAATCTTTAATATTCGGCAACACGCACTTCGGCGCATCCTTCTCCAGTAACACCGCCTTAAATTTACAGGCATCAATACATGCGCCGCAGAGCGTACACTTATGCAAATCAATTGAAGCTTTTTTGTCGACCATCCGCATGGCATCAAACGGGCAGGCCTTAATACATAATGTGCAACCCGTGCATTTTTCAATAATGATGGAAATCGACATCAGGAATTTACCTCATCTTTAATCAATTCTACTAACTCTCGAGCAATATCCGAAATCTCGCCTGTAAGTATCTGGCCGCCTATCCTGGGAGTAGGAGTAAAAATTTTTACCACCT
>JBAXLM010000046.1:0-8607 GCA_037134795.1 Candidatus Omnitrophota bacterium | reverse complement strand
GGAATTCTGAATAAAGGAGTAGCAACTTTACTTTGTGAAGAAATATTAGCGGCTTTAGCTGTTGCCAGTGGTGAACACCCTAAAGGTGGCATAGGTTTTATACCGGATAATATTTTACGTTCTTTAGGCCTGCAGTTAGTTGACGGTAGAATTTCCGGGATTGCTGTAATTCTTGGCCCGGCTAAAGATGAGAAATCAGCTCTTGATTTGATTCGTAACTTTCAATCTAGGAGTATTGTTAGTTTGTTGGCAGGTAATATTAATGGTAATACTTTTAAGCAGCAACTTGAGAACCAGGGAGTTGGGCTGGGTTTAGAGAATTATATTGTCCCCTTAGGTGATGATTATTTATCGGCAATCTACGCGGTTAATTTTGCAGCACGCGCGCCTCTGATGTACGGAGGAGTTAAACCCGGGCAGTGGGAAGGTATCGCTGATTATATACGCAATCGTGTTCCTGCGTTTGTCTTAGTTCTTAGCCATGTCGATGAGCTAATCGTTGCTACAGGTTTAGGGGCGTTGGCTTTAGGGTTACCCATAATTACAGACTTAGAGGTTCCACAGTTGCCCAAGATTGATACAACTTTATTTGAAGCTTTAGTTACAGAAAAAGATTATGAAAAAATAGTTTCTAAATGTATTTTAACTCGCGGGATTAAAGTGAAAATCTCTCAGGTGCCTGTGCCCTTGCCTTATGGGGCGGCATTTGAAGGTGAACGCGTGCGTAAAGAGCAGCTGGCAGTTGAATTTGGAGGTAAAGTCAGTTCAGCTTTTGAATTTTTAAATATTCAAGATGAAGCTAATGTTGATGATGGAAGAGTAGAATTAATTGGCCCGGATATAGACCAACTTCCTCTGGGTGTAAAATCCTTGCCTTTAGCCATCGTAGTAGATGTTTTTGGCCGTAAGATGCAAAAAGATTTTGAGCCGATTTTAGAGCGGCAAATCCATCGTTTTTTAAATTATGCCTTCGGCCTTATGCATATGGGCCAACGTGATATGGTTTGGATTAGGATCTCTATGGAAGCTTTTGCCAAAGGTTTCAGGCTTAAGCACTTGGGAGTAATTTTACATGCTATGTTGCATCAGGAGTATAGCGTAATAGTAGATAAAGTGCAAATTAGGCTTTATACTAATTCTCTAGATGTGGATAGATTAGTTGTTGAGGCTAAAAATGTTTTTCAGGAACGCGATGCGCGTTTGAAGGGAATGACTGATGAGAGTGTAGATACATTTTATTCCTGTTTATTATGCCAATCTTTTGCTCCTAATCATGTGTGTATTGTTACTCCGGAGCGTTTAGGTTTATGCGGGGCATATTCTTGGCTTGATGCCAAGGCATCTTTTGAAGTTATTCCTACTGGCCCGAATCAGCCTATTGTAAAAGGTAGTATTTCAAATGACCGATTAGGCCAGTGGGATAGCGTAAATGCATTTGTGCAGCAAAAATCAAATAAAACCATTGATGTGGTAAGCATGTATTCATTAATGGAGAGCCCGCAGTCATCCTGCGGATGCTTTGAATGTATTGTGGCAATTGTCCCCGAGGCAAACGGAGTAATGGTTGTGCATCGTGATTACTCTGGGCTTACTCCTTCGGGAATGAGTTTTACTACTTTAGCTGGTTCTGTTGGAGGCGGGGTGCAGACGCCGGGGTTTTTAGGAGTGGGTAAACTCTATATATTAAGTAAGAAATTTATTTCAGCTGAAGGTGGGCTAATTAGGGTAGTTTGGATGCCTAAAGAGTTGAAAGATTTACTGGCAGATAAGTTAAAAAAGAGGGCTGAGGAAATCGGACAGCCGGATTTACTGGATAAGATTGCCGATGAAACAATTGCGGTAAGTTCTGAAGAGCTTTTGGTTTTTTTAGAGAAGGTAGCTCATCCGGCCTTAACCATGGAGCCGATCATCTAGATGCGAAAATTACCCGTAGCTATTACCAAGCGTGATTTTCTCGATTTCACTTGACGTGTTGTTTGAGAGCGTATATAATATTTAAAGAACAATGAAAAAGAATATCCTGCCTAAATTCGTAATTACTACAGCCATAACATTATGTGTATTTTGTTTTGTGGGCTCGCTTTGTTCGCTTTTTGCGCAAAACGCAGCTGGTCTAGTAATAGGAAAAATACCTGATCAATTGCAGGAGCAAGCCAAGGAATACCGTGAAGCTGGATTAGAAAACCAAAATATAGGCAATCTGCCTTTGGCAATGAGCTTATATCAAAAAGCAATTGCAATTGATCCGACTTATGCTGCTGCTTATAATGATTTAGGGGTTGTTTATGAAGCTATCGGGTTTCCTGAGATGGCAGAAGAAAATTATTTAAAATCGCTAAGAGTTGATCCTAACTATTTAAGTGCTTGTACTAACTTGGCACTTTTATATGAAAATAAGCGGGATTTAGAAATGGCAGCTCTTTATTGGAATAAAAGAGTAGAGTTAGGTTCATTTGATGATCCTTGGACTCAGAAAGCAATTAATCGCCTTAAAGATATCCGTATTGTTTTATCCAGCCAGCCAATTACTGACGCGCGGGAAGAAGATGTGCTTAGCCTTATGAAAGATGTGTCAGTGCATAAAGCCGTGATTAACAAGGATGATAAGGCGCTTGCTCAGGATCATTTTCAAAAAGCTAAGTTGAGTTATAACAAAGGTGATTTAGCTACAGCGATTAAAGAAGCGTTAGATGCTCAGTATTTAGACCAGGATAACCCGGAGATTGAACCGTTTATTGAAAAGGCAGCGTCAAGGGCTTTGTCGCGCTAGAAGCGTACTGCAAAAAACTCTTTCCTTATATTGATTTCCTTTTAATTTAGTTAATGACTGCTAAAAAAAGTTTATTTTTAATTGATGCAAATGCATTCTGCTACAGGGCTTTTTATGCCTTAAGCGGGCTAGCTACCTCGACAGGCCAGCCAACGAACGCAGTTTATGGATTTATAAATATTTTAAATAAGATTCTAAAAACACACAAGCCTGACTATTTGATTTGCTGTTTTGATGTCTCTAGAAAAACTTTCCGCACTAAGAAATTTGCAGAGTATAAGATGCAAAGGCCGCCTATGCCTGAGGGCTTGGTCAGCCAGATAGATTTAATTAAAGAGGTTATTGCTGCTTACCATATTCCTATCTTTGAAAAAAAAGGTTTTGAAGCGGATGATATTATCGCGGAACTTGCCAGAAAAGCTGCATCTAAACTGATACAGGTGACTATTGTTAGTTCTGATAAAGATATTCTGCAATTAGTTGATAAATATATCAATGTGTTTAATCCTTACAAAGATAGCGGAGTATTTTATGATTTACTTCTGGTAAAAGAGCGTTTTGGAGTAGAGCCCGGGAGGATTGCAGATATTATGGCGCTTGCCGGTGATGATGCGGATAATATCCCCGGGGTGCCGGGAATCGGCGAGAAGACTGCCGCCAGGCTTATATTGGAAAGCGGCTCTCTTGATAAATTATTGAAAAATATTTCAAAAGTTACTCCGGAAAGAATAAAAGAGGCGATTATCGACAATATTGAAAGGATAAAATTAAATAAAGAATTGGTTAATTTAGATGAGAAAGTGGATATGCCGCTAGATTTAAAATCAGCGCTCCTTAGGGATCCAGATTATGCAGAGTTATCTCGTATTTTTAAGAAGTTGGAATTCAAGAGCTTGCTTAAAGATCTGCCCTTACAAGTTGATGAAACTCCTAAAGTCAAATTGCAAACTCCTGATGGGCATGAATTAGAAAATTTGTTAAAATCTACGCCTGAGCTTTTTATTTATGGTGTTTCTATAACAAAGCTGTGTTTTGCTGTTGATAATAAATTTTTTAGCGCTGTTTCGGCTGGCGAAAGCCTGAGTGCGGCTATTTCTGATGAGAAAATAAAGAAAACAGGATATGATTTAAAGAAGTTAAAGGTCTCTTTATTTAGAGAAGGTGTTGTTCTTAATGGCCTGGATTTTGATGTTATGATTGCAGCCTACCTGTTGAATCCATCGCGTTTAAGTTATGCACTTACGGATTTAGCATTAGAAAATCTGGGGGAGTTTATTCGCGAAGAAAGCTTAGAAACAAAGGACGCGCTAGCTTTGGTGATTAAATTAAAGCCGGTGTTGGCCAAGGCTTTAAAGGAAAAAAACTTGCTTTCACTATTTACTGAACTTGAGATGCCCCTAAGTAGCGTTTTAGCCGCGATGGAGCAAGACGGAATAAAGTTGGATTTAGATTTACTTAAAAATCTTTCACGGGATATAGAAAAAAGATTGATAAAATTAATTGAGGATATTTATGCGGCCAGCGGCACGCAATTTAATATTAATTCTCCTAAACAACTAGGCCAGGTGTTATTTGAAAAATTAAACCTTCCGGTGATTAAGAAAACAAAAACCGGGCCTTCTACTGATGAAGAGGTATTAAGGCGCTTAGCGGATAAGCATCCTTTGCCTGCTTTTTTATTGGAGTATCGGCAGCTTACTAAACTTAAGAATACTTATGTTGATGCTTTGCCTAAGCTTGTAAATGCCCAAAGTGGCCGAGTACATACGTCTTTTAATCAGACACAAACTGAGACAGGCAGGCTTAGTTCAAGCAACCCTAATTTACAGAATATTCCTATTAAAACGGATATTGGAGCTAAAATTAGGCAAGCTATTATTGCTTCGGGAAAGAACAATTGCTTGTTATCCTGCGACTATTCACAGATTGAATTAAGAGTGTTAGCGCATCTTTCCGGGGATGACACTTTATTAAAGGCATTTCGAAGCAATCAGGATGTGCATCGCTTAACCGCTTCTTTAATTCATAATATCCCGGAGTCTGAAGTTAAAGATAATATGCGCGAGATAGCCAAAAGAGTCAATTTTGGGATTGTTTACGGCCAGAGCGCCTATGGTTTGAGCAAAGATTTAGAGATCCCGGTATATCAAGCCCAGGATTTTATTGACGCATATTTTTTGCGTTACCCTAAAGTGAAAAGTTATATCGATGCGCAGATTAATAAGGCGAAGGATGTTGGGTACGTTACTACGCTTTTAGGCAGGATAAGGTATATTCCAGAGATTAATAATAAAAATATTTCCATCAGGCAGTTTGCCGAACGTCAGGCAGTAAATACTCCTATTCAAGGCACGGCGAGTGATTTAATTAAGTTGGCGATGATTAAGATATTTAATCAGATTAATACTAGAAGCTTGAAGGCTAAGATGATTTTGCAGATTCACGATGAGTTGGTTTTTGATTTGCCAGTTTCAGAATTAAATGTTTTAGCTGGAATAGTAAAAGATGAAATGGAAAACGTAATGCAGTTGGACGTCCCCATTAAGATAGATATGAAGGTGGGCAAGAATTGGCTGGATATGCTTGCTTATCCAGTAAGTAGGGAGATAATTAAATGAAAATAGCTTTTGTGGCTTCAGAGGTTGTTCCTTTTGCTAAGACAGGTGGCCTTGCTGATGTGGCTGGTGCCCTGCCGCTAGCTTTAGAGGATTGCGCTCATGAAGTAATTATTGTTATGCCTAGGTATAAATGTATTACAGACAGTAAATTTAAAATTAAGAGAGTGTCTAAAGATATATCAAGCGCGATTATAGGCAAAAAAATAAAAGTTTATTTTATAGAGCATGATTTTTATTTTTTACGCGATGGTTTGTATGTGGAAAAAGGTAATGATTATAAGGATAATCTGGAAAGATTTGCATTTTTTTCCCGCCGGGCACTGGATCTCTTAAAAGAAATAAATTTTACGGCTGATATTTTACATTTGCATGATTGGCAGGTGAGCCTAGCTGCTGTTTATTTAAAGAATTTATATGCTAACCTTCCTTTCTATCGCAAGATGAAAACTATTCTGACTATTCATAATATCGGATACCAGGGCATTTTTCCTAAAGAGCAGTTTAGCAAATTAGGTTTAGATGAAAATCTTTTTAATATTGATGGGTTAGAGTTTTATAACCAAATAAATTTGCTAAAAGGCGGGATAATCTTTTCAGATTTTATCAATACCGTCAGCCCGACTTATGCTCTGGAGATTCAGAACAAAGAATTTGGTTTTGGTTTGGAAGGCTTGTTGGAAGAGCGTAAGGATTTTTTAAGTGGCATATTAAATGGCCTGGATTATTCTATTTGGGACCCGGATGTGGATAAGTTTATTTGCCATAATTTCTCTTTAGTTAATCCGGGTAATAAGGCTTATGATAAAGCTGATCTGCAAAAAATTTGTGGCTTGCCGGTTAATAATGACCTTCCGGTATTAGGTATTGTCTCTCGTCTTGCCCAGCAGAAGGGTCTTGATATACTCGCCGAAGGCCTGGATGAAATATGTTCGTTGGGTGTGCAACTGGTTATCCTGGGAACAGGCGATTTAAAATACCATCAGATTCTGGAAAAAGCGAAGAAAAAATACCCTTTAGCGATTTCTTTGAACTTAAAGTTTGATGATTGTCTGGCGCATAAAATTTACGCGGGTAGTGATATTTTTCTTATGCCTTCAAGTTATGAGCCTTGCGGTTTAGGCCAATTGATTAGTTTGCGTTACGGCACACTTCCGCTTGTTTTTAAAACAGGCGGTTTAGCGGATACGATTAATAAACATAATGGTTTTATTTTTTCGAAATACAGTAAAGACGTTTTGCTTAAATGCATCAAGCAGGCTTTGGTAACTTTTAAAGATAAAGCGAAGTGGAATGTTTTGGTTAAGAATGCTATGGAGTGTAATTTTTCCTGGGAAGCTTCAGCTAAACGTTACAGTCAATTATATGTCAAAGCAAAATCAGCATAAAATTGTCATAGGGATTACTGGCAGCTTTGCTTGTGGTAAGAGTACGGTTGCGCGCCTGTTTAAAACAGGAGCGAGCGAACTTATTGATGCGGATAAAGTGGCGCACGAGGCCTTGCGCCAGGGGGGAGTTGTTTATAGAAAAATCGTAAGTTTTTTCGGAAAAGGCATACTTAAGAAAAATAAAAATATTGACCGCGTGAAATTAGCAGGAATTGTATTTATTAATAGTTCTGCTTTAAAGAAACTTAATTGCATAGTACATCCGATGGTGATTAAAGAAATTCTTCGGCGTATTAAGCATTCCAAGAAGAAGATTGTTATTTTGGATGCGCCGCTGATCATTGAGTCAGGTTTAAGGCCGCTGGTTGATAAATTGGTAGTTGTTACAGCCAAACCAGGACAGCAGTTTAGCCGCACGAAATCACGATTTTTAAGTAAAGTTGAGGTAAGTGGAAGGATAAAATCTCAGATTTCGCAGAATGCCAAGGCGCGTTTTGCGAATTTTATCATAGATAACAGCGGAGAAATAAGTGAAACCCGGAAACAAGTTTCTGAAATAAGGAGGACGTTGTGGAAAAGTTAGATATAAAAAATCTTAAAGATATGAAGATCACAGAGTTAAATAAACTGGCCAAAGAGTTAAATGCTAATGGGACCAGTGGATTAAAAAAACAGGATTTAATTTTTAAAATACTCCAGGCTCAGGCGGAAAAAGAGGGGTTAATGTTTGGGGAAGGTGTTTTAGAGATCCTTTCCGAAGGATTTGGTTTTTTACGCAGCCCGAATTATAATTATTTGCCTTGTCCGGATGATATTTATATTTCACCGTCTCAGATCAGGAAATTTGAGCTGCGCACGGGGGATACCGTAAGCGGCCAGATCCGCCCGCCAAAAGAGGGTGAGAAATATTTTGCCTTGCTTAAGGTTGAAGCAGTGAATTTCGAGAACCCTGAGGATGTAAAGGAAAAGGTGCTTTTTGATAATCTTACTCCGGTATATCCGCGTGAGCCATTTAACTTGGAGACTAAGCCGGATGAGGTATCGATGCGTATCATGAGCTTGCTTACTCCTATTGGCAAGGGGCAGCGCGGTTTAATTGTTGCTCAGCCGTATAGTGGTAAGACAGTTTTATTGCAGAAGATGGCTAATGCAATTACCAGCAATAATCCCGATGTAATCATGATTGTTCTGCTTATTGATGAGCGTCCTGAAGAAGTTACGGATATGCAGCGCAATGTTAAAGGCGAGGTTATTTCATCGACATTTGATGAGCCGCCGGAGCGCCATGTTCAGGTTGCTGAGATTGTTTTAGAAAAAGCTAAGCGGTTAGTCGAACATAAGCGTGATGTAGTTATCCTTTTGGATAGTATTACACGGCTTGCGCGTGCTTATAACTCTGTAATTCCACATAGCGGCAAGGTTCTTTCAGGCGGTATTGATTCAAATGCCCTGCAGAAGCCTAAAAGGTTTTTCGGTGCGGCACGAGCCGTGGATGAAGGTGGAAGTTTAACTATTATTGCTACAGCTTTAGTTGATACAGGAAGCAGGATGGATGAGGTTATTTTTGAAGAATTTAAAGGTACGGGTAATATGGAATCCCAGCTGGATCGTAATTTATTCCAGCGCAGGATTTATCCGGCAATCGACATTAAACGATCGAACACCCGCCATGAAGAGCTGCTGGTTAAGCCTGATGTTTTACAGAAGACCTGGATTTTGAGGAAGGTGTTAAATGAGTTGAATAACGTAGAAGCTATGGAACTGCTGATTGAGAAGTTAAGCAAAACTAAGAATAACGAAGAATTTTTAAACAGTATGAACCAGAAATAATACG
>JBAXLM010000045.1:0-9120 GCA_037134795.1 Candidatus Omnitrophota bacterium | reverse complement strand
GCGCTTTTCATATCATGAGTAACCACAACTGAAGTAACTTTTAATTTATCATGCAAAGAACGAATAAGCTCATTAACACTATCAGCGGTTATGGGGTCAACTCCCGTGGTCGGTTCATCATAAAGTATAATTTCCGGGCGAATACAGATTGCCCGTGCCAATGCTACGCGCTTCTTCATCCCGCCGCTTAACTCCGCGGGCATAAGATTGCCAGTGCCACCTAAGCCCACTAGCTGTAGAGATTCTTCTATACGAGCCGTTAAATCTTTTTGTGTAATATGCGTATGCTCAATTAGGCTAAAACCCACATTATCAGCAACGTTCATGGAATCAAAAAGCGCTCCTCCCTGAAATACCATGCTAATTTTAAAACGTAAAGCACTCAGCTCTAATTCTTTCAGCTTACCTACTTCTTTGCCATTAACCAAAACCTTGCCTGTATCCGGCTTTAACAAACCTACAATGTGTTTAAGCAAAACGGATTTTCCGCAACCGCTTCTTCCGATAATTACGCAAGTTTCTCCGGTTCGCACATTTAAGTTTAGTTGGTTTAAAACTAAACGATTATTAAATTTTTTACTTAAATCTTTAATCTCAATCATTTTTTAAGGTAAGATAAAATAAAACAGCGCGGTAAAAAAACAATCCGCCGCGATAATCATAATAAAAGAAAAGACTACTGAACGCGTAGTTGCCTTGCCTACTCCCTCCGCGCCGCCTTCGACGTTAAAACCTTCGTAACAGCTGATTAAGGCGATAACCATCCCGAAAATCCAGGCTTTAAATAACCCCGTAAAGAGATCTTTATAAAACAAAGAGGAAAAAGTTACATTCATATACATGCCACTGGTAATGCCTAACCTAAACACGCATATTAGATAGCTACCGAAAATACCGATAAGATCAGCATATAAAACTAATATCGGAAGCATAATACTTAAAGCCACAAAACGGGGAACCACTAAATATTTCACAGGATTCGTAGCTAATGTTTCCAAGGCATCGATCTGTTCAGTAACCTGCATAGAGCCAAGCTCGGCGGTATTTGATGCCCCCACTCGTCCTGCGACAATTAAAGCGGTAATTACCGGGCCCAATTCACGCACCACAGTTAAAGCCACTAAGCTCGCAATATAAATCTCTGAGCCGATACGCTGCATAAAATACGCGGTCTGCAAAGCAAAAATAAAACCAATGAACAAAGCAATTAACGAAACGATGGGGAAACTATCGTAACCAGCTTTCTTGGCCTGTTCAATTATGCGAATTTTCTTGTACGGCGGCTTAAAAGTTAAATATACAGTTTGCAGCGTTAGATTGGTCAAGCCACCAAAAAAATACATACAAGAAATAGAACGATGGCCAAGATTAACGAAAAAATCAGTAAACATTATTCAAAAATAAGCTCTTCGTTTTTACGCGTTACTTTAATCAAAGAGCCCTCCTTATATTTTTTGGAGATTATCTCTTGTGCCAGAGGATCCTCCAAGAACCTTTGAATCGTTCTTTTTAGCGGCCGTGCCCCAAAAACCGGGTCAAACCCCTTCTCCACTAAAAGCTCCTTAGCTTCTTTACTAACCTCTAAAGATATCTGCTGTTCTTTAAGCCGTCCAATTAAATATGAAATTTCAATATCAATAATATGCATCAGGTCTTCTTTAACTAATTGCCTAAAAACAATTATATCATCGATACGGTTTAAGAATTCCGGTTTAAAGGAACGCTTCACCTCTTCTAACAACTTCTCTTTCATATCCTGATAAGTAAGCTCTTCTTTTTGCGCCTTAAAACCCAGTGAACCTGTTTTACGAATCAGCTCTGCGCCGACATTTGAAGTCATAATTATAATTGTATTTTTAAAATCCACTTTGCGGCCAAAGCTATCCGTAAGCCGGCCTTCTTCAAAAACCTGCAGCAGCAGGTTAAAAACATCCGGATGCGCCTTCTCAATTTCATCTAACAATATAACCGCGTAAGGCCTGCGGCGCACCCTTTCAGTAAGCTGGCCCCCCTCTTCATACCCGACGTAACCTGGAGGAGCGCCAATAAGCCGGGAAACATTAAATTTCTCCATATATTCTGACATATCCAATTGCAGCAAAGCATCTTCATCGCCAAACATAAACTCCGCCAATGCCCGGGCAAGCAAAGTTTTGCCAACGCCTGTTGGGCCTAAAAATATAAACGATCCAATTGGCCGCTTAGGATCTTTAATCCCGGCACGCGACCTACGCACCGCGTGAGCAATAGCCTCAATGGCTTCATTCTGGCCGACTACGCGCTTATGCAGATCTTCTTCAATTTTAAGCAGCTTTTCACTTTCTTTTTCTTCCAATCTAAAAGTAGGAATTCCCGTCCACTGCGTCACAATCTTAGCGATATCTTCAGCAGTTAGCTCCGGGCGCATCTTATCTTTTGCCTGGCTCCACTCTTTATTTAACTGCTCAAGAGACTGCCGCGCGGTTCTTTCCTGATCCCGTAAAGAAGCAGCCCTCTCAAAATCCTGGCTCTTAATAAAAGATTCTTTTTCCTTACGTAACGATTCTACATCTACTTCTAATTTCTTAATATCAGCAGGCACAATTAGTACATTTAAACGCGCCCGCGAACCTGCCTCATCAATTAAATCAATAGCTTTATCCGGCATGAACCGCCCTGAAATATAACGGTCAGACAACTTTGCCGCGGCTTCTAAAGCCTCATCGCTAAAAGTAACCCTGTGATGCGCCTCATATCTATCGCGCAGGCCCTTTAATATTTTAATTGTTTGTTCAACTGTCGGCGGCTCAACCATAATCGTCTGAAACCGGCGCTCTAAAGCTGCGTCTTTTTCAATATATTTACGGTATTCATCCAAAGTTGTCGCGCCAATACATTGCATCTCTCCGCGTGAAAGTGAAGGTTTCATAATATTTGAAGCATCAATCGCCCCTTCGGCAGCTCCCGCGCCCACTAAAGTGTGCAACTCATCAATAAAAATAATTACATCCTGAGAACGTTTAATCTCTTCCATGATCGCCTTAATTCTTTCCTCAAACTGGCCGCGGTATTTAGTCCCGGCAACCATCAGCGCTAAATCTAAAACTACAATACGTTTTCCTCTTAAAACTTCCGGGATATTCCCAGCGATAATTAACTGAGCCAACCCTTCGACTATTGCTGTCTTACCCACACCCGCTTCTCCTAACAACACGGGATTATTTTTAGTGCGCCGGCTTAAAACCTGAATTACCCGCTCAATCTCGGCCGTGCGGTCAATAACCGGATCTAATTTATTTTCACGGGCCAACGCTGTAAGGTCGCGGCCAAAAGCATCCAAAGCAGGAGTCTTTGTTTTTCCATGCTGAACAGTTCCTTGATTAGCACCGGGTAAAGCCGAACCTAGCAACTCCATTACTTCATTGCGCACAGAATTTAAATCCATTCCTAAATTCAATAACACTTGAGAAGATATTCCCTCGCCTTCACGGATTAGCCCAAGTAAAAGATGCTCCGTACCAATATAATTATGCCCCAAAGAACGCGCTTCTTCAGCTGCTAACTCAAGAGCTTTTTTGGCGCGAGGAGTAAAAGGAATATCCCCGATAATCTGGGTAGTTGGCCCGGGTTGCACCAATTTTTCAATTTCCAGCCTTATATTCTCAAGAGAAACCCCCAGCTTCTGCAATACCGCGGCAGCCACACCCTCACCTTCACGAATAAGCCCAAGCAATATATGTTCAGTACCGATATAGTCGTGATTAAAACGCCTGGCTTCTTCTTTTGCCAAAATAATTACTTTTCTTGCCCTTTCCGTGAAACGATTAAACATGGGCTCTCCTTATAATAAATTCAGTTTTTTACGAATCAACTGCGCTCTTTTTAAATCCCTCTCCTGCGGAGAGAGTTTTTTGTTCTCTAGTTTTTGCAAATGCGCCGGTTGAGTAATAATAAAAAGTTCGTTAATTGTACTCCGGTTGATATCTTTAACCATCCCTAAATCGCTTCCTAACCTAACCATAGAGAGCAACTCAATTGTCTCCTGGCTAGTGATAATACGCGCGGATTTTAAAATACCCAAGCTACGGTTAATTCTATCTTCCAAAACTTCACGGCTTTTAGAAAGTAAAATCTCGCGGGCTTGAGTTTCTTGTTCAATGATTTGGCGAATCAAGCCATTAATATTTTCGATTATTTCATCTTCACCATGGCCCAAAGAAACCTGATTAGAGATCTGGAAAAAATTACCACTCGCCTGTGTGCCTTCGCCATAAAGGCCGCGTGTTGTAAAGCTTAATTTGGCAATCGCGGCTAACACCCTTTCAATTTGGCGGCTCATCACCAAAGCAGGCAGATGCAGCATAACTGACCCGCGCATACCTGTGCCTGTATTAGTCGGGCAAGCTGTAAGATAGCCAAAATCCGCTAAATACGCGAAATCTAAGATTTTAGCCAATGCGTCATCTAGGCGATTAATAATATTCCTAGCTTCAAAAAGATTAAATCCGGATTGCATCAGCTGAATGCGTAAATGATCTTCTTCATTAATCATTACGGCAATTACTTCTTCATCATCAACCAACACTGCCTTCTGGTCTGTCTTTTGAGAATGCTCAATAGACATCAGGTGCCTCTCTACCAGAAACTGCTTATCAATTACATCCAAATCTATTAGCTTAAAAAACGTAGAGCTTTTAAGCATATCAATATTAGCCATGGCATTGCTAGTTTTAGCTAAAATTTCATCTAACTGCGCTGAACTCGCCCAATGCGGAAAAGGAAACTTGCTTAAATTTCGCGCTAAGCGTATTCTACTCGAAATTACAATATCCGAATTCGGGCCTGTGCCTTTAAGCCACTCACTAGTATGATTTAGTAAATCATTAATCTGCATATTAATTTTCTCTTAACCCTACTTTTTTTCGATTTCTTTAATCTGATCACGCAGCCGCGCTGCTTCTTCAAAAGCCTCTTTTTCAATTGCTTTTTGCAACTTGTCTTTTAATTCTTGTAAATCAGTTTTATTTTTAGGAGCCGAGGCTTGGCCCGCAGGTTTTGTTTTTGTTTTAAGCGGGCTTTTACCCACATGCTGGTTTGAGCCATGTATCCTCTTTAACAAAGGCGCTAAGTATTGACGAAAAGTATTGTAACATTCTCCACAACCTAACCGGCCAATCTTTTTGAAATCCGCGTAAGTTAAACCACAGCTAGGGCATTTAGCAGTAACCACCTCTTCATCTTTATTCGGCTTTTCAAAATCCGCCATCCCTGCTAACAGATCGCTTAGGCCAAACTGTTGCTCCATAGCCGCGCTCTTATGCCTAGCGCAATCCTCACACAGATGCAGTTCATTCATCTGTTCATCAATGATCTCAGTTAAATGCACAGTAGCCGGATTTTTACCACAAACATCGCATAACATCTTAATACCTCACTCCATCTTTAACAGTAAGCTGTTTAAACTTCTTCATCAAAGCTAAAGTGAGCTTCCCGGGAATGCCTTTGCCAATAACCCTGCCGTCAACTTTAACCACAGGGATAATTTCTGCGGCTGTACCGGTAAGAAAACATTCATCCGAAATATAAACTTCGTGGCGCGTAATCACATGTTCATGCGCCGAAATTTTATTCTTTCGGGCAATCTCAAGAATAGCATCACGAGTAATTCCGCGTAAAGTACCCATACACTGCGGAGGCGTATAAAAATGCCCATGTTTAACCACAAAAATATTGTCCCCTGTACACTCTGCCACATAACCTAAAGAATCCAGCATAATCGCCTCATCACATCCGGCATTAGCTGCCTCGATTTTAGCCAAGATATTATTCAAATAGTTCAGAGACTTTATCTGGGGATTAAGCGCCTCAGGCAAATTGCGCACTGTAGGCACAGTAACAATGCTTAAACCCTTGGAATAAAGTTCTTGCGGATACAAAGCAATCTTATCCGCAATAATAATTATTGTTCCGCCCTTACAGCACTTACGTGGATCAAGCCCGAGGTCACCCTCTCCGCGAGTAACTATTAAACGGATATAAGCATCATCTAATTTATTAGCGATAATTGTCTGCACTACTGCTTTGGTTAATTGTATTTTAGTTAAAGGGATGTTTAACATGATACTTTGCGCGGATTCAAAAAGCCGGTCAATATGCTCCTTTAACTTAAACACCCGACGGTTATATGAACGGATCCCCTCAAAAACCCCGTCCCCATAAAGCAGGCCGTGATCAAACACAGAAACCTTCGCAGATTCTTTTCCGTAAAACTTACCATTGATATAAATTTTCATCTCTAACCTCCTAAAATAACTCCATCTTTTAAATGTATGATCCTGCTGGCGCCGCTGGCAATATCCTTATCATGAGTAACCATGACCACAGTAATTCCTTCTTCCTGATTAACCTCTTTTAAAAGGCGTAAAATCTTTTCTCCATTATCAGAATCCAGATTACCTGTCGGCTCATCGCAAAGTAAAAGCTTAGGATGGTTAATTAATGCCCGAGCAATCGCTACCCTCTGCTGCTCTCCTCCGGAAAGCTCAGACGGCCGATGAGTTTTTCTATCCTCTAGCCCCAGCCTTTCTAAAAGAGAAACCGCAAAATTTAAACTATTCTTTCTTTCCCACCAGGATTTTAAAATACTTGGCAACAAAACATTTTCCAGGGCATTTAACTCCGGCAAAAGATGAAAGAACTGAAAAACAAAACCAACTTTTCGGTTGCGGAAAGTTGCCCGGGAAAATTCATCCAAGCCATAAATATCCGCGCCCTCAAAATATACCTTGCCTGTTGTAGGATTATCCAAGCCTCCTAAAATATGTAAAAGCGTGGATTTGCCTGCTCCCGAAGGGCCCTGAATTGCCAAAAACTCTTTTCTTTCTACCGTAAAATTTATCTCTCTTAATACCTGTAAATTATTTATATTATCACGGTAACTTTTACAAAGAGCATCAACTTTAATAATCTTTTCACTCATGCCGCACTGCCTCGCTAGGAATTATGCGGCTAGCATAATACGCCGGATAAATACTGGCAGCTAAAGTTATTAGTAAAGCAGAAATCACAATTACGCTGATATCCCCGATATTTATATTCGTAGGTATACGATCAAAATAATAGATATCCTTAGGGATCAGGCTCCTTCCGATAATGTACGATATAAAATCAACTACTTTATCCAAAGAAAGCGCGAGCGCCACCCCGCCAAACAACCCCAGGATAATCCCTGTAACGCCTATAGCCATACCCTGAAAAACAAAAATCTGCAAGATACTTTTAGTTTTAGCGCCCAGGGAACGTAAAATACCGATATCTTTAATCCGGCTCATCACTGACATAATTAAAGTGCTTACAATACCAAATGCCGCTACCACCGTAGTCATAGTCACCACAATAAACATAACAACTTTTTCTAACTTCAAGGCTTCCAGGAAATTCTTATTCTCATCTATCCAGGTACGCACCTGATATGTTCCCACGCCAGTTAAATCCCTGTATAATTGCTCTTTTATATTATCTACTTTATAAACATTGCCCACTTTGACTGCCACTCCGCTTACCAAATCCGGCATTTTATAGAAATCCTGAGCTCCTTTAATACTAGTTAAAATCAAACTAGAATCATAAAGATACATCCCGCTGTTAAAAATACCTTTAATAAGAAAATCAGTTTTCACAAGAGTTGCTGGTGAGATTAAGCTAATATAATCCCCAATGCCTAACCCCAAACGCGTCCCAAGTTCCTGGCCTATAGCAATTTCATTGTTACTTAAATCATAACTTCCTGCTTTTAAATATTCGTTAATCTTAGAAGTTTGCGCTTGCAGTTTTGGATCAATGCCGCGCACCTCGACCCCAAAGATTGATTTTGCGTTATTTACCAGCGCTTGTCCATCGATAAACGGAGAAGCACCCAAAACATAAGGAAGGCCTTTCAGTTTATTAATTACCTGATAAGGCTGTTTTGACCCACCGTAAAACTCGATTAATAAATGCGCGTTAGTGCCGATCATTTTATCTTCAAGATAACGGTCAAAACCACTCATTACCGAAATAACTACAATTAACACCAAAACCCCGATAGCAATACCGGCCATGGAGATAAGCGCAGTTACAGAGATAATCTTCTCTTTTTTACCTGTTCTTAAATACCTCTGGCTAAGCCACAACTCAGAAAGCATATTATTCCTCAACAACCTCTTCTTGTTTTCTCAGCAGAGGGAATAAAATCACATCCCTTATTGCCGGCTGATCCGCGAATAACATAACCAATCTATCAATACCAATACCCAGGCCACCCGCCGGAGGCATACCGTGCTCTAAAGCCAAAACATAATCAACATCCACGTTTTTTTGCTCATCTGTATTGAGTTCTTTTATCTCTTCTTCAAAGCGCCTTCTTTGCTCAAGTGGATCGTTAAGCTCAGAGTAAGCATTAGCAATCTCCATGCCTGCTACGTATAGTTCAAATCTTTCTGAAATTAGCGGGTTATCTTTTTTTGTTTTAGCCAAAGGGCAAAGAGTAGTGAAATAATCTGTAATAAATGTCGGGTCAACTTGCATATCCTGTTCCAACATATCTTCAATAATCTTATTTATCTGCGAACGGCTTAGGCGGTTTTTATCCTTAGCGAATCCTTTGGCCTGAAGTTTGCCCAACATCTGGCTAGGATCATCTTGCGGGTCAATGCCAAACTTTTCCTTTACCAGGCCAGCAAACGACTGCCTATTCCATGGTGTTTTAAGCGCGATGGTTTTACCCTGAAAAATAAGCTCATCTTTACCCAAAATTTCTTTTGCTAAATGACAAATAAGATCTTGGGTCAAATTAATCATATCTTCATAATCCGCATAAGCCTGATAAACCTCAAGCATAGTAAACTCAGGATTATGCCGCGTGGATACACCTTCATTACGAAAAGAACGGTTGATCTCATAAACTTTATCTAACCCGCCTACTAAAAGCCTTTTAAGATACAGCTCCGGAGCAATTCTTAAATAAAGGTCCATTTTATATTCATTATGAAAAGTTTTAAAAGGCCTGCCTGCCGCTCCCCCGGGAATATCATGCATCATCGGAGTTTCAACTTCGCAAAAAGCGCGGCTATCCAGGAAATTCCGTATTTCACGGATAATTTT
>JBAXLM010000044.1:0-9382 GCA_037134795.1 Candidatus Omnitrophota bacterium | reverse complement strand
GTAGTTATGTTCAACCTGATCGTAGGTTGGATAGCCGTTTGGCGCAAGCTGTTATTGCTATTCCCGGGATAAAATCTTTTGAGGTAGGTTTAGGGTTAGGTTATGCTTTTAGCTTTGGCTCAAAAGTGCATGATGCAATTTATTATGGGAAGAAAAAAAGCCTGCCTGCCGGTAGGCAGGGTTTCTATCGCTTGACCAACAATGCCGGAGGTATTGAAGGCGGGATATCTAATGGCCAAGATATAATATTGCGTGCTTGTATGAAGCCGATCGCCACACTAATGAATCCGCTGGATTCAGTAAATATCCATACTAAGAAACCTGCTAAGGCTGCGCAGGAGCGTTCAGATGTATGCGTAGTGGAGTCTGCCGGCGTAGTAGCAGAATCAGCTTGTGCTTTAGTTTTAGCTGATGCTTTACTGGAAAAATTTGGCGCGGATTCCTTAGCAGATATCAAAAAAGCATATATTAACTACAAAAATAGAATAGCGCATGCTTAATTTTAGTTACTATCACATAGAGATTGGAAAATCCGATATCACTAAAGAGGTAGTTGTAAAAGGTGAAATTGTTAATGATAGTGATAAATTTTATGCTACCGTAGCGGTGCGCATTATACTTTTTAAGCAAAACATCATAGTAGCCAATGTGGTATTTACGGTCAGAGCCCTGCCTGGTAAATCCACTAAAGCATTTGAGAAGACAATTGAAGAGCTGGATTATTTACAGGTAGGCAAGGATATTAACCGTTACGAGATATACACCGAAAGCGCATTTTGATTTTTTAAGAAAATATAGAGTTAGATAAACTCACCTCTTGCGTCTATTGTTGATGAAAGGAGGGGAGAATATGGAAAATCCAATTTCAGTCAGCCGAATTTATCGGCTGGAGGGCGAATCAAAGCTAAAGGCTTTTGCAGATATTTCTGTCTCAGGAGTGGTTGTAAAAGGCCTTAGCGTAGTAGATGGAAGTAAGGGGTTATTTGTGAGTATGCCTCGGCATCAGGGTAAGGATGGTAAATGGTATGACACAGTTTACCCATCTACCAAAGAGTTAAGAGAGCAATTAAGCCAGCTAGTCTTAACCGCTTACAAGCAGTAAAATCAGGGACGCACTATCAGAAAAAATCGCAGGTAGTGCGTCCCTAACTAAAAAAATGAATAATATATATATAGCGGGATTTATGGGTACAGGCAAGAGTGCGGTTGGCCGCCAACTTGCCAAAATTAAGAAGTGGCATTTTGTTGATTTGGATGAGCTTATTGAGTTAAAGCAGAAAAGCAGAATTGTTGATATTTTCGCGAAATATGGTGAGGCATATTTTCGTGGAATAGAGAAAAAGGCATTAAAAGAAGTATCAGCCCAAGATAAATTTGTGGTTGCTTGCGGTGGTGGGGTTGTTTTAGATAAGGATAATATTAAGCTAATGAAGAAAACTGGCATGCTTATCTGTCTTTCTGCAACTCCCGCGGAGATATTAAAAAGAGTTTCGGCTCAGACTCATCGGCCGCTTTTAAATGTTAAAAATCCGCTTAAACGCATTGAGCTTTTGTTAAAAATGCGCGCTCCTTCCTATATGCAAGCTGATAAGATAATCAATACCTCTAATCTTTCCGTTAAGCAGGTAGCCCAAAAGATATCTAAAGTATCCTTTTTAGAAAAAAGATGAATGCCTTTGAGTCATTAGTAAGTTTAAATCTTATTCCACAGATTGGCAGCGTACGCTTAGAAGCCTTACTTAAACATTTTGAAAAGCCAGAGAATATATTTAAAGCAACGCGCAACGATTTAGTCGCGGCAAGCACAGAACAGATTGGCCAAGGTATTGCCTCTTTTGATTTTAAACGCTTAGTTAATGATTTGGCTGCGGCTAAAAAACTAGGGGTAAATATTATCACGCTCTTTGACCAGGATTATCCTCGCATTCTTAAAGAAATACCCGGGGCACCACTTGTACTTTATGTTTTAGGTAAAATAAATGTTGAGGATAACTTAAGTTTTGGAATTGTGGGTTCGCGTAGAGCGTCGTTTTATGGCTTAATTAACGCAGAGAGATTCGCTTCTGGTTTATCCGCCCAAGGCGTAACTATTGTTTCAGGGATGGCTAGAGGAGTGGATACTTATGCGCATCGCGGAGCGTTAAAAGCGCAAGGCCGCACTATCGCGGTTATGGGCAGCGGCTTTAACCATATTTATCCGGCGGAAAATGCAGGTTTAGCCAAAAAGATTGCCTTATCCGGAGCGGTAATCTCTGAATTTTCTATGGACACAAAACCATTGGCGCAGAACTTTCCACGGCGTAACCGGTTAATCAGCGGTTTAAGTTTAGGTATTTTAATTACCGAGGCAGCTAAAAATAGCGGAGCACTGATTACCGCGGATTTTGCTTTGGAGCAGGGCAGAGATGTTTTTGTTTTGCCAGGCAGGATTGATTCTTTAGAATCAATGGGCACTAATGCGTTAATTAAACAAGGCGCAAAGTTAGTTACTTGCTGTGAAGATATCCTTGAGGAATTAAATTTGGGTATTGCTAAAATTAGAGAATCTGATAATCCAGTAATTAAGCAAAAGCCTTCATGCCTAAAGGATGAAGGCCTGCTTTATGATTATATAAAACAGCAACCAATTGCCATTGATGATTTAGTTGCTAAAACATCTTTAACGAGTAGCCAAATTTTTACGCTTATCTTAAGATTACAGTTTAAGAAATTAATCAAAGAGTTGCCAGGCAAACAGTTTGTGAGGAATTAATGGCTAAAAATCTGGTTATTGTAGAGTCCCCTACCAAAGCCAAGACAATAAGTAAAATCCTAGGTGAAGATTTCGTGGTAGTTTCTTCCATGGGGCATATTATTGATTTGCCTGCAAAAAAGTTAGGCGTGGATGTGGAAAATAAATTTAAGCCGGATTATGTGGTTATCCCGGGCAGGAAGAAATTGTTAACTCAATTAAAGAAAGACGCCAAAGATAAAGAAAATATTTATGTAGCTACAGATCCTGATCGCGAAGGAGAGGCTATTGGTTGGCAGATAAAAGAGAAGATTTTTAAAACAAAAAATGTGTACAGGGTAAGTTTTCATGAGATTACTCCTCATGCAGTAGGTGAGGCTTTTAAGCATGCGCGTGAATTTGACCATAATATGATCGAGGCGCAGGTGGGCCGTAGGGTACTTGATCGCATTGTGGGGTATTTTTTAAGCCCGTTGCTTTGGAAAAAGATTGCCCGGGGATTAAGCGCAGGCCGCGTGCAGTCTGTAGCTTTGAAATTGATTACGGAGCGAGAGCGTTTAATTCAAAAGTTTACTGCCGCGGAGTATTGGGAAATTAGCGCGGAGTTGTTTAAGCCAAAGATTTCCGGAGAAAGCAATTTTCTTGCTAAACTTCAGAAGTCGCATGATCAAAAGATAGAGATCAAATGTAAGCTGGACGCGGAAAATATTTGTAATGAATTGCAGGGTAAAGAATTTAAGGTTTTAGAAATTAAGAAAACACAAAAAAAACGCAATCCCTCAGCTCCGTTTATTACCAGCACTATGCAGCAGGAGGCATTTAATAAGCACAGGTATAGCGCCTCAAAAACTATGTTAATAGCGCAGCAGCTTTATGAAGGTATTAATATTGGCGAAGATAATCCCGTGGGTTTGATCACTTATATGCGTACAGATTCTCCGAATGTTGCTCCGGAAGCAATTCAGGAGGTGCGTGAACATATTGGCAGAAGTTTTGGCAAGGATTTTCTTCCGGAGAAGCCAAACGTGTTTAAAGTAAAGAAATCAGCGCAGGAAGCGCATGAAGCAATCCGTCCAAGTTATATGTCGCGCGCCCCGGAAAGCCTCAAAGACTTTCTCAATCATGACCAGTACCGTCTTTATGAACTTATTTATAACCGATTCTTAGCTAGTCAGATGAAGCCTGCGGAATTTTTAGCGACTTCTGTGGATATCCTGGCGGATAAATATTTATTTGTGGCTAATGGAAGCCATTTAATTTTTGAAGGTTTTCTTGCTGCTTATAATAAAGATGAAAATATAGAGGGCCAGGAAGATGAGGATAATGAAAAAGAAAAAGCCAAGAATTTAATTCCTCCGCTTGAGCAGGGCGAGATTTTGGGTTTAAATAAACTTGGGCCTTCTCAGCATTTTACTAAGCCGCCGGCGAGATTTTCAGACAGTTCTTTGATCAAGGCTTTGGAAGAAGAGGGAATTGGCAGGCCTTCAACTTATGCCCCGATTATCTATACGCTTGTTTTGCGTGATTATGTGCGTAGGATAAAAGGTTATCTTAATCCCACAGAACTGGGTTTTAAGGTATGTGATATGCTAGTTGTTTATTTTCCTAAAATAATGGATATTCAATTTACTGCTCGGATGGAAGAGGAACTCGATCAGATAGCTGAAGGCCAATTAAGCAAAGAAAAAGTGCTTGATGATTTTTACGCGCCATTTAAAGTGAGCCTGGATTTTGCGCAAGCTAACATTGTGAAGGAAGTTATACAATCGGATCAAGTTTGTGATAAATGCGCCAAGCCCATGATTGTTAAATGGGGCAGGAGGGGGAAGTTTTTAAGTTGTTCTGATTTTCCGACCTGTAAAAATTCTAAATCCATAGGTAGCGGGGTTAAATGCCCACAAGAGAATTGCGGAGGGGAGCTGATTGAGCGCCGCTCAAAACGCGGTTTCTTCTACGGTTGTTCAAAATTTCCTGCTTGTACTTTTACCTCTCGTACTCTACCGGAAGATAAAGAATAGATGGAAAAATACATAGAGAAATTTATTCGCTATATGGAAATAGAAAAAAATTATTCTACGCATACTATTCTTAATTATAAATTAGACCTCCAGAATTTTAGCAGGTTTCTTAGTGGAACTGAGCTTGAAAAAATAGATTACTTAATGTTGAGAAAATACCTGGCAGTTTTAAAGGAGAAAAATTTAGGGGTGCGCAGTGTGGGCCGTAGGCTTTCGGCATTACGCAGTTTTTTTAGGTTTCTTTCCCGTGAGGGGTATATTAAAACTAATCCTATTCTTATGCTTTCTAGCCCGAAGCTAGATAAACATCTACCCTCATTTATGACTGAAGAGGAAGTTTATAAGCTTATTGAGTCAGCTTTTGCTAAGAATGATTTAGATCTTTTAGGCCTGCGGGATCGAGCGATCTTAGAGACATTTTATTCCAGCGGTTTACGTATTTCAGAGCTGGTAGGTTTAAATATTGATGATCTTGATGTTATAAGCGGTGTTGTAAAGATCAGAGGCAAAGGTAAAAAAGAGAGGATCGTGCCAATTGGAGAGGCAGCGCTTTCAACTATCAAGAAATATTTAGATAAAAAAAAGAAACAGACAGATGCTGTTTTTTTAAATAATAATAACCGGCGTATTACTACGCGCGGGGTAAGAGATATTGTAACAAAATATCTACGGATTGCCGGAATTAAGCCTGGAGTTTCAGCGCATACCTTTCGCCATTCTTTTGCCACGCATTTGCTAAACCGGGGAGCGGACCTGCGTACGGTTCAGGAACTCCTGGGCCACGCGAATTTATCTACTACGCAAATTTATACGCATTTAACTACTGAAAGATTAAAGAGCGTTTATGACAAAGCTCATCCACGCGCGTAACTATGTTTATTATTTATGATCTAGTATTTTTTATTTTTATCTTGGTGTATCTACCGTTATATCTATTACGCGGTAAATTCCATCGAGGTTTTGCCAGCCGTTTAGGGATTTTGCCGGCCAATTTAAATTTAGATAGGCCGATATGGGTTCATGCAGTTAGTGTTGGTGAGGCTGTTTCTGTAAAAGGGTTAGTAACGCAGCTAAGAAAAGCTTATCCCAATAAAAAACTAGTTATCTCGACAGTTACTGCTACAGGCAACAAAATTGCTCAAGGCCTGATTGGCCCTGGCGACCTTTTAATTTATCTTCCGTTGGATGTCAGTTTTATTGTCAGGCATGTGCTTAAAAGGATTAATCCAAGTTTATTTATTATTGCTGAAACTGAAATCTGGCCGAATCTGATCAGCCAGCTTTATAAACAGAATATTCCTATAGTTACAGTTAATGGAAGGATTTCAGATAGTTCTTATTCCGGGTATTCCGCTATAAAATATATCATCCGGCCGATTTTAAGGAAGGTAAGTATATTCTTACTGCAATCTGATACGGATGCTTCGCGTTTAGAAAGTTTAGGCGTGGCAAAAGAAAAGATTCAGGTAACGGGAAATTTAAAATTTGATATTAATTTAAATGCGGGGTTAGAATTAAACGCTTCTGCGTATCGCCAGAAACTCATGTTAAACGCAGAAGATAAATTGTGGGTTTGCGGTAGCACGCATGCAGGTGAAGAAAAGTTTATCCTTGAAGCCTATAAAGAGCTTTTATTAGTTCATCCTAAGCTAAAATTACTTCTTGCCCCGCGCCATCCAGAGAGAAGCAAAGATATTGCCGCTGTTGCCAGCAGTATGAAGTTTATGCCGATTTTTACCTCTAGCATATCAGAGGCAAGCCCCACCTGTATTGATAATCCCGTATTTATACTTGATACTATTGGGCAGTTGTTTAATTATTATGCTTGCGCGGATATTGTTTTTGTAGGTGGAAGTTTAATTAAGAAAGGCGGGCATAATATACTTGAGCCTGCCAGCCTTAAAAAACCAATTATCTTTGGCCCGTATATGTTTAATTTTCGTGATATCACAGATTTATTTATGCAATATAAAGCCGGGATTATGGTTAGCAACGCGCGAGAATTAACTTTAAAAGTAAAAGAGTTGCTTTCTAACAATCTTTTGGCTAAAGATTTGGGCCAGCGTGCCTATGAATTAATTCGTAAGAATTCAGGAGCTACTGGAAAAAATATTCAGGCTATTAAACAACTAAAATTATCTTAAGGAGTTGATATGCCGCCAGATATTTATTTGACTCAAGAAGGATACGAAAGGTTAGTCAGTGAGTTAGAACAGTTAAAAACAGTTAAAAGGCGCCAATTGTCTCGCGCAGTAGGAGAAGCCAGGGCGCATGGCGATATTAGTGAGAATGCGGAGTATGATGCTGCCAGAGAAGCCCAAGGCCATAACGAAAAACAGATTGTGGAGTTAGAGGATAAACTTGCGTGTGTACGCATATTGGATAAAAATATACCAGCGGATCAAGTTTTAATCGGGGCGATGGTAAAATTAAAAGATATGGATACTGATGAACAGTTGGAGTATACATTGGTTTCAGAACTTGAGGCGGATTACGCTCAAGGGAAGATTTCAATAACTTCTCCGGTTGGCCAGGGTTTATTAGGGCACAAGGAAAACGAAATCGTTGAAATTAAAATTCCGGCTGGGGTGTTAAAATACAGAATAATTAAAATATCGCGCTAAATAATGGATAAGATCGGCCACTTAAAAGTGCAGATTTTTAAGATTAAAAACCGTAAAGGTTTCGCTGCTGTCTGTTTTGAGCATCTTACCGAAGGAAAATCAGCGCAAGAGGCATATGAGCGTATGGTTAAGGCCTTACGCCGTAGCAATCGTAAGCAAATAGAATAAAATATTAGATGTATTATTTTTTGAGATAGGATGCCTAATAAAGATATAAAGTTCATGCGTTTGGCGATAGAAAAGGCTTTGGCAGGAGTAAAAAAAGGCCAGACTCCTTTTGGCGCTTGTATTGTAAAAGGAAACAAAATTATTGCCTGCGCGCATAATATTGTCTGGAAAAGTTGCGATATTACCGCGCATGCGGAAATTCATGCTATTAGGATTGCTTGCAAGAGTTTAAAAAATATTGATTTATCCGGTTGCACTATTTATTCCACGACTGAACCCTGCCCAATGTGTTTTAGCGCGGCTCACTGGGCGAAGATCTCGCGCATTGTTTTCGGAGCGCAAATTAAGGACGCCTTGGATTATGGTTTTAATGAGTTGAAGGTTTCTAATCAAAAGTTAGCTAAATTAGGGAAAAATAAAATCCGCATAACTTCAGGGATATTGAAAGAAGAGAATATCGCACTCTTTGAATATTGGAAAAAATTAGCTAAGGCGCATGTTTATTAGTCAGGAGTGTTGTTATGCTAGAAATTAAAATAAGGCAAAAGAATAATATTGTTGTTTTAGATTTATGCGGCAGCATTGATGTTAATTCGGCTAATCTAGTAGAGGTAGTGGGAGAGTGCTTGCGCGACGGATATACGGATATTCTTTGCAATTTAGAGGAGATTGAAGCTATTGATTATATGGGTATCTCGGTAATTGTGATTGCCTATAAAGAGGTGGCTAATGCCGGTGGGAGGATGAAATTTGTAAATTGCCCCGCGCACTTAAAAGGAGTTTTCGCGGTTTCTGGTATGGATAGGGTAGTTGAAGTTTTTGCTACGGAAGATTTAGCGTTAAACAGTTTTAAAGAAGATAAGGCTATTGAGCATATTAAGAAGATGCAATTGCGCCGTAGGTTTAAACGTTTGCCAATTGATTTAAAAATTGAATTAAAGTCCAAGCTTGAAAGCTCACCAGAGTGCCTTAAGCTAGATATGCTTAATTTAAGTGCGATAGGGGCTTTTATATTTGGATGTGATAAGTTTAAGCTTAATGATGAAGTAGTGCTTAAAATGAAACTTGCGCCAAGTCAGGAATGGCTCCAGCTTGAGGCAAAGGTAGTCTGGATTCCTGATAAGCAAGTTCAGCCGCATGAGCACCCGGGAATCGGAGTTGAATTCTCCAATATCTCTTCAAGCGATCAGCAGAAACTAATTGAGTTTATCGAGCGCAATCTCTCCTTTATGTCTTCGGATTAAATGCCTCTGCTAGTTTTCTCACTCAGGTCGATTTTTTAACGCCAATGATCTTTCGCATTTCGGCGGCTGCTGAACTCGCGCCTCGTGTTCTCACTCGGCGCTCAAACAGCATCGCCGTTCCGAGATTGCCCCGCCTTTGGCGGGGCCTCGGAATTCCCGAAATACTCAAGCTCCATTGGCTAAAATCGACATTCGCTGCGAAAACCAGCAGAGTCATTTTTAATAATATTATTAGCGGGTGACTGTCGAGACGAAGCCTCCTGCCTGCCGAGCCACTTCGCCATGCGTTGCGGATGTCTCTGCTGGTTCTCTCGCTCAGGTCGATTTTTTAACGCCAATGATCTTTCGCATTCCGGTGGCTGCGGAACTCGTGGTTTTTGTTCTAACAAAAACCACTCAGACATCCTCGCCATCCCGGTGTTGTCGCTAATTCGCTCCACCGGGATACCTGGAATACTCAAGCTCCATTGGCTAAAATCGACATTCGCTGCGAAAACCAGCAGACACATCCTTCAATTCTCATATCCCATTGATATCCCTACGTTTTTATCCTTGAAATCATTTGCCTGGGCGTGTCTTGTGTGATAATATACTTGT
>JBAXLM010000043.1:0-10290 GCA_037134795.1 Candidatus Omnitrophota bacterium | reverse complement strand
TATTATGAAATGATTCAGCAAACGCATGAATTGGATGGTGATTACACGCATTGGATTGAATATGTCGCGCAGGGTATTTTGGATTCAGTTGAGAAAGTTTTTATGCGGGCTAATGATTTGGTTCGGGCGGCGCTTGGTCAAACAGTTCATTTGACTCCTAAGCAAGATGAACTCTTGACCTTGTTAAAAGAAGAAGGGCTTATGAGTTCAGCGCAAATTGGTACAATCATGAAGGTCAACCGCGCGCGGGTTAATCAACTTGTAGGTCCATTGGTTAAGGCCGGAATTGTCTTTAAAGAGGGCACTACTCGTGGCGCGCGGTATGGTTTGGCGAGAGGGATATCCGAAAAATCATAGAGAGATTGTATTACGCTGGTTCTAGCCTCGCCTAGCCAGAGACCCTATTTTTTATTTCCACGGTTTTCGACGATTTGGGGGCGATTTCTGCGGGGGGAGAAAAATTTAGATTTATTTCTCGACGATTATTCTACCTTTTGAATATATTGACCCATTTAAATTTAAGCTCAAGAAATTTATAAACGAAAAGGAAAACTGAGTATGAAAAGTATTATTTTTAGCTCGGCTTTAATTGCGTTGTTTATTTTCTCGGGGTGTTCGGCATCTTCTCAGAAGGCGGGATTTGATATTCTAATTATGGGAGGCACCATTTATGACGGTACAACCCGGGATCCTTACGTCGCCGATATAGGCATCATTGCCGATAAAATAGCCGCGATCGGCAATCTTTCAAATGCGACAGCGAAAAAAGTCATTAATGCCAAAAGATTTATTGTTACGCCGGGTTTTATCGATGTGCATAATCATACTGACCTCAGTATCTTGATGGCGCTTATTATATCCGGCAAGGAGAATGATCTATCGATGATAACTCCGGCCTGGAAAAAAAATCATAATTATTTGACCCAGGGTGTCACAACAATAGTAACCGGGCTTTGTGGCGGAGGTTTTTGGGATGTGAACCAATGGCTTGGCCTTATTGATTCCGTAAAATTTGGTAGCAACGTTTATCATATGATCCCATACGGTATGTTCCGGCAGCAGCTTTTTGGAGATAACCAGCCGATAATTCTGACCGCGCTCCAGCTTAATACACTTAAAAATATGGTGGAAAAAGAAATGAAAAATGGCGCCATCGGCATTTCCGTGGGGCTTGAGTACGCGCCGGATTGTTTTACTACTACTGATGAATTGGTCGAGATCGCTAAGGTAGTCAATAAATACGGCGGTATTTACGACGCCCATATTCGGGATAATACCGGGACCATCCATTCGGACGGTCAGCCCGGGGTGCTGCTGGCGATAAAGGAAACGATTGAGATCGGCAGGCGCGCGCAGATTCCTGTGCATGTATCGCATATCCAGCTCAACCTCCCCTGGAACAATGTTGAGGCAAAACAAATGTATAGTTTGATCGAACAGGCTCGTGCTGAAGGAATGGATATTACTGCGGACCAGCATCCCTATGATGGCGGCTATGCCATATTGTCCTACCGTCTGCCGGCTGAATTCAAAACCGGTCTTGGAGTAAATGAAAAATACAAAACTCCCGAAGGCAAAGCTCAAATGAAGGAAGCCATTAAAAAGGTATTTATTTTCCTTGGCCCGGAAAAGATCAGCCTCACTTCGGGCCCGGAAAAATACCACAACAAAACTATCAAGGAAATCGCGGAAATAGAAGGTAAGGATCCGGCCGAAGTTTATGTTGATCTTTCCTGTCTTGAACCGGCGCCCTTTGCGCTCTTCTTTGAGATCAGCGATCAGGTTAACAGGGAGAATATGCCTTATGATTACATTTTTACCGCTTCCGACGGTTTTACGGTTTTTAAGCCTAAGGATTCGCCTCATCCCAGATTTTTCGGCTGTTTCCCGCGAAAGATAAAAAAATATGTACTTGAGGAAAAACTGCTGAGCTTAAATGACGCCATCCGCTCCATGACCTCACTGCCGGCGGAAAAGTTCAAAATGAAGGGGCGGGGCAGGATTATCCAGGGAAACTATGCGGATATTGCGGTCATCGACCTCAAAAATTTTACCGATCGCGCTACCTACAAAGATCGGTCACGGTATTCCGAAGGTGTAATGTATCTTTTGGTAAACGGCGTGCTCTCGATTGAAAACGGAAAGATCACCGGAAGAAGGGGCGGAAGGGCGTTAAAGAGAACTAATTAAAAAGGTATCAGTGGAATTTTCGAAAGAAAGCGGAAAAGCCACGAAGGTGCAAGCGGTAAAATAGCCTTAAGATTATCGCATAAAATGGCGGGTGTAAAAAATGCATTTTGGCGAGAAATAAACCTCTCTAATGTCAGGATATTCTTGATATATTGAGGTATTATACATATAATTAGGTTAACAAATTCAGAAAGGTTTCCCCTCGGCTCATGTGAGAGTGACCCAGTAATTATCCTCTTTAGTTGATTGGATAAAGAGTATAATATTAACAAATACAAAGGAGGAGAAATGAAAAATAACAAAGTAATCGGGTTGCTGTTGTTGGTTTTGGCGATGCTTACAATCGTGGGCATGGTGATTAATAATAATGCTTATTGGGGTGTTTATAATTACATAACGCTGATAATTTCTCTGTTCGGCGGTATTGTTTTGTTAAAGCAAAAATAAAGTGCATAAGAATATCGAGACATAAGTCATGATTTAATAGGAATAATAATTGTTTCTAGGGTTGGATCTAATCGTTCAGCCCTTTTTATTCGGATAAAGTAGATAGTTTATATAAGTGTTTAACAGTAAATAAGGATTTCGCTAGATAAAAGCTTAATCCATAGGGAAAAAGCAGTCAAATAAGTTTGACTAAACGCTTATTTATTGTAAAATAATCTATACATTTTATTCCGGATAAATAGAGCATGTAACTACCAAAGTCATGTAATATCAAGAAAACAGCCAAGCAGATAGAAACCATGTCAAACGTTAATAACGCATTAAGGCAGTATTTGAAATTGGGTGTGAGTAGCTTAGAAGTTAGCGATTCAGGGCCTAGCGTATCTTTGTTCGGCGCTGATGTTGACCGTGCTATTAGCTTGCTTTCTAAATTTAATAATGTTGTTTTTATAGCTGAGGGTCAGGGGCAGGATGAGTTTGGGATAATTGTCGAAACGGTTAATAAATTCTGCCGTGATACATCAGGACAAATTTTGAGGGAAGTTTTTCGATTAGACGCCGAACAGTTCATAAAGGCTTCCGGTGATCAGTCAGCGGTTCGTTTTAAAGAAATACTGGGTGTTTTAGAAAATGAGGGAGAAAGAATATTACTGGTTATTACATCTTTAGAAAAGTTTGTCAAAGATGAACGGCTAGCAGAGCTACTGCAAAACATTGTAAAGGAGTCCACTATACCTATGCTGGGCATAACTACAATTAGCGGGTTTCGCCAATTAGAGAAAAAGCCGGATCTCGCCAGTTACCTGCAATTTATCCTTTCTGAAAAAGTGCCCCAGATAAATAAGCGCGATAAGTCAGTGTTGATCATAGGCGCGACCTCACTGTTTGGAAATGCGGTGTATCAGCTTTTTAGCCGGGAATATAAGTTTGTTAGTGGTACGGGTTTTAGTAAAGCAAGTCTTTTAGGTTTTGATAAATTAGACGTTACATCTGGAGAAGAAATTAAGAAATATTTTTCTAAGTATCCCAATTTTGACATTGTTGTCTATATCGCAGGTGAAGCCGATGCAGATGTAGCTGAAAAAGAAAGGGATAGGGCGCGAATATTGAATATCGATGCGGTCTCAAGCCTTGCCCAACATGCGAAGAATTGTAAGTTCGTTTATATATCCTCTGAATATGTGTTTGATGGGAGCTCTGGGCCTTACGGATCCGGGTCTAGGGCTGATCCGATCAATTATTATGGACGCACCAAGCTTGAAGGCGAGAAGGCTTCTTTAAATAATTTTTCTGATGCTTTAGTTGTGCGTTTGGGCGCTCTTTATGGTTACAACGGCCCAAGTGATAAAAAGACATCAGTGAGTAAGCTCATTGCTAGCTTAGACAGGCCTGAGTCGTTGAAGGCAGATAATGTTCAAATTAAACATCCGATCTTGCTTGAAGATGCCGCCAGAACATTATTAAAACTCCTCGATTACGGAGCCAGCGGAATATATCAGGCCAATGGCCCGGAAGGATTAAACAAACAGGAAATGGCAGAGCGAATTGCTGCGGTGCGCAAGGAGCTGACTGGCCATATTTTTTCTTATCCTATTATCGGCGTTGAACAAACTGGTATCGCAGCTAAGCCTCTTAATACTCATATGGTGAATGTGGATACTCCAAGGCTTTTTAATGAAGGGATTCGTTTCGTGTTTTTAGAAGCAGGGAATAATTAAGGAGAAGAAGAGTTATGCCCACCAATAATATTAATTCCGTTAATCTAAAACGTCAACAGGATATCATCAGCTTAACTGACGGTGATGTAGATTTTTTGACCAAGTTTCCGATTAAATTTATAGAGGGCAATTTTGCCAACTACTTGTGGGGTGGACATTATCTCTATGCCATGAAGGGCATGTCCTATGATGAGAATATGCCAGTCGCTGCCGAATCATGGGAAGTTTCCGGGCATAGGAAATTTCCTTCGCGTATTCAGATGCCGGATGGCAGAATCTTTACCCTTAAGGATTTGCTTAAAGAAAGGAAATTGGCAGGGTTGATCCTGGGAGATGCCGTAGTAAAACATTTTGGGCAGGATTTCCCCATATTGGTTAAGTTTATTGATGTGCATCAGCACATGTCGGTACATTTGCACCCTTCGCACAAAACTGCAAAGGCTCTGGGTGAGAAAGACCCGGGTAAAGAAGAGGTATTTATAGTCATTGACCTACACGAAGACGCAGAGAGTGTGTTGTACTTGGGCTTAAAAAACAAGGTGAACCGCAAGGATTTTGAAGCTGCTATTAACGGAGAAGAAAATATCCTCGATTTATTGCATAAGATTCATGTTGCCCCGGGCGAGATATTTCGCATACCTTCAGGCGTTTTGCATTGTTGGACAGGAGGCTCTATTGCAATTGAAATCGCGGAATCCAGTGATTTGACCTACCGCATGTATGATTTTCTCCGTCAAAGGCAGATGCATATTAAAAAAGGATTCGCCTCGATTGATTACAAGTGCAGCCAAGGGGCCGCATTGAAAAAACAGTGTAAGGGTAAGTGGGAAGCGATGTTAACTGAGGGGCTTGATTCTGTCGTGACGCATAATGCTTTAAGGGTTGAGCGTATAAGGGCTAGTTTAAACGGTAATCCGGTTAAGATTTGCAACCGAGATACATTTGAGGTGTTGATGGGAATCGAAGGGACAATTGAAATTATGTCTTTAAAAAAGGATTGGCTTGTTCATTTACATAAGGGAAGCTCGCTTCTTATTCCGGCTAAAGCCGGCGATTATCTGATTAGAGGCGTTGATCAAGTAAGCAAAAACCGCACGCTTCGTATTAGCATGAAAATTCCTACAAACATGGAGAAATAGCATAACAATGGTTAAAAAATTAGAGAAAAGGCTTTTATTAGAAGAATCCCGGTATTGTTCTTATGGAGATACTGCTCATTATTTGAAAAAGCCGATAATCTTTTCTGAATGTGACGGGTCATTCTTGTACGATTATAGTGGCATGCCATACCTGGATCTTCAAATGTGGTATTCGACAGTCAATTTAGGTTATAAGAATAAGCGGGTGAATAATGTGGTTAGAGATCAGATCGATCACCTGCCGCAATTAGCCAGCCAGTATTTGCATCGGGAGAAAATCGAACTTTCCACGAGTATTGCTAAACAAATGCAAAAGTCTTTTCAAGCCGAGGGCAGGGTGCATTTTAATGTGGGCGGGTCTCAGGCTATCGAAGATAGCATTAAGCTTATCCGCAAGACTACAGGCAAAACGCAATTTTTTGCATTCCAAGGAGGCTATCATGGACGGACCCTTGGCGCCTCGGAGATCACATCTAGTTACCGTTACAGGAAACCCTACGGCCACTTTTCCAATAGAGCGCAATTCATTCCTTATCCTTATTGCTTCCGTTGTCATTATGGTAAATGTTTTGATTCCTGCAAATATTATTGTGTAAGCCAATTCGAGAAGTTATTTGAAACAGAATACAATTCCATTGTCGATACTAAAACCGGTGAATGTGAATTTGCGGCTTTTTATATTGAGCCTATTCAAGGCACAGGCGGCTATATTATTCCGCCGCCTGATTACTTTAAGAGGATCAAGAAAGTCCTGGATCATTTTAAGATCTATCTCGTTGATGATGAGATGCAGATGGGTTTTTACCGGACAGGACGATTCTGGGGGCTTGAACATTTTGGTATCAAGCCTGATGTGTTGGTCTTCGGTAAGGCGCTTACTAATGGCATGAATCCTTTGTCAGGCTTCTGGGCTAAAGAAGAGCTTGTCAATCCGGAGGCTTTCCCTCCTGGGTCTACGCATTCGACATTTTCATCTAATCCTATGGGGACCACCGCTGGGCTAGAAGTGATGAAGATACTTCAGGATAAAACATTGGCTAATCGTATTAATAGCAGCGGTAAGAAGTTCGTAAGCATGCTCAAAAAACTTCAAAAAAAATACAAAGAGATTGGGGATGTTTCAGGGATAGGGTTAGCTATCCGTCTTGAGATCTGTGAGAAAGACGGTATTACGCCGAATAAGCGATTGACAGATCAGATATTTCAGGCAGGGCTTGAGGGCGGCTTGGAATACAAAGGAAAGAAATACGGTTTAGTGTTAGACGTCGGCGGTTATTTCAAGAATGCTTTTACTTTAGCGCCTTCCTTTTACGTCACCGATGAAGAAATCGGAATGGCGTATAAGTTTTTAGATGAATTATTCGGTCGTTTTACTGCCCCAAAACGCCGGCCGGTGCAAAAAATATAACCAGTAATCCACGAGGATTATCTCCTAAATAAGGAAAATATAGGCACACCTTGGAAAATCTAATCAATACGTTTGATTCTGTGAGTATTAGGAAATTCCTGCCTTGTGATAGAGAGAGTGTGCGCCGTATTAGCTGGGAAACTGCTTTCCATGAGCTGAAACAAGGCGTAGTTTTTTCAGATAACGAAATTCTCGCCGATGCTTTTACATCATATTACACTAATTATGAACCTGAATCTTGTTTTGTTGCTATCGCGGAAAACCGGGTAGTGGGGTATATCATAGGGACAAAAGATGCTTCTGCTATGGAGCGTATTAGTAGCAAAAAGATTTTTCCTTGTTTAATCTGGAGAGCTCTGCGAAGAGGAATTTTTTTAAATATTGTAAATTTAAGATTTTTATTTTATTGTTTAAAGAGCGCCTGTAAGGGTGAGTTTTCTGTACCGGATTTTTCAAAAAAATTTCCCGCGATGCTACACATTAATATTGAATCAGGTTATAGGGCGGGCGGAATCGGAGAGAGGCTTATTAAAACCTTTGAAGCGTATTTAAAAGATCAGCGTGTAGGCGGAGTGCATTTTGGTACTTTTTCAGAAGGTGGAAAAAATTTCTTTATCAAAATGGGTTTTACCGTTCTTTTCCAAGGCAAGAGAAGCTATCTCAAGGCGTATTTAGGCAAAGAAATTAATTTTTATATTTTTGGTAAACAATTTTAAGAGGGATTTCTTGGAGAAGCTGACATTAAAGGAACGTTTTCTTCGGCTTTTAAGGCTTAATAACTCGCCTCCTGAGATCGCATTAGGGGTTGCCATCGGTGTATTTATTGCCATAACGCCATTGTATGGTTTTCATACGATCATGGTTATAATCGCGGCATTATTAATCAGGCGTGTTAATAAATTCGCTATTTTACTCGGCACTAATATTTCTACAACGCTTACGTTTCCCTTTATTACCTGGGGAGGTTATAATATAGGAAGAATGGTTTTCGGTAATAATTACCCGCCGCTTCAATGGCAAACCTTTAAACATTTTTCTTATAAGACCATACTGAATTTTTATTATCCTCTATTTATCGGTAGCCTAATCTTGGGTTTAGCGTTAGCGGTAGCATTCTATTTTATTACGTTTTGGTTTGTAATGAGACGAATTAAGGCGCGAAAAGGCACATCAAAGGTATGATACAGATTACTTATTTTAAAAAAAGATTTTTTGCTCAGGTTGTTTTTTTACTGGTTTTAGTGAGTTGGTTTAAAGTAGCTATAGCCACTGATTATACCGGAGAAAAGATTACATACGCAATATCTCCTCTAGGTACTGCTGAGTATAATGACATGGGGATCGTTGTTCTTGAGGGCAAAGCAGTAAAGTTAGTTACGTTTAAAACCGATACTATAGGTTTTAGTGATCTAGAGAAAATATATTGTGATCCCAAGACATTATTGCCAAAAAGAGTCCAGCGAGATATATCGTTTTTATTTAGCAAAGAGTATTTAGTTGAAGAATATACTCTTGAGACCTTTTCTTTACATATCAAAAAGTACGTAGATAAAAGGATAGTCAATGAATATAGTTTTCAGGCAGCCGGGCCAATTAATAATGCAATCCTGCTTCCGTTTTATCTGCGTACTATAGATGTTTTAGAACCAGGATGGTCTTTTACTGTTAATTTACCGAGTACTTATAAAATTTCTCTTGTGTCTATTGATGAAATTGTGGTTCCGGCAGGAAAGTTTAGAGCTTATCATTTTACTAGCTCCCCGCATAAGTTTGAAATCTGGATTAGCCAAGATGCAGACCGCCTACCTCTTAAAATTAAAGACACAGGAGGATATGGCTATACAATGGTTATGAAAAGCCGTATTTTTAATAAGAAGTAAGCTATTATTTATAAATCGGATACACTAATTAAATTGCGAGGAAACAGATGGATATTTTCATGGTAGCAGCGTTGGAAGAAGCGAAAAAGGGATTAGCAGAAGGCGGGATTCCCATCGGTTCGGTGGTTGTCTATAAAGGAAAGATTATCGGCCGCGGCCATAATCAGCGAGTGCAGCAAGGAAGCGCTATTTTACATGGCGAGATGGATGCATTGGAAAATGCCGGGAGACAACCGGCGCAGGTTTATCGAGCATCAGTTTTGTACACTACGCTTTCACCTTGCCCGATGTGTAGCGGTGCTATTGTTCTCTATGGCATCCAAAAGGTGGTCGTTGGCGAGAACCGTACTTTTATGGGCGAGGAGGAATGGCTTCGCTTGCGTGGGGTTAAAGTTGAGGTATTGCAGAACGAAGAATGTATCCGCCTGATGTCAGATTTTATTAAGGCCAAGCCCGAATTATGGAACGAGGATATTGGTAGTTCAGATTAGTTATCCCAAGGTAGTTAATTAAATTATTGTAAAAATAAGCCAATGCATATATAATATTTAATATAATAATATCTAATTGAAAGGAGAAGTTATGTTGAATCCTCGGATATTTTGCGTAGTTCTTTTTATTCTTAGCTGTACGATGACAACTTTTGGCTGGGCATCTGATGATGATCGAAAAACTATCTCCGGAACAGTGACGGATACAGATTGGGTAAAATCAATTATTACTGTGCGTTATTTCCAACTTTATAGTTCTGATATGGACGAGATAGACATAATTGTCCCTAGTGATGCTAAGCTTACCTGTGGAGCGGGACAGATAGCTCTTTCTGATATTGAGGAGTCTGATCCAGTCACAGTTACTTATTATGATGACGGATTAAGCGGGTTAAAAGCTATAAGAGTTACCAATCTTAACACGGCAAAACGTAGCGCAGAATAGCTTGATATTGTAATATAGTAGTTATTGTTATGCAGGATGGGGTGAGGATAAAAGGAGGATACGTTGGCAAGAGAAAATTATTCATATAAAAAGTATCAGAAAGAATTAACACAGAAAAAGAAAAAAGAGGAAAAGAAGCAAAGAAAGCTGGAGAAAGAAACGATGGGGGTCAAGCTTGAGCCCGGGCAGGTATCTGGCGAGGGCACATCTGTAGCATAAAGAAACACTTGAATTCTTTTTTAAAAGCCTTATAATCATCTAAAGTCTTTAACAAAAACAAAAAGGAGGAAACATGGGATATCAAGGTGGCGGTGGATATAGCGGAGGGCCACGGGAGATGCACAAGGCGATTTGCGCAGAATGCAAGAAAGAATGCGAAGTCCCTTTTAAACCTAGAGATGACCGTCCGATATATTGCAAAGATTGTTATTCAAAGCGTAAGAACGAAGGCCGTTAAAAGAAGAGATTTTGGTAGTATGAGATAGGCAAATAGCCATGATTACTTGACGTGATCATGGCTATTTTTATTAAAACTACAAAGCCACAATCAGGGATAATTCAGTATAGAAACC
>JBAXLM010000042.1:0-10353 GCA_037134795.1 Candidatus Omnitrophota bacterium | reverse complement strand
GAGAAAACTAGCAGAGGCATTTTAAAGTCGATTCGGCTGCTAGAACAACATCCTCAACGCTAATGGCTTTAAGACAGGCAAATTCTTTTTGACAATTATGCGCTAGGCATTGAATACAGCCTACCTCTTTATGTAAATATCGATCACGCTTGCCTAATGGCCCCCAACGCTTAGGGCTAAGTCCTGGTTGATTGCGGCCAAAAACCGAAATAACTGGCGTGCCTACCGCGGAAGCAATATGCACCGGGCCAGAATCATTAGAAATAAACAACGCACATCTTTTAAGAATACTGGCTAACTGGCTTATTGAGGTTTTACCCGCGAGATTGATTGCTTTACCCTTAAGTTCCTGATGCAAAGCGATTTTTTCTGCTAAAAACATATCCTTGGGCCCAGCTAAAATTAATATTTTTAGATTATGTGTTCTGGATAATCTAGCGGCAACTTCAGCAAAACGCTCTAGCGGCCAAAGCTTGGAAGGACAACTTGCCCCGGGGTTAATCGCTAATAATTTATCATTCGGGCTGATCCCAACTCTTTCAAAAAGATCATTAACCCACTTTTCTGATTCCGCTTTTATAGGAATATATAGTTCAGTATGCCTACCTGCGATACCTAGATCTTTAAGCAACTCTAAATTATATTCTGCCTCATGCTTAAGCCCCTCTTGCTTTTTATGTTCTTTTTTTTCATTAAGCAAAAAACCTAATTTACGGTTATACCCTAAACGCTTAGGAATTCGGGCTAAAAAGGCCAATAAATGCACGCGGTTAGTCGGATGCAAAATTACTGCTAAATCAAACTTCTTTTTTTTAAGCCTGCTGGCAAATTTAAGCGAACGTAGCCAACTTTTATGTTTACCATCCTTATCGTAAACAATAACCTCATCCAAATAAGGATTACCTTCGATAATTTCCAAGGCATGCGGAGCAACCATCATCGATATATATGCTTGAGGATAAAACTGTCTTAAAGCCTTAATTACCGGTGTAGACAAGAGCACATCCCCGATACGGTCAGTGCGCACAATAAGAATCCTACTGAGCTTTTTATTATCTTTTTCAAACGCAGACTTATCTAACATTAATAAATTCACCTGATTAAAAACATCCTCCGGGTTTATACTCGTCAAACATGCCAGTGTACCAAAACGACATTGCGCTTTCTCACAAGGACGGCAAAAAATATTTTTCTTAATAACTACGCTCTTTTCTGACCAGGGTGCATATTTAACTTCATCCGTAGGGCCGAAGATCGCTACAACCGGAATATTCAAATAACTCGCTAGATGCATTACCGCACTATCATTAGTGATCAAAAGTTGCACGCTAGTTAATAAAGCAGCTAGCTGCCCTATAGTAGTTTTGCCGCTAAGATCTAAAGTCTTCCCTGAACAATCTTTTTGGATATAACTGCATATAGGCTGATCTGTTGCATCACCGACTAAAATAACCTCCCAGCCTTGCTGGATAAACATTTTACAAAGCTGGCTAAAGCTCTGCTTACTCCAACGTTTAAATTGGCTTCTTGCTCCGGGAGACAGTGCGATTAGTTTAGCGCAATTAATTTTATTCTCACTTAATATCCCATGAATAAATTGCTTATCAGAAACCGAAATATTTAATGAGAGGGCTTCCTCACGTTTTAAAGAACTACTCAAAAGATTAGCCCAGAACAAATGCCTATCCTTCATATGTTTAATCTGCTTAGGAATCCGCCGCATTGGCGAACTCCTTTTCTTAGCCGGCAAGAAAGCACCGAAAAAACTATTGCGTAGGTCGATAACTTCATCAAACCCTTCCTTGCTCAAAGAAAAGAATAACTTAATCTTCTCCCTTAATTTAGCGTGCTTATCAAAAATAATTACTGAATCTACAACCGGATTATTAATAAATATTTCTTTGGGCCGATCAGGCACAAGACAAGTAATCTTAGCTTGCGGGTGTTTAACGCGTAACAGGTCTAAAACCGGAAGAGTTAAGATGCAATCCCCGATATTACTTAAGGTAACAAAAAGAATCTTCATTTACGTAAAACTTTCTTAGCTTCGGCTAAAACATCATCCGGAGTAACTGCCTTCATACACCGGTTATCCTGACAATGCACTTTATAACATGGTATTATGCATCCCACATCTTTTTGCAAAATGACAGTATTAGTTACTGGATACGGCCCGGTAATCTCTTTAGCTGTCGGCCCAAAAATCGCAATTATCTTTTTTGCGCCCACAGCATTAGCAATATGTAAGGGGCCGGTATCAGCTGTAATAAACAAATCTGATAATTTTGCCAACGCCCCTAACTGCTTTATATTAAAAACCCCGCAGGCAACCAACGGCTTCTGCCGCATCATCTCTTTAATCTGATTAGCTAATGGTAAATCTGAGATACTGCCGGTAATAACTACTTTTGCTTTAAGCTGGTTAATTAAGTTATCCGACAACTGCGCCCAATATTCCTTTGGCCAACGCTTAGGTATCCAGTTGCCCCCGGGATTAACTGCTATCAGGAGGTCATCTTTATTCACAGCATTGAGGGTTAAAAAATCATCTACGTGATTTTTATCTTCGCAAGTAAAAGTGAAATCTAAATACCTATCTTCTACGCGTAAACCTGCTTTCTCAATAACATCCAGATAATAATCTATACGGTGCAAAGAATCTTTTTTAGGAGGCACGATTTTTTTAGTCAAAAGGAAAGCGCGCTTTTTAGTTATATGGCCGATTCTTTCTGCGATACCTGCCAGGCGGCAGATAAGTGCGCGGCTAAATGAGCGATGTAACAAAAACACCATATCAAATTTCCTACTCTTAAGTAAACTTACAAAGTTTAGTTTAGCTAAAACCCCTTTATGCCGATCAAGCTCATCAAAAATAATCACCTCATCTAAATAAGGATTACCTTTTAATATAGGATAACAACGGCTTGGGATAACACAGACAATATAGCTAGAAGTATAATTCCTGCGGATATTACGGATGGCAGCGGTAGAAAATAAAACATCTCCTAACCAATTAACGTTAAAAATAAGGATGCGTTTTGCAGAATATACTTTACTCATTTATTTTCATGCTTGCGGAATGAATTATAAAAACCGCTAGTCCTTATCCAGAAATCAAAAAGATTATCTGATGGAGGCGAGATGCGCACTCTTTTAATAGCATATACATCTTGGTTAGAATATCTTCTTCCCAAAGTCGTAGATACAGCATATTTATAACCTGCCTCTTTTACCAGCTCCTTTATATGAGGAGTAAACATACCTCCTACATAACAGAAAGTATTCACTGGGGTTTTAAGCTTTTCCTCAAACATCTTCTTAGAATCAATAATTTGCCTTCTTAGCTCCTCTTCAGATTTTATGTCAACCAAAGGCTGGGCTCCCAAAGTATGGCTGCCAATAGTAATTAAACCTGAATCTTGCATCTCTTTAATTTCATCCCAACTTAAACGGTCATTTTGCGGCCTACCTACTTCATTATAAATAACAAATATTGTTGCAGGCAACCCTAATCTTTTTAAAACCGGATAGGCATAAATATAATTATCCCTATAGCCATCGTCAAAGGTTATAGCTACAGTCTTCGAAGGAAACTTTTCTTTATTTTGCATCAAGCGGCCTAATGCCTCTAAAGAAATCACATTATAGCGATGCCTTTTTAAGAATTGCATCTGTCTTTCAAAGGCTTGCGGAGAAACTATCAATCTATACATCACCGGATCAGTTTTCGGATTGATCGAGTGATACGCAATTACCGGAACTATATATAAAAAACGCATACAAACAAAAGTACCGGTAATAATAACTATACTAAGAATGACTATTAATCTTACTTTCTTAAACATTGTTGATAAACCCTCTCCGTAGCATCCACCATCTTACTTTGTGAAAAATTATCTATAATAAATTTACGCGCGTTCTTTCCTAAGTCTTGACGTAGCGAGCTATTATTAAATAACTTAATAATAGCCGCACTTATTGCTAAGGCATCAGACGGCTGAACTAATAAACCATTAACCTCATCTTGAATTAAAGTTTTAATTCCGCCCACTGCCGAGCCCACAACTGCTAAACCTTGCGCCATTGCTTCCATAAGCGCCAAACCTAAGCCTTCCTGCAATGAAGGCATAACAAATACATCCATTGCCGCCAGTATTTCTTGAGTGTTTTTTGCTTCCGGCAAAAATATAACATTTTGTTTAATACCTAAAACATCCACTTCTCGAACCAGAGCTTGCTTCATCTTGCCTTCACCTACAATAAGCAGTTTGGCTAATGGAAAACTTTTTATCACTGTTTGCATCGCTTGTAAAAGATAGGTATGGCCTTTAACATCAGATAAACGGGCAATAATCCCCACTAAAAAATCATCTTTTATACCCAATACTTCTCTAGATTTTTGCCTACCTGAAAAATCTCCAAAGCTTTCTGTATCTATGCCATTATTTATTACGTTTATCTTTTCCTCGCTTAACTTAAAATCATAAATTAGATGCTCTTTTACCTGTTGGCTTATGGCAATTACAACTCTGGGCCAACAAGGAAAAAGCTTACGGGATAACTTTGGTTTAAAAAAACCATGACAGGTAAAAACATGCGCGACTTTATTGCTTCGGCTTAATAAATTACCTAAAATTAAAGTAGTGCGGCTATTGGTTTGCAATAAATCTATACCGAGTTTCTTTATTTGAATATTTAATTTGAAAAAACTGAAAATGATCTTCGGGCTGACCTCACTTTTTGTTTGTAAGGGCGCCCGGATATGCCTGATTCCTGCCTTCTCAAATTTATCAACACAATCCCCGCCGCTAGAAGCAACATAAACATTATGGCCCTTACATTTAAGGCCGCTAGCCAAAGTAAACAAATAGCTGGATATCCCGCCTACATTAAGATGGTTAGCGATAAAAAGTACTTTCATTTAATTAATTTCTCCAGCGCCGCAAGCACTTCATTAGGCGTAATTTCAGTCATACAACGCTTACTGCGACACTTAGTTTTATAACAAGGGCTGCATTCTAAATTTTTATTAATTACAATATAATTTTTGCTCGGGGGCAAATGCCTGCGCGCATCCGTTGGGCCAAAAAGCGCAATAAAAGGAGTACCTACTGCGGATGCAATATGAAGTGGAGATGAATCAGTTGAAATAAACACATTACATTTTTTTATTAGAACCGCTAACTCATTCACAGTAGTTTTGCCGCAGGTATTGATAATCTTGGTATTTTTAAGTGAGTTTATAAGCATATTCGCGTAAACTAAATCATCAGCTGTCCCGGTAACCACTACGCGAATATCCCGGAAGCCCAACTCAACGCAGAGCTGCATCAAATATTCACGCGGCCAAAGTTTTGTACTCCATCTTTTAGAAGCGCTGATATTAATCCCCACGATCTTCTGCGCCTCAGGAAGCCACTGGGCATTCAGAAGATCTTCCACATGCTTAACATCCTCCAGGGAAGGCCAAAGTTCAAGTGAATTATCCAAAAGATCTATCCCTAACATTTTCAAAACTCGGAATTGATGCGTTACCGGATCCATCGGAGGTTTTTCATCTCGAATGCTATGGTTGAGCAGGCAGGAAAATTTTTTGTTATCATAACCGTAGCGATTAATGCAACCGGATAAATAAGATAATACGTGGCTTGCTCGGCTATTTTGCAGATCAATGACTATATCAAAATTCTTCTTCCGCAAAATCCGGCCAATACTCCGCAAGCCTTTACATCCTTTGTCTTTATTTTTTAGGTCGCAAACCAATAATTCATCAATATACGGGCTTCTTAAAAGCATGTCTTTAGATTCTTCGCCGATCAAAAAACTAATCTTAAAATTCTCATGAGAAAATTTTTCCCGTATAGCTCTTAAAGCAGCCGTGGAAAGGATAATATCCCCCAAAGAGCTGAGCTTAATTATCAAAATCTTAAAATTACTTAAGGCATCACGGTAAACATCTAAAGTATTCTTAACCATTAACTCTATATTATATTTTTCTTTGACTTTAGTATAAGCATTTTCTGCTACTTCTTTAGCTAATCCAACATCCTTAAAAACACGCATTATTGCATCAGCCATACTTTTAGGATCAGCTGGTGGGACTAAAAAACCATTCTTACCGTCCTCAATAATATCAACTACCCCCCCGACTTGAGTAGCCACAACAGGAACACCTGCTGCTTGGGCCTCAATAATTACCCGTCCAAATGCCTCATGCGTGGTGGTTGCTAAAACCACCAGATCCAGATGCGCTAATATCCCGGGAATATCGCGTTGCGTACCCAAAAATTCCGTGCAATGCCAAAGCCCAAGCCTACGCACTAAAACTTGCACCTCTTCTTTATACGCCTCCTTAGATGCCGGGGCATCTCCTACAATCCAAATCTTTAGGCGCGGCACCAAACGCGAGATACGCGCCATAGCTTTAATAAAATGTAAATGCCCCTTTAAAGGAGTAATCCTGCCGATGATCCCAATATTAAAATCTTCTTTACGTTTAAGTTTAGGGTCAAGATATTTGAATCTCTCTAAATCTACACTACGCGGCACAAGCCTAATGCGCTCATGAGGCACAGCAAAATCTTCAATCATATGCCTGGCAATTACATTGCTTAAAACAATTACCCTCTTTGCCCAACCCATAACCAAGCTAAAAGGGTGCATCTTATAATAACCATGGCAAGTAGTAATAAACACTGCTTTGGTCTTTCGACAGGCAAAATAAGCAATCCAAGCAGGCACCCTGGAACGAGCATGCACTATGTCAATTTCCTCTTTTTTGATTATTTCAGCTAATTGCGGGATTAATTTAAACACCGAGATAATGGATTTTTTATGTACAGGCAGGGTATAATGTTTAGCGCCACTTGCCTCAAGTTCAGAAACTAGGGAGCCACCGGCAGAAACCACTACTGCCTTATGCCCCAGGCGTACCAGATATTTGGATAAATCTAGCGTGCCAGTTTCCACCCCGCCTACGTTAAGTTCAGGTAATATTTGTAAAATCTTCATAATATTTTATTTAACCCCTCTGCCACTTTTAAGTTATCCTTCGACAAAATTATTTCAGGCTTATTGCGCCATATTTCTTTCATACTAAAAGTTAAATCTTGGATTGTTTTTAAATATATATAACCTTTATTTTGGTAATTCCTTAAAAAATACCGGTGCTTCCTGCTCAGCCTACCCATCTTAAATACAAACACATATTTCCCGCTGGCTGCTGCTTCCGAGACCATCGAGATACTCTCCGGCGAACTAATGATAATATTGCTTATTCCTAATATCCCGCCAACAGCATCAGGATGATTATTCTCATTGGCAATAACCAAAAGTTTACAGCGCGAATAATTAGCTAGCTGGCTTTTAATTACTTTTTCTATCCTTCCTGTAGTGCGCCGGGAAGTAGAAAGCAGAATATCCGCATCTAATTCTTCAGCTATTTTTTTAAGCTGAAGAATAACCTGGGTAATTACCTCTATGCTGATAGAAAAACCTTTGCTATCTCCTCCAATTAACACCCCGATAGCTAAAGAAGATAGCGCGCCTTTGATAAGGCCTGATTTTCTTAATTTTTCTGATTTTTCATTTAAATAATCCGGATCAATTAAATTAAGCGCGCCTTCAGTGATTACCGTGTTGGAAACCAAACTACGGCCTTGTGGCCGGTCATGCTTAGGAATAATCTTTAGATCAAACTTCTTTAAATCTGATAAGGCCGAGCGCATCAAAACAACAGATTTCGCCTGATTTTCTTTAGACAGGAAATAATTTATCGCGCTTAATTTTCCACCGGTAGAAATAATAATATCCGGTTTACAATTCATTAAACCCTGCCAGGAGCCACCGGTTAAAGCCTTACGCAACCAAAACAAAAAACCATGGGATGGATATTTACCGCTTAGAATAATCAACAAACTAAAAATATGCCTGAATACGCTACTGCGAAATTTTACTTCCTGGATATTTAAATTAGTTTTTATTCCCCGATTAGCCAGCTGCTGAATAATTAACTTAGCCGCGCTCTCAGACTGGCGCAAGTGCCCTGTTTTACCGTCAGAAAGAATCAAAATCTGTCTTTCTTTACCGTATTTGAATATTTTATAAGTCCAGAGATATTCATGCGGATATTGCCGAATATATTTTTCATAGATATTAGTCAACTTCTGCAGATTATCCATTAAATCTTTTTGAGGGTCATTAGTTTTCGTTACTGTATAAACCTGATCCAGGATTACTTTGGCGTTTGGCCCTTTAACGCGAGTATAAAAAGTCGGGATAATAGAACAATCATATTTTAATGCCAGCTTTACTGCCCCTATTGACATGGAAGCCTCTTTACCAAAAAATTTTACCAACTCACCGGCTTTACCCCCCTGATCCATCATCATCCCGATCGACTGATTACCCTTAAGCACTTCAATTAGCTGGCGCACTCCAGCTTCTTTATGGATGATCTTAGCCCCTAATTTGAGACGATAAGAGTTAAGTAAAGCGTTTAGCCGCGGAAAACCTTGGTCACGGATAAACAAAATAAAAGGAAAACCTAAGGTAGCGCAAATAACATTAGAAAGCTCCCAATTTCCTTCATGCACAGCTAAAAAGATTACACCTTTGCCTCTTTTAAAAGCTGCCTCGATATAATCTTTATTTTCAATATTAATATACTTTTCAAGATACTCTTTATTTATGCGCGGGATAATCGATATCTCAATGAGATTCTGGCCAAATGCTTGGTAAGCCTTACGCGTAATCCTTGAAGCTGATTTAATATCATTTTTATCAGCTACTGATTTCGTAATATTCGCATAGGCAACAGACTGATGCCGTCGATCAAAAAAATAAATAAGGTCCCCCAGCCTCCTTCCCATAAAAAGGCTGACGGTTAAAGGTAGCAAATAAGTAAAAAAACTTGCTACCCTAAACAGAGCACAGCTTAAGTAATCTGCGATTAAATTCTGCTTCATTTTTAGTTATACTAAGTTTTATATCTAAAGCCAATATACCAGCGCCCTGGATGGCTAATTCCCTGACCTTTACAGCATCTTTTTGCGTAGTAATAATAGCCTCTAAATTTCTTTGCTTGGCTTCTTTTATAATTTCGTTAATATCTGCCTGGGCATAATCATGGTGATCAGCAAACCTGAATGTCTTTCCAATATGTAACCCCAAAGCAAATAAGCAACTTTCAAAGCCTTGCGGGTTTCCTATGCCGGAGAATACTGCTACTTGTTTACCGCGCAAAGCATCCAAAGTTAAAAATTCATTTGCCTTATCTACGCTTGTAAATCCCACAGGCTTATGCACTGACTCTACAATTAAAGCCCGGGAATTTATGCTTTTTAATTTAGCGGTTAAAAGATTTGTATCAGAAACCAGGTCAACCTGAGTCAACACAAAAATATCCGCCCGCGTTAAAGCAGTTAATGGCTCGCGTAAAAAACCTCTGGGCAATAATAAGCCATTGCCAAAAGGATCTTGCGCATTAATAGTAACTATTTCTAAATCTTTAAATATCCGCCATTGCTGCAAACCATCGTCTAATAGCAGCGTATCTACTGCGTAATCTTTAATCGCGCGCTTGGCGCCCCTTACCCTATTTTTATCAACAACTACAAACAGCTGCGGAAATTTTCTTTGCAACATTACCGGTTCATCTCCTAAGCCTTGTGAACCTGGCTTGCGCAGGTCTCTTTTGTAACCCCGGCTTAACACTGCAACTTTATTGCCTGCTGAGATTAGCTTAGCGGATAAATACTCCACAAAAGTAGTCTTGCCTGTACCTCCTAGAGTAATATTACCTACGCTAATTACTAAAGCATGAAACCGCGCGGGTTTTAGACGATAGAGAAACGCCAGAATAATTACCCCTAAACCATAAATAAGAGAAAGAAGAAATAAAAATCCCCTTAAAAATACAGCCATTGGCCCCTGTATCTTATTGGTGACTAAATCACAAATATACTCTTCTAATCTACGCAACATTAGCCTTTTAGATTACCTTAAGCAACATTAAAGTTCCAATAATAATAAAGAGGGATGCGCCAATATAGCGAATCAACTCCGGTTTGATAAATTTAGCCATCAGCGCACCTAAAAAAACCGAAATCACTGTAACAATGATATAAGCACTTACTGAGCCTAACCATACAGAGACAGGTTTACCGGTTTTAGCCGCCATGCCAATACCCACAAGCTGGGTCTTATCGGCTAATTCCGCGAAAAATACTGCTCCAAAAGTAGCAACAAACACCTTCCAATCCATCTTAACCCTCCTCTTTATAGTATAGCTCCAATAAACAAGTATATTATCACACAAGACACGCCCAGGCAAATGATTTCAAGGATAAAAAC
>JBAXLM010000041.1:0-10369 GCA_037134795.1 Candidatus Omnitrophota bacterium | reverse complement strand
GAAATATAATCCGCAATACCTGTGTGTAAAATTTCTCCAAAACTATTCAAAAATTCTCTAAAATAGCCAATTCATCTCTGATTGGCACTATGCGTAGTAAATGGTTTATTGGCAATTTATCGGTTGGTAGTAATCCGTAGAAAAGCCATTTACTAGGAAATTGGCAGAATTTATCTCTAGTAAATGGCGCTTAGGGCGTCTGTATACAGAGAGTTTTTCTGCCGCGCCGTATTTCTGGGCGCCTTGAAAGGGAATATTTCTTGAAGAGTAAAGATTACTTATTCTTTTATTAATACAAGTGTTGATTAAAACATCCATTGTTATATAATGCCCATTAATAGGTAGATTAAGGCTATGCTATTAGCAAAAGATTGCACTGTGTTATAAGATGAGATTATGGACTATACACCCGAAGTATCTGGACAGAAAAGGTTTGTTGGCACTCTGGAGAGAGTCATTACTTGCCCAAAAAGTCCTTTTCAACAGAACAAAGGGATATAAAAAGCATCCGCAACTTGAGAGATTCAAACAACATTCAAGCCCCATTGGGGCAATAGGATTCTATCTATATGGTATTTATAAGGAAAGCAGAAGAAGGGGTTACAGTTTTAAAAAAGATAAGATATCCAGGATTAATAAAAATATTAAACCTATTAAGGTATCACAAGGACAAATTAGTTTTGAGATCAAACATCTGGCCTCAAAACTGAAGAAGAGAGATAAAGAAAGTTTTAATATAATTTTTAAAATAAAAAAAATTAAATTACATCCTTTATTTATTTCGACCAAAGGCAGTAGAGAATCTTGGGAAAAACATGAATAAAAAAATAGCTATAGTAGGAGCGGGAGTGGGAGGGTTGGCTACTGCTGCCCGATTAGCCAAGCAGGGATATTCTGTTGATATTTTTGAGAAGCTGGGTGAATGCGGCGGACGCAACCATTTACTTGAAGATAAAGGTTTTAAATTTGATATGGGACCTTCGTTTGTCTTGATGCCGGATTTTTTTGAGGAGGTTTTCTCTTACTGTGGCGAAGATTTAAAAGAATACCTAAACTTACGGGCAATCGATCCTAGCTATACAATTTTCTATCCTGATGGAGATTCGCTTACGGTTTATAAAGACAGCGCAAAAACCAAGGATGAAATTGAGAAGATAGAAAGAGGCAGCAGTAGAGGTTTTGATGGTTTTATAAAAGAGACCACGCAGATATACAATGCTGTAAGGCCGTTGCTTTACGATTGTTTTACGCCAGCAGCAGTGTTTAATCCTCGTTACTTCGGTCTGCTGGGGAAAATCCGGGGATTAGAATCTTATTGGGGTCTGGCAAAAAAATTCTTTAAAACCGACAAGCTCTGTTATGCCTTTACTTTTGAGGCGATGTTTATGGGGGTTTCGCCGTTTAATGCCCCGGCTTTTTATAGCATCATTAGTTATACAGATCACGTGCAAAAAATATTTCATCCTATGGGAAGCATGTATCAGATTCCTCTGGCATTAGAAAAGATGGCTAAAAAATTTGGCTGTCAATTCCATTATAATTCGGAAATAAAAAAGATAAAACCCAAAAAGAATGGGTTGATTTTGGAATTAGAAAGCAGGGAAGAGTTTTTTGATAAAGTAGTGGTGAATGCCGATTACGCTTATGCGCAGAGTCAGCTTCTGGGAAGGCGTATACCCAATTATAAGTATTCTTGTTCGGTTTATCTGATTTATCTGGGGTTAAAGCAGAAGGTAAATGGGCTTGCCCACCACAATTTATTTTTTTCAAAGGACCTGAAAAAAAACCTGAAACAGATATTTGAACAAAAAGTAATGCCTGAAGATCCGTCGTTTTATGTGCATGTGCCTACTGTAACCGATGCCTCTTTAGCGCCTGTAGGCAAGGAGATATTTTACATCCTTATTCCGGTAGCCAATCTAGAAGAAAATAAAGAAGATATTTCTGTTTATGAAGAGAGATTGCGTAATATTATTTTTGATAAAATCAGCGAAAAATTAGGCAGGAGGGTGGAAGATTTAATTGAGGTCGAACATAGATTTTATCCTAAGGATTTCATTAGCCGCTATAATATCAAATACGGTGCTACCTTTGGCCTGGCGCATAACCTGATGCAGAGCGCTTTTTTCAGGCCGGTTAATTTTGACCGCAAAATCAAAAATCTATACTTTGTGGGAGCTAGTACTCAGCCGGGAGGAGGGTTACCGGTAGTAATTGCCGGTTCCCGGATTGTTGCGGATTTGATTACAGGTAAGGCGAAATAGGAGGGTTGTTTAAGTTATCTTTTTTATGTAGGCGATGATTTCTTTTGTGGTCTCATCCGGAGTCGATGCCCCTGCAGTAATCCCCACCGAATTCACCCCTTTAAACCAAACAGGCTTTATATCTTTTTTTGATCGGACCCAATAACTTCTATCGTTAAGTGATTTTGAGATTTCGTATAGCCTTTTAGTATTAGCGCTGGATTTTGAGCCGATGATGATCATCATGTCATTCTCTAAAGGCATACAATGCATCTCTTTTTGTTTTATCCGAGTTGGTTGGCAGATAGTATTAAAGAATTTTAAATCTTTGATCAGAGGTTTAAAGATGTCTACGATTTCCGTTACTTTCTCAATATTTTGGGTGGACTGTACCACAACAGCCGCTTTTTTTATTTTTTTGATTTGTTTCCAAGGTATGTCTTCGGGGCTAAAAATGACCAGGGCCTTTCTTTTTAGTTGTCCTATTATCCCGCGCACTTCATCATGTTCTTTCTCTCCGATGACGATAATTGTATAACCTTTTGATTCGGCCTGACTGGCGATATTATGAATCTCTTTGACCATGGGACAGGTGGCATCGATGACTTCATAGTTTAGCTTATGAGCTTTATTCATGAGAGTAAGGCTGGCGCCATGAGCGCGGATCAAAAATATCTTATTTTTGCCGCACGTCAGCTTGCCGCTCTTTTTTATCCCGGCATTTTCGAGTTTTTTCACCACTTCTTCATTGTGAACTATGTCACCTAGCATGTACACGTTTTTATGGCTGGCTAGCGTTTTATAAGCGATGTCAATTGCCCTTTTTACGCCAAAACAGAAACCGGCTGATTTAGCTAGATTTATTTTCATCGGTAATCGCCTTTCAGTATAATTTTTAAAACTGTGGTTATCTTACCTAGCGTGCTGACGTGCGCGCGCCTTGTAAAGACATCGTAATTATTATTTTCTATTGCGTTTAATATTCCCGAGTAGATATTTGTCATGGCGCAGGCAACAAAGCGGCAATTTATGTCTGCAATCAAGGGTATGCCGGATTGAGCTTTTTTGTAATATTCTTTTGCCCTAGCTATTTGAAACTTTAATAATTGCTTAAAATTATCGTTTACCCTAGCGGCGGATATATCGGATTCCGTCACGTTAAAATTTTTCATCTCATCTTCAGGTAAATAAATCCTCCCTCTTAAATAATCTTCTTTTATGTCTCGAAGTATATTGGTTAGTTGCATTGCTATTCCCAGGTCAATAGCGTAGCTTTGCGCCCGGGTATCTTTATAGCCGAATATCTGTAGCATGATTAGGCCTACTACTCCGGCTACCTTATAGCAGTAGTCTGATAATTCGGGAAAATTATTATAGCGGTTTTTTTTCAAATCAAGATACATGCCGGCAATCAGCTCTAAGAAGCATTGCTTAGGTATTTTGTATTTTCTTATAGTTTGGCGAAATGCCGATAAAATAGCATCATCCAAGATATCCTGATTATATGCGTCAGTAATATTTTTTTCTAGTTTCTCAAGATTTTTCTCGCAGGAGTATCCGGTTGTATTATCTACAATTTCATCACTTATTCTGCAAATAGCATAAACTATGTAAGTAGCATTTCTTTTATCTGATTTTAGAAATCGGGAAGCAAAATAGAATGTTTTGGCGTGATGTTTGGTGATCGCTTTTGCTAATAGGAAACCATCCATGTCCATATTTTACAACAAATAATCTAAAACAAAACCTAAATTTTACTTTAAAAAAGACAATGTTTGCAATACAATATAAGCGTAATGTCAAAATATATGGCAGTATTAATTTTATCCGCAGTTGTGCCTTTTACTTTAAGCTTCTGGCCATCGCTTAAATTTTACCGAAATATCCGTTCGCTTTTTATCAGCATATCTCTGATCGTTATTATTTTTGGAAGTTGGGATATATTCGCAACATACAGAGGCCATTGGTATTTTAATCCAAGAGGCGTCTGGGGTTTTAGGATTATTAACCTTCCTCTAGAAGAGGTATTGTTTTTTGTGGTTATACCTTTTTGCTGTATTTTCACTTGGGAAGCGATTAAGTATCTAAGGGGAAAATTTAAATGAAAGAGTATACCATCTTAGGTATAGTTGCGGTTTTGTTAACTGTCTACTTAGATAAGGCTAGTCACATTAACCTGCTTAAGAAAAAGGGATATTATGTATTTATTCTGGTAATTCTATTTTTTAAAATGTTGGTGAACGGTTATTTAACTGGTAAGCAAATTGTAATGTATCGACCGCAATTCTTTTTGGGATTAAGAATAGGTAGTATTCCTTTAGAAGATTTTTTATTTGGTTTTAGCATGGTAACCCTGACCATAATCTTCTGGGAGTATTTTAAAAAGGAGCAGGCATGCTAAAAAGATTAGCATTATTGTTAGTTATCTATCTGTTTTTTGGGATAAATTTATCTTACGGCTTAGATTCAAGTAAGCTCCATGAAAAAGCAGATAATCTAAATTTATCAGATGCCTTAGCAGATGCCAAGGCAAAGCCTAATTCTATAGACGATTGGTACCTTCTAGGTTTGGTTTATTTAAATTTACACAAAGATAAAGAAGCTGAAGAGTCTTTTAATAAAGTCTTAATCCTAGACCCTAAGGCAATCGAGGCAAAATGGGGCGTGGCTGAGGTGCTACGCCGTCAGCATCAGTTCAAGAAAAGCGAAGAGCTATTAAGCGAGGTATTGAAATTAAATCCTGATTTTCCTGCGGCTTCTATAACCCTGGCTTATATAAAGTACAACCAGATGGATTTTAATGCAGCGGTTAGATTGGCTAACAAGGTATTGGGGTTGGGCGAAAAAAATGTTGACCGCAGTAATCATGTACGGGCGCATCTGTTATATGGAGGCACTAAGGGCATGATTGCGCACTACGGCGGTCCGATCTCAAAGCTTGTTAATGGCACAGCAGTATTACCGAGCTTAAGGGCAGCAGAGAAATTACAACCTGACTCAGCCGGGGTGAAATTTGGTTTAGGTAGTTTCTATCTGTTAGCGCCTGCTTTAGTCGGGGGAGATCTAGAAAAAGCAGAAGTTTATTTAAAGAAGGCAGTTGAAATTGATCCACTATTCGCCGATGCTTATGTTAGGTTGGGTCAGCTTTATAAAATTAAGGGGGCCAGTAAAAGATATGATGAATATTTGAATAAAGCGCTGGCGATCGATCCCCAGAACGAATTAGCCCTGGACATCAAAAATGGAAAGTGTAAATTTATTTGTCTTGATAGGGACTAATAGTAAAATTATTTAAATAAGCTTGAGCATTTCTTTGGAATAGTTAATAAGCGCATTTTTATATGGTAGGTGCATTTTAGAGCGGTCATTTAAAGATTCTGCCTTCCTTATCAGGGTATTAATTTCCTTCCCGGCGTATTCCAGGGCTCCCGATTCCGATACAATTCTTCGCATGGTTAATAAATCGTTTTTATCAACCTTCTTTGCAGCGAAAATTCTCTTGATGGTTAATTTTTGTTTTTTCGGAGATTTATTATAAGCATACCAGATAAGGATTGTTTTTTTTGCCTCCTGTAGGTCGGTGAGATTAGGTTTTCCAGTTTCGCGTTCTTTACCAAATAAACCCAAACAATCGTCTTTTATTTGAAAGGCGCGCCCTAAATATATCCCTAAATTAAAAATTATATCTGCTTGTTCTTTTTCTGCTCCTCCCAAAAGCGCACCCATACACAAAGGTGTGGCAAAGGTATAATTAGCAGTTTTTAGGTCGTATATTTTATAGATATCCTCTTTAGATATTTTATCTATATTTTTTGCTCCGGATAAAAGTTCGATGAATTCGCCGCTTCCGGTATAAATAGCTGCCCGGATAAGTTTTTTTAAGGCCGCTTCTTTTCGCTGCATATCTTCTTTTATTGATAAAAAGGCTTCCAAGGCCATGGCATACATTACATCGCCAATAACAATAGTTAAATCCTGACCCGTAAATTTAATCTTCTTATAATTTGCTAGATGTTTATTTAACATTTCATGCATCGATGGAGCGCCCCTTCTAGTCGCGGATTTATCAATTATATCATCGTGGACAAGCATAAAGTCGTGTAGAAGTTCCAGAGATACCGCGCTCCTGTATAAACCGGAAGCTGGTTTTTTGGCAAAACCAAGGTAACTTATAACAAATAGAATCGGCCTAATCCTTTTTCCTTTACGAGAAAGAAAATTCTGGATACTGCCGTAAAGCAGAGGCGAGATTTTACTTAAGGAATATGACTTATCTATGTTGCGGATATAAGAGATAAGCTCTTGCTCAATCTTATTTTTTATTATTAAAATCATGGTATAATCCTAACATATAGATAGTTTTAACGCAAATACAAATATGATAACAAATCTTATCCGAGCACTAAGACTGCCGTTTCTTTCCGCTAGCATTCTTCCATTTATATTCGGGTCATTAATTGCAAGGCGTAATTTTAATCTTATGGGTTTTATCTTGGGATTTTTAGCGGTAGCGGCAACACATTTAAGTGCCAATCTGATTAATGATTACGCTGATTCCAGGAGTGGGGCGGATTGGCAGGATAAAAATTTTTATAAATTTTTTGGCGGATCAAAACTAATTCAAGAAAGAATTTTTTCTGAGAGATTTTATCTTAAGGCAGCGATATTTTTTGCAATTATCGCAACTGTTTCGGTTATTTTACTTTCCATAGCTCTTAATCGTTTAGCGGTTATAGGGTTATATCTGGCGATTATTATTTTAAGCTGGTCATATTCGGAAAAGCCGCTACAATTTTCTTATCATCGTTGTGGTGAATTTTTTATCTTTATCCTTTTTGGCCCAGCCTTGGTGATGGGGGGATATTTTATCCAAACCGGGATTTTTCCCGATTTGAAGAGTTTCCTGCTTTCATTGCCTTTTGGTTTTCTCACTACTGCCATTCTTTTTGCCAATGAGTTGCCGGATTTTAGCGATGATCAAAAAGCGGGTAAATTTACCTGGGTAAGTATTACCGGGCCAGAGCGCGCCTTTTTACTGTATTATTTATTAATCGGTCTGGCATTTCTGTCAATATTATTAAATGTTATTTTTGAGAATTTAAGCGTCTTGGCGTTAATTTCTTTTGTATTTATTATCCCTGCGCATAAGGCGGCAATCATTTTAAATAAAAATTCGCTTGATAAAATACGGCTGGTCGAGTCATCCAAGTTGACGATAGTGGTGCAGTCTTTAGTTAGCCTGGTTTTAATTTTAGGAGCGATCCTATGAATAGGATTTTAATTATTGGTGGCGGTTTTGCCGGATTAAGCGCCGCAGGCAAGCTTTGTAAATTCGACCCAAAGCTTAATGTCATCCTCATCGATAAAAAAGAAACTACTGATTTTCTGCCTATGCTGCCTGATTGTATCGGAAGAGGGATTAATCCGGAATTTCTCGCCTATAAAATCGAAGATATGTCCAGTAAAGCGGGATTTAAATTTATCCGGGATGAAGTGGTCTCAATGGATTTGGATAAGAAGCAGGTTTTGACTAAAACGCAAGCCTTAAGCTACGATTATCTGGTGATTGCCAGTGGTTCGGAAACTAACTTTTACGGAAACGATAACATTAAACAGAACTCTTTAACTTTAGATAGCGCGGATGACGCACAGAAGATAGTTAATATTTTGAGGCAAAATGATTTTGACAATTTTATCGTCGGCGGAGGTGGTTATACCGGTATTGAAGTAGCCACTAATCTCAGGGTTTATTTAGATAAGGTTAAAAGAAATGGCAAGATAATGATCGTGGAACGCTTACCTTCAATATTGGGACCTCTGCCGGATTGGATGAAAAATTACGTGGCGATTAATTTAAAGAAAATGAATGTGGAAGTTTGCCTGGACAGCACGATTGGAAAGATTGAGGGACGTAGAGTTAATCTTTCTGGGGGCAAAAGTTTTAATAATGCCCTGGTAATTTGGTCTGCGGGAGTAAGAACTGCAGGGTTTATCCAAAATTTAAAATTAGAAAAAAATCCGCAGGGTAGAATTAAAGTCGACGAATATCTGCGGATAAATGATCATTGTTTCGCAGTAGGAGATACGGCGCTCTTTGCTTATAATGAAAGCCCCTTAAGGATGGCCGTGCAATTTGCCATTACTCAAGGTGAATGCGTTGCTATCAATATAATAAACAGCATAAAAGGTATAAGTCTAAAGAAATTCACACCTGGCGATTTAGGTTACATTATACCTATGGCTAATAATAAGTCTTGTGGTGTAATTTTCGGCTTAAATCTAAAAGGATTTTTTCCTACAGTATTGCATTTTATAATGTGCATTTATCGCTCTTACGGAATAAAAAATAAACTCGGTATAATAAGAGATTTAAAAAAGAGAACTTTCACGGAATAATGATTAAGTTTTTATACAGCCATGGTTCAGCGCTTACAATCATTTTTTTATTCCCATTATTATTAGGGGGAACAATGAAAAATCCTAAGAACGAAATCAATAAGATACCTATTTTTAATGTTTCCACGGGTAATGTGGAAGAGTTAGAGAGGGTTTATAAGACCGAGGCTGAGTGGAAAAAGATATTGACGCCTGAACAGTTTAAAGTGATGCGACTTAAGGGAACAGAGCAGCCGGTTTCTGGACGCTGCGAGCTGCCGAAGGAATCGGGCATTTATCAGTGTGTTGGCTGTGGTACAGATTTATTTAAGGCAGAGGAAAAATTTGAATCCGGCACGGGATGGCCGAGTTTCTGGCAGCCGGTTTCAGAATTAAATGTTAAGACTAAAATTGATGATAGTTTTGGAATGCATAGGATTGAAATTACTTGCGCGCGCTGCGATGCGCACTTAGGTCACTTATTTGAGGATGGCCCATTGCCTACAGGTAAGCGATACTGCATTAATTCAGTTGCGCTTAAATTTAAGAAACTCGAAAAACCGAAACAAGAAAAGTTAGAAAAAGCTACTTTTGCCGCGGGGTGTTTTTGGGGCGTGGAAGAAGTTTTCCGCACAACCCCTGGGGTAATCTCGACAAGGGTCGGTTATAGCGGAGGAAAAACCAGGAATCCCTCTTATGAAGAGGTCTATACTGATAATACCGGTCATGCCGAAGCCGTAGAAGTCAAATTTGAACCCCGTAAAATTACTTACGAAAAACTACTGGATATCTTCTGGTCGATTCATGACCCCACAACCGTAAACAGGCAGGGAGCGGATATAGGAACGCAATACAGATCAGCGATTTTTTACCACAGTCCGGAACAAAAAGCAGCTGCCCTTAAATCAAAACAAAAACTGGAGAAATTGGCTAAATATAATGCGCCGATTGTAACCGAGATTGTCCCGGCGCCTGAATTTTATCCGGCTGAGGAATACCATCAGAGATATTACCAGAAGAAAGGCATTAAGCCAGTCTGTCAAATCAGGAAGTAGAAATCAGCTATGAATAAAAAGTGTTTAAATTGCAGTGAATATAAGAATTGTAGGGATTCTTTTACTTCATGGATATTTTTCATTATAGGTATGGTAGCTACGATAGCGCTACGCTTGGTCACCGTCTTAATACACTTAAACCCTGTTTACGGACAGATTGCCTGGTACGTCGGCGTCTTTGGTTTCTTTATTTTTTTCGTCTACAAATTCAGGGTAGACCGGGCACGCTATAAGCTCATCGTTAAAAAAGGCCTTATGGATAAAATATCACAAGGCGATAAAATTGCAGAAGAGGACCGCCAACTTATAGGCTCTATACTTTGTTCTTTAAGTTCGGATAAAGACAGAATTAATTATATTTTAATATTTGTTTCTTCGGCGGTTGCCATTATCGTGGCATTGTATTTTGATTTTTTAAAATAATAGAGATCTTTATAGAGAGAAAAATGTGCATGATTTTGATGCCAAAATAAATAAGTATTCTTGTGTCTACCTAAAAGAGTCGGACATTTTTTATCTTTTTGTACTGTAAAGAGATATGACTTTTCGTCCTAAAAAATACTGGACAAAACGGACATATTTGGCGAGGAATTACCTCTCTGAATCCAAAATATTCTTGATATATCAAGGTATTGCGCATATAATTAGGCTAATAAATTCAAAGAGGTTTACCCTCGGCTCATACGAGAGGGACCC
>JBAXLM010000040.1:0-11552 GCA_037134795.1 Candidatus Omnitrophota bacterium | reverse complement strand
ATTTTTGGAGCTATGTTCCGTCTTCAGCTAGCGTAACAATTGTGGAATATAAAAATACTAAATATAAGATAGCTAAATTTAACAATAAAACATATATGAGGTAAATGATGAATAAGATAACTTTAATTCTGGGAGGAGCGCGCAGCGGAAAAAGTTCTCATGCTTTGAGTCTTGCTAAGAGATACAAAAAAGTCGCCTTTATCGCTACTTGCCAGGGAAAAGATAAGGAAATGCGTGAGCGTATTAAGTTACACAAAGAAACAAGGCCAAAACATTGGGAGACTTTTGAAGAGCCTAAGGAGCTGGCAAAATTAATAGGGAAGTTAAATAATAGTTTTGATTGTATCCTTGTCGACTGTTTAACTCTGCTAGTTTCAAATCTTATTCTTTCCAAGAATACTCAGGAGCAGATCTTTAAAAAGATTGAAGAGATATTGTTTGTTTTAAGTAAGAAGAAAGCAAAGGTAATTTTAGTTTCTAATGAAGTTGGCTTAGGGTTGGTTCCTGTAAATAAACTAGGCAGGGATTTTCGTGATGTCGCGGGAAGAGTAAATCAGATGGTTGCAAGAAATGCTGATAAGGTGTTTTTCGTTGTTGCAGGCATACCGCTAAAGATAAAAGCTTGCCTACCGGCAGGCAGGGGGAGGAATAAGTGGAGAGGATAAAAAAAGTAGTTGAAGATATCGCGGGAATTGATCATGCAATTACAAAGAAAACTCAAGAAAAATTAGATAATTTAACTAAACCGTTGGGGAGTTTAGGAAAATTAGAGGAGCTGGCAAAACAAATTTGTGGGATTACTGGAAAAGCTAGCCCAGCATTAGAAAACAAAGTGATTTTTACTTTAGCCGCGGATCATGGCGTAACAGATGAAGGGATAAGCGCTTATCCTAAAGAAGTGACTGCTCAAATGGTTTATAATTTTATTAATGGTGGGGCAGGGATAAATGTTTTGGCCAGGCATGTTGGCGCAAGAGTAGTAGTCGCGGATTTCGGGATTGCAACGGATTTAAAACCTGATATTAAATTGTTAGTTAAGAAAATAAATTACGGAACAAAAAACATGGCAAAAGGCCCGGCAATGACTAGGGATGAGGCAATAAAGGCAATTTGCGCGGGAATAGAAATATTCGATGAAGAATTTAAACGCGGGATTGATATTGTCGGAACCGGTGAAATGGGAATAGGCAATACTACTGCTGCCAGCGCGATTACTGCTGCTTTTACCTCTAAACCCCTGGAAGAGATTACCGGAAAAGGAGCTGGCTTGGATGGTTCAGGATTAAAGAATAAAATAGAGGTTATTAGAAAATCCCTTTTTGTTAATAAACCTGATTCAGCTGATCCAATTGATGTTTTGTCTAAAGTCGGTGGATTTGAAATTGCCGGCCTTACAGGTATCATCTTAGCTGCTGCTGCTCATAAAATACCCGTTGTTATCGACGGATTCATATCTGGTGCTGCTGCACTAGTGGCTTTTAAGATTGCGCCCAAAGTAAGAGATTATATGATTGCGGCACATAAATCCGTGGAAGGAGGCCATAAAATTATTCTAGAGTATATCGGATTAAAGCCGTTATTAGATTTGGATTTAAGGCTCGGTGAAGGCACGGGTGCTGCTCTAGGTATAGGGTTGGCTGATGCTTCTATTAAGATTCTTACGCAGATGGCTACATTTAAGAGTGCCAATGTTTCGGAGAAAAAATGATTAGTTTTTTATTAGCAATGCAATTTTTGACTGTTTTACCATTAAAGGTAAAACAGTTTAACGAGAAAAAGATAGCCTGGGCTTTGGTATATTTTCCCGTGGTTGGCTTATTCTTAGGATTAATACTTCTTGGGTTAAACATATTGCTATCTATCTTAGGTATTTCTCCGGAAGTTGTAAATATAATCCTGGTAATTGTTTTGATTATTCTTACCGGAGGAATGCACTTAGATGGGCTTGCTGATACTGCGGATGCTTTCTTAAGCGGAAAGACAAGGAAAGAGATGCTTGAGATTATGCGCGACTCGCATATCGGAGTAATGGGTGTTTTAGCTCTAATAAGCACGATACTTCTAAAGGTAGGTTTACTTTCTTCTGTGAATTTTGCGGCAAAGCCGGCTGCCTTGATGCTGATGTGTATTTTAAGCAGATGGTCTGCGGTTTTGGGGATGTATTTCTTTTCTTATGCCCGGCAGGAAGGCAAGGCAAAACTATTTATAGAAGGAATAAGTTTAAAGATTTTTATAACTTCGGCAATTATTACTATTATATGCGCGTTTGTGGTTATGGGCTTAGAGGGATTAATTGTGTTGTTAATTATTTCCATTTTTACTTATATGGCCGGAAAATTTGTTAGTAAAAAGATTGGCGGAATAACTGGAGATACGCTGGGAGCGACAATCGAATTGACAGAGGTAGTTATTTTATTAACCGTTTGCATAGCGCAGGGACTGATATATGGATAAGCAAAAGGCAATAGCATCCTGGAGTGGGGGAAAAGACAGCTGTTTGGCTTGTTATAAAGCAATGCAACAGGGTTATGATGTGAAATTACTTTTAAATTTTATTTCCCGGGAGTCACAACGCGGATGTTTTCATGGGATAGAAGGAAGGTTATTAAAGTTTCAGGCGGATTTAATCGGTATCCCGCTGGCGCAAAAAGAAGTCAGCCCGGATATGCAGAAATATGAAGAGGAATTTAAGGCCGCGGTAACTGAGCTTAGGGGTGAAAATATTGGCTCGATGGTATTTGGTGATATATATTTGCTGGAGCATGAAAGCTGGATTAAGCGGGTGTGTAAAGATTTAAATATTAATGCTTTAGAGCCGCTTTGGAATAATTCTACGGAAGATATCATTGATGAGTTTATCAGGTTAGGATTTAAAGCAATTATTGTTAGTTGTAAGGCTGACATAATGGGCAAGGAATTTCTTGGCCGTTATATTGATAAGGAATTAGTTGAAGAGTTTAAAAAAAGAGATATTTGTCTCTGCGGGGAGAAAGGAGAGTTCCATACTTTGGTGGTTGATGGGCCAATCTTTAAAAGGCCAATTAAAATAGTTGAGGCCGAACCAATAATCAAAGAAGGTTTTTGGAAGCACTGGTTTTTAGATATTAAAAAATACGCATAACTTCTAAAGATACAAAACCGAATAGATGAAGGAAGTCCTGGTGACCTGCCTGCCGGCAGGCAGGAATCCCAGGCGCTGTCCCGCAACGGTAAACTGTTTGCAGTTTAAAACAGGAGCCCGGACGATCATCTGTTCTGGTTTAACTGCCGTTTAGGCAGTAAAGTACTTTCGAGGAAAAGGAAAGGAAATGATAATGAAAAATGTTTATAAGAAGTCGCTTATACCCGCATTACTAGTAATAATCCTCTCAGGTGTTGCCCGCGCAGAAGATGTCGAACTGGATAAAATCGTAGTTACCCCCTCAAGAATTGAAGAATCTTCCGGAGATATTGGCCGCACAGTTGATGTAGTTACCTCAAAAGATATAGAAAAAAGCGGGGCACAGGATTTAGGAAATGCCCTTACTGATCTTACATCCGTTAATATAAGTAATTATGGTGGGCCCAATGCTACAAAGTCAATCAGGATGCGCGGCTCTACTGCTGCGCAAGTTTTAGTTTTAATGGATGGCCGGCCAATAAATAATCCCAGAGACGGAGAAGTCGATTTATCTAGTATACCTTTAGATAATATAAGCAGAGTTGAGGTTATGCATGGCCCTGGTTCTAGTCTTTATGGCAGCTCGGCAATGGGAGGAGTAGTTAATATTATTACTAAGAATCCTCCCAAGGAAGGCCAGAAGATGGAACTTTATTCAAGTTTTGGCACTGCCCGGACATATGTAGAGCGTATGTTGTATGGAGCAAAGGTTTCAAAATTAGGTTTTCTTATAAGTGGTGGATATGAGAGTTCTGTGGGTTTTAGGGAGAATTCTGAACTTAGCGCTAAAGATTGTAATATAAAGTTAGGGTATGAGCTTAATGGGGAGAATAATGTAAATTTTAATTCAGGTTTTTATACAAGTAAAGTTGGAACACCCTACAAGATTACCGCTCCTGATTTAGATGATAAGCAAAATACTTTGAAGCGTTTTTTTGATTTTAACTGGAACTTTAAGCCTGATGAACAGACAGGGATATCTGCTAAGGCCTATCAGAATTACGATCGGTTGGAATTCATGGAGAATTCAATAACTTATACTAAAGACATTCAGGCTACTACAGTAAGAGGGCTTGATCTGCAATTTGATAAACAGTTACTGGATATATACAGGATAGTGTGCGGATTTAATTACGTAATGAATATGAATGATTCTACCACTAGCGCAAAGCATGAATATAATGTGACTTCCGGTTATCTGGAAAACCGTTTAGATTTATTTGACAATAAACTAAATGTTAATCTTAGCGCGCGTCTTGACGATTATTCTAATTTTGGTACGCAAATCAATCCTAGCCTGGATCTCTTATATAAATTCAATGATGCTATAAAATTTCATGGTTTGATCAGTCGTTCTTATCGTGTTCCCACTTTTAATGATCTATATTGGCCTAGAAGCGAATATTATTACCCTGAAGGTGTTTTAGTTGGGGGAGAGGAAGGTAATCTTAATTTAAAACCAGAAAAAGGGATAACTGGAGAATTTGGTTTTGAGTCTAAAATAAATGAATATCTTACTTCAGGGTTGACATACTACCGTAGTGATTATAAACAACTTATACAGTGGTCTGAAGATAGCAGCGGATGGTGGCGTCCAAATAATGTTAGTTCAGCCGTAATTAACGGTCTAGAATTTGAAAATAAAATATTTATAACAGATAATCTTGATTTAAATGTTAATTATACTTACATGATAGCAAAGGATGAGAAAACCCATAAATATCTTGTTTATCAGCCAGAGCAAAAAATTGATTCTTCGTTAAAATATAATGATCATAACGGGCTGACCGTTGAATTAAAAGGACAATTTACAGGTATAAGATATGGTGATGCTGCTAATGATACCAAGGTAAAAAGTTTTTATATTTTTGGGCTTAGCGTAGCCAAGAAATTTAAAACGGGCATAACTTGTTTTGGTTATATAGATAATCTTCTAAATCGTAAATATCAAGTTCAATCCGGTTATCCCATGCCAGGTTTTTCCTTGACCGGAGGAATTAAAGCTGAATTCTAAAAATAAGTGGGACGAAACGCTACTTTTTCTACAAGAGGAAGAAGATTTTCTTGAGGAAGCCGTCTTACTAGTATATAATAAAAGTAATGCACTCGCTTCCAGATAAACTTAAAAGCCATTCGCTTTCCGTTGTCGTCCCCGCATACAATGAAGAGAAGATCATTGAAACAAGCATAAAGGCGCTAAATACAAAACTTGCTGCAATATGCGATGATTATGAAATTATTTTAGTTGACGATGGGAGTATAGACAGAACTCCGGAAATTGCCGCATTACTTTCTTCCAAATTGGAATTCCTTAAAATTATCCGTAATACTCAAAACCAGGGCATAGGAACTTGTTTGCGCAAGGGATTTGCAGCTGTCTCTAAGGAATTAGTCTTATATATCGATGCGGATATGCCGTTTGATTACGATGAAATTTCAAAAGCCATAATAGCGCTTGATTTAGCTCAGGCGGACTTAGTAGTAGGTTTAAGGATAAACCGAAGAGAGGAATCTGTTTTAAGATATATCTGTTCAATTGTTTATAATTTATTAATGAAAACGGTTTTTCATCTTAAGTTAGCTGATATTAATTGTGCTTTTAAACTTATGAAGCGCGACGTGTTAGCTAATTTAAGCTTGAAATTGCGTGGTTCCTGCATTAGTGTTGAATTACTTGCCAAGGCAAATTACCTGGGATACAAGATATCTCAGGTGAAGCTTTATTATTACCCGCGCAAAGATACGAAATCCCGGCTTTTTAAGTTACATATCATATTCCAGGATTTGTTTGAAATATTCAAAAATTATAAAGAAATCAAACGCGTAAAAGAATGTAAATCAAACAAATTTAGCATTCCAATAACGTCTTATTCCCGCCTAAAGTTTCATATTTATCAATGGATAAGGAAGTCTACCTGTCCATTTCCAAGAATGCAAGAATGCCTAGAAGACAAAGAGGGGGATATTTACGATTTAGGCTGCGGTTATGGGTTATTTTTGAATTATTTAACCAGGTTAATAGGGAGAAAGAACCGTTATTTTGGTATAGATGCTGATAAGGAACGCATCGCATTCGCCACAGCACTGAATAGGCATGATAACGTTGTCTTCCAAGTTAGGGATATTTTGACCGATCTACAATTGAAGGATGCGCGTTATATTATTTTAAGCGATGTGCTTTGTCTTATTCCTTGGCTTGAACAGGAAAAAATTATTTCTAGGTGTTTTAATTATTTGTCTGATGACGGTGTATTGCTAATTAAAGAGATTGATACTGCCCCAAAATGGAAATATTTCTTGACTCGCATGCAGGAAGCTTTTGTTTTCCGGTTTATAAGAGGAGTGCGTAACAAAAATTTTTATTTCCGTTCAAGCGGCGATTTTAAAAAAATACTTAATTTGGCTGGTTATAGAGTTGAAGTTTCTCCTATACATAAAGGATACCTACATTCGCATATTCTATTTGTTTGTCAAAAGGGAAAGCGGTTATGAAAGAAAAAATCATATTGCTTAATCCGCCTAGAGTAATATCAAGCGTACCGATAATAAGAGATTTTTATTGCAGCTTCTCTTCTAAAGCAGGCTATTATTGGCCATCTCAGGATCTTTTGAGTTTGTCCGGGATATTGCGGACTGACTATGACGTTAAGGTAATAGATGCAGTTCCTCATAATATCAACGAAAAAGATTGTTTCGAAATGATTTCCGGTATGCATGCCCAGGCTTTGATTTTTACCACAGGCATGGCCTCTTTTCAAGACGATTTACGGTTCATCGAATCGGTGAAGAATAAAATTAACCTAAAGATAATCGCAAGCAGTAGCGTTTTTCGTTTTAATGGCGAAGAAATATTATCGCGCTACCCATTCCTGGATGCTTTGATAACAGATTTTACGGATAAAAGTATAATTGCTTATTTGCATGGAGATTATTCTTCGTGCGTTAGCCTTTTATCGCGAGAGGGTAAAAATATTTACATGGAAAAGGAAGAGCAGGGCCAGGAATTTTCAATCGGCACGCCATTATATGAATCATTTTTCAACAAAAATAACAGGATTCCTTTATTCGGAAATCAGCCTTTCGCGATTACATTTTCTTCTTTTGGTTGTAAATTTAATTGTTCATTTTGTGTCGCTTCAAAAATAAGAATAAAGTTTAGGAATTTGGATGAAGTCGTAAGCGACTTGGGCTATATACGTAGGCTGGGGATAAAAAATGTTTTTTTTGTCGATCCGCTTTTTACAGCTGAGAAAACACGTATCATGCAATTATCCGGTAGAATTAAATCTCTTGGCCTGGATTGGATTTGTAATTCACATCCTGCTACCATTTGTGATGAAGAAGTGTTAATGGCAATGAAAGAATCCGGTTGTAAGGCAGTTATGATTGGGGTAGAAAGCGGAGACGACGAAATGTTAAAACGCTGTGCAAAGGGAACTAATACTGAACAGATTAAACAGGTGTTTGTTTTATGCCGTAAGCTTAAAATAAAAACTCTAGCTTATTTTATTATAGGGCTTCCCGGAGAAACAAAATGCTCGGCGCAAAAAACCATTGAATTCGCCAAGCGGATACAATGTAATTATGCTTCATTCGGATATGCTACTCCTGATATTGGTACAGATTTGGCTAAAAAGGCCAATTTTACAGGAAATTGCTTTGATCCGTCTTTGGAACCGGTACTTTTAAATGAAAATCTTACGAAAGAAGAAACAATCAAATTATTTCGTGATGCCTACAGAAATTTTTATCTTAGGCCTGGTTATATTTTAAGAATGCTGGCAGGAGTTCATTCTTTGGCAGATTTAGGTTTATTGTTAAAAGAGGGGAGTAGGCTATTAAGAAGAAATATCTTATAATCAATGCTGACGATTTTGGGATTGACAAGAACTTAGATTGTGGTATTTTGAAAAGCATCGGCAAGGGTGTAGTTAGAAGCGTATCGATCATTGCCTGTGGCTCAAATTTCAAAACAGCCGCTACTTTAATCAAGAGTTATCCTGATACGGGAATTGGCGTACATTTGTGTTTGGTCCAAGAAAGGCCTGTTCTTCCTTCAAAAGACGTACCAAGTATTGTTACCAATGACGGAGAATTTTATAATAACTTTATGCAATTTGCCTATAGGTTTTGGTCTGGGAGGATTAATCTTACGGATATAGAACGGGAATTGGAAGCTCAAATAGAAAAAGTTATAGAAAGCGGCATTACGCCAAGCCATCTTGATTCGCATCAGTATGTACATCTTCTTCCTCCTGTATTAACGCTCGTGATGAAATTGGCGAAAAAATATAATATTAAATGGATTCGCTATCCGGTGGGAGATTTTAGGATCTCTTTGAAAACCGCGGCCAAAATGCTCTGGCTCTCTGTGTTTTCTAGATATCAAGTATCGCTATTGCAGGCTGATTCGATTAAGTATCCTACTCGTTCTTTTGGAGTGTTTTGCTCCGGTTGTCTTGATATAGTACAAATAAGAAAAGGTTTGAGAAATTCGGTAGATGGGATTAACGATATCACTTGTCATCCGGGTTATTTTCCTGATAATAAAAAATATGCCGCTTGGGGTTATACGTGGGAAAAGGAATTATCGATCCTGACGCAAAATGAAATAATTGGCTTGATTGGCGCTTGCAACTTAAAACTTACTAATTATGCAAAAGAAGAAATTAACTAATAATTTAATATTTGTCCCTTTGTTGCTTACCATTTCCTTTTTGGTAAATAACCTGATCTGGTTGAAAATGAACCGTTATCCTTTGTTGGATGACGAGGCGTGGCATTTTAACGTAAGTATACAATATTTGGATATAATCCTTCATCCGTCTTGGGGTATGTTTCAGAAAATATTTTCCATAGACAAGTTGTATCCACCTTTATTCTCATTGGTTGGGGCATTTTGGAGCTTAGTTTTTGGCCGGAATATAATAGCTTTATGTATGACTAATATATTCTTCTTATCGGGAATATTTTATTCTTTATACTTTATCGGCCGTAAGCTCGGCAATGAAAAAGCAGGAGCCCTTTCATGTTGCTTATTATCACTGTATCCAATGTTTTTTCATATAAGTAAAATGTTTATGATTGAAATTGCTTTGACCTTTATGGTTTTAGCGACTATTTTGGTTTTGCTTTACGCGGATGGGTTTAAAAATAGGAAAGCGTCAATTTTAGCAGGCATCATTTTAGGTTTGGGCTTACTTACAAAACAAAAATATATAGTTTTTATAATCGGTCCTGCAGCGTGGCTATTTTTGAGTTCTTATTTAAATGCAGATAATAAAACAAGGCGCTCGGCTATTGCTAATTTAGTAATTTTTTCTGCCATTGGAGTATTGATCGCGTTGCCGTGGTATTCATTTGATTTCTTTGCAAGATTGGAATTTGTTAAATCTTGCGCTTTTAATCAATTATTCGTTCCGGAAGAAATGTCGGTTTCGTCAATTAGGGCATTTTTTTATTATCTGAGTGAATTAAAAAATTGGCAAATCTTTCCTTTTTTCTTCTTCATGTTCATCGTTTCGCTTATTATAGCAGTCAGGGATAAAAAACGGGTTTACCTTTTTCTTGTATGGATAATTGTGCCGTATTCCATATTAACTTTATTCCCGAATAAGTTTTTCTATTATACCTTGCCCTATTTGCCTGCTGTGGCATATATTTGCTCAAACAGTGTTTTAGGATTAGGCAATATCTGGATTCGCAGAATAGCTGTTGTTTTGGTGCTTCTTATCGGTTTATGCCAATTTTTTAATTTTTCTTACTTTAGAACTGAATTACTCAGTAAAGTCTTGGCTACTTCTAAGTATGCACCTCGACAAGGTGATTATACCGATGAATTGTTGGCGGATATTAACAAAAATTCTAAAGGCGAGAAATTACTGATAGGTTTTTACGGGATAGAAGCAAATGAAGTTAGTAAAAAGAATTTGGAACTGCAGGATAATTATTGCTTGGTGAATGCAGAATGGCTCAAACTTTATTTCCGCTTGAAAGGGATAAAGCATGAGTTATTCAACTTAAAATTTAAGCCCGCCAAAGTAAATTTTATTATTACCTTTAAGAGATTGGAATATATTGATATGAAGTATTTTCCGAAGAATGACTATGTATTACAAAATATTTTTGTTATGGCGGACAGCAGCTTTATATATTTATACAAATTAATTAGTCTTCCGCAGGATACATTGCTGGTTCAGCCGCAAAAGAAACAGGAAGACATAACGCAGTTGTCTGATGGGAATATAAAGCTTAAGCTGGAAGATAACACGTGGAAAATTTTTTGGCAAGATAAGGAGATCACTAAAAACCTTTCCATATATACCTCGTTTTTTTTAGGTAGCAATTGGTGTGATTCTGAACAATCTCAATGGGAAACTGTAAAGTTAAATGAAAAAGCCATACTGGCAATAGAGCGTTCCCGATGCGCGCCGGTATTTCAAATTTGGCATTTTAAGCTTGACGGCAACCGGATTTATTGGAACGTAGAAATGCAAGTGAAAAAAAATATAAGATTATCGCGCGAGCAGGCAAATGTTATGTTATCAGAAAGTTATGCAAAATGGCTATCACCTCAGGCGGGCGGGCTATTCCCTCCCGGGTTTAATGTAGATTACGGAGGCGATTGGCATGCTTTACAAACTGTTAAATCTTATTCTGATAATTACGTTGGGGCAATAGGAGATGGTAATCGTCTTCCTAGCGTCTATTTTTACTGTACTTATCCGCGAAAAAATATGGCTGGTAACGTTATTAATTCGGATGACCTCTTTAGCGGCCGTGTTCTGCAATATGTTGTCAAACATAATCGGTTCCAATCTATTCCTCCTGGAAGATATGAATATTTTCAGGGTTATTTTCTAATTCAGGAATAGAATTTTAATTGTTCCCAAATAAAAGCTAAGATAACTCTTGATAGTGTTTTTCATTTTCCTATATTGTAAGATGAGTTACTTCGTGTTAAAATAATCCATGTTATCCCATCGAATCCTACGAGTTACTTTTGCTTTTTCGCTGCTGGCCCATGGGGTTATTCTTTTGCAAAGCCCGCATCTAAACCCGTTTTCTCCTCCACCAAAAGAGCAGACGATCAAGGTACGTTATCTTAAGAAAGAGGAGCTAGCAGCTAAGTTAATGCCTAAACAGTTAACTAATTCTAGCTCGGGGAAGGCGCTTCCTAAGCAGGATCCTTTTTTAAAACTTGATTCTAAAGTTGGCACGGGTGATAAAATTCCTCCACCTTATATTGAGAGAGAGAATATTTTAAAAGGGCCAAAGGCTATGTTAGATAAGCCTCCAAATTTTGCGAAACCAACTTTTGCCAGCCCTGATCTTATAGCGATAAAAAAGAAGATTACTTTGCCTGCGATAGAGATGGCTAAGATTAATAACC
>JBAXLM010000039.1:0-12308 GCA_037134795.1 Candidatus Omnitrophota bacterium | reverse complement strand
ACAGCAGAAGTTGAAGAACTCAAATTCAAACGATAACTAGGCACCATTCACCTCCGGGCTAAATAAAGCACTTCATTTGTGGTGTGAAAAAAGTTTTGCATCAAAAAAACAAATAATTAAAGAAACAGTATCTCTTGTATTCTCATATTAAATTCAGAAATCTATTTCTAAACTCATGGACTCTCTCATCAAAAATTATGTCCCTAGCCATTACTGGCCTTTTTAAAATAATGCCCTGTAATGAAGTACAGCGACTAAGGCCAACGTATACCTGGCCATGAGTAAAGGCTCCCGCTCCTAGATCTATAACAATATTATCAAAGGTCTGGCCCTGGCTCTTATGGATGGTAATTGCCCAAGCGAGTTTTATCGGATATTGCTCAAAGGTACCAATAGTTTTTTCTTCAATTTTATCTTCGTCTCGATTATACTCGTATTCAATCTTTTCCCAGCTTGATTTTGACACCTCATGAATACTGCCATTTATAGAAACTTTTATAGTCTCGCCAGATAACGCCACAATCTGAGCAATTGTGCCATTTACCCATCTTTTATCAGGGTCATTTCTAATCAAAATAATCTGTGAGCCCTTCTTAAGCCTCAAGCAATACTCACCCGGATAAGCGGATTCATTAAACTCTTTAGTAATCGCGGCTTCATATCTATATTCTTTGCCCGGTAGATTGGCTAGTTTTTCTTCATTTACCGCATTAGCGCGGCTATTGGTAGTCGTCAGAATAACACAATGTTTAGAATCTCTTGGGACTATTGTTCTTACCCTCTCGTTTAGCTTCTCAAGATCAGCATTCCTTTGAGTCTTATTCCTGATCTTATTCAATAAATCAATAAACATGACGTCTGATTGACGATAATTTTTACTCAATTCCACATAGTGCAGTCTTAGCTTATTAAAAACCTTGGCGCTAAAAAAATACGGGCTACCATAGCGCTGCTCTAAAATGTCTCGCTCTTCACTATTTATCACAGGAGCAAGCTGAAACAAATCCCCAAAGAATACCATTTGCACGCCACCAAATGGCAACTTAGGCTCCTCGCGATTAACTCTAAGCGCATAGTCGATTCCATCCATCAGGTCGGCGCGCACCATAGAAACTTCATCCACGATTACAGTATCGAGTCTTTGGATGATTTCATTATTACGTCTTTTGCGGATATTTTCTTTTTGGATTAAACGCGGAGGGAATCTGAAAAAAGAGTGGATTGTCTGACCACCAATGTTTACGGCCGCAACACCAGTCGGCGCTAATACAGCGACATTTTTTGAGGTATTCTTTTTGAAATATTTAAGGAGGGTTGATTTACCAGTGCCTGCCTTACCGGTGATAAAGATGTTCTCGGTTGTATTTTCTATTAAATTAAAAGTGCCGACGAATTCATTATTTAATTCCAAATTATCAGGCAAAACATTTGCTTCATTATAGAGTCTATTTCTTTTTCTTTTTCCCATGCTCCGCCTTTTTAAATTTCTTCTGCTTTTATCACTTCTGTTTCGTCAGTTAAAGACTTTAACTCAAGACTCTTTATCTCTGGCAAAGATGCGCCGATAATCCCCTTCATATCTCCGCACATCCTGGCTGTACTAGTAATCACTTTCTTAATCTGTTGCTCTCTCTTGGCCCCGGAATTTTAATTCACTTTTTCAATGTCTACGGGGAGGTAAAAAAATACAAAGGACTAATTCTGAATTATCTTCTTCCCCTAACATATTATTTAGATTGTTCTATTAATCCCTTAAAATCACTTTCTTTTATAATTTTGATAGGAAATCCTTTCTTAATAAGTTCTTCAGTTTTTCTATGCTTTAAACTTTTCTCTTGCCCCGCAAGTCTCTTTATATCCTGATCCCCAACAACCAATATCGTTGTCTTCTTCGTAACCCCTGACTCTACTTGGCACCCAATAGAAGCAGCCAAGTCCGCAGCCATTGAACGAGACATTTCTAATGCTCCAGTAAATACAATGACTTCCCCATGTAACGGCCCTTCTGCATTTCCTTCTCGTCTTATCGCCGAACCAGAACTACTTGCTACAGGATCAATCGGCTGACGTATTCTATCGAACCATCCATCTATACCTATTCCACTCTGTTTAATAGCCGCGATAAACACATATGCAGCTGCTTTTGCGTCTTCTAAAGCATCATGCTGTTTGAAATCATAACCAAGCCTTTTACATACATTACATAGTCCATACCCTTTCCATGCATACTCTTTCCAAGTCCTACGCACCACCCGTGCCGAATCAAGCCATCGACTATGCAATTCTGGCACATGATATCGCCGAACAGCCTGTTGTATAGCAACGCGATCAAAATGCGTATAGCAAACAACCACTGCATCATCAAGATACGCATGAAGTGTACCAATAACCTTTGAGAAAATCGGTGCCCCAGAAACAACCGATTCGTCTATACCGTGAATAGATACATTAATTTCGTCAAAATAATCTTCTGGATTTATATAGGTCTTCCACTCATCAGATAGAACGCCGTTGACATAATTCACAAGTCCTATTTGACAAATAGACGCCATATCAGCATTGGCTGTTTCCACGTCAATAGCAACAAAATTCATATCTCCCATCCCATCTTAATAAAACCAGAGAACGCTTCTATAGTTTTTGCTTCTTATTATCCACTAATTTACTTTCTAAATCATGCATAGCTTCCATCATTATAGATTTATACAAAGCTTTATTCTAAATTCAACCCATTTATATACATCCATAGTCCTTCATTACCTCTCCCTCAATGTCCTTAGTGTCCTTATTTTTATAACAGCTATAATGCCTAATATAAAGTTCAAGATTATGCCTACTCTAATTAAGATAAAGGATAGTAGAACCAGAACGCCTGCTCCTGATGGGACTTTAAAAGAACTACGGCTCATTGATACAAATACTCCTATCAGTTCTAATGTTCCCAAGATAACTCCTAAAGGCAAGAAAAGTAAAGGCAGTTTCTTAGTAAGTAACCCACAGGTTATAGCTACGGCTGCTATTGCAATGAGAATAGTGAAATGTCCTGCATAAGAAAAAATAGTTATTAGTGTTAACCCAGCAAGAATATAATACCCGAATGATGCAATTTTAATCCGCGTAGCAGGATCAGCGATTGAATCCTTTAAAGGCTTACCATCAACAGTTATAAAAAGCCCCTCATTAACAAGTAACAAAGTATCTTTCAAAATATCCCACACAACATTGGATTTGCTCCTTACTCTGTAATGAATAAACACCTTATGGTTAAATAACTCTATGGTATCTTTAACATCTGCCTCGTCATTTCTAAGTGTAGTAAATAAATCATTATCAACAAAAACGAAGACCCTTTCTTCAATCAAGCGTTTTTCTTCATTTAAGCCTTCCTCTGCTTTTATTTTTATATGGTGGTTGTCTATCATAAACTCAAATTCGTCCCCTTTACTACTTATCTTGGAATAAAAGTAACTATCAACTCTATTCATCTTATCGCTCCCTCAATGTTCTAAGTATCCAAACATATCATTACCTATCATCTTGCAATCCCCACAAATAATAAGACCACATCTTTATCCTGTTTAGTCATATTGTGGCAGTATTTCTGAGCAGTTCTCATTTCGACAACGAAATGCATCTGGAGAGTTATTTGCCCCGCACCTTGGACATAATCCTTTCTCCTTTTTTAACTCTTTATCTTTATCTGCATTCATTGTGATCTTGCAAAAACCTTTGTCTCTATGAATCTCTATTAAACCAATAATCAAATAGAGAATAGTAAGAATGTTTAAAATTATGTGAAGTATCAGACCTTTTTGAGAAGATAATGTAGAGTGGTTGTATATATTTACATTCCCAAAAATACTAATGCCATTATAGATAGTAAGAAAGATAACTGGGACTAATCTTGGCTTAAATAATAACCAGATTAAGCCGCCAGTGCATAGAATAATATCTGGTAAAGATAAAAGCAGATGATTATTCCCCCTCATTGTCATTATTATCACCCCTGCTATGAACCAAATTAAATGTCCGCTCTGTATAACCAATGCCCACATCATGGGTTTTGCAAACCCTTTCATCAATTTACTGATTGCAAAAATAATTACAAAAGCAATCAAATAAGCATAGAGAACTGGCGTCAATAGACCAAGTCCAAAAAATTCTGGAACGGTCTTGGCAAATGCCAATCCAACTAGCAGCCAGATATATTGATACCAACGCATTCCTTTAGGTTTCTGCCCTGGCAATTCACCTCTCAATTTTTCTTCCATATCCGCCCTTCCTTGCTAAAATTCTATAAACTTTTCCGCTAATTATTACCCCAGCTTTCTAATTTATTATCCTTAAATCTAAAAGTATAAGTTTTTGCAAGATTAAGACTTCCACTTCTACCATTCAATACCCATATAAAATAATTACCATTTGTATCGTGTTCATTCCTGCAAATATCAGTTGCTATACATTCTGGTTCTCTGCCGACTATCTGTTTAACCTGCTCAAATGACATACCTGTATATATGCGTCCTTGATTTTCTGCCTGCGTTATACGAATATCGGGAAACATTGACGCACAACCGCATAACCCTAAACATAACAATAATACTAATAGTAGTCTCATTTTTCCTCCCTCAATGTCCTTAGTGTTCCTCTAATCTATTGACTTTTAAAACTCGTTAATTTAGCTTTAAATTTCTGAAAATCCTTAATAATTGTTCTTTCCTCTTCAGTAAGATTTGGATTAACTTTTTGTAACAACATATGACTTGTATCTAAATCGGCATCTGTCAGCGTCCCCTTATTCATAAGATTATTATAAACTCCCTTATCCTGTTCGTCTAAATGATTATAGATTATTTGATTAATTTTCTCTTTAAATTCATAAAATCTATCTTGTTCTTTTTGTGGCAAATTATTTAAGCTACTACCTGCCTTGGTTACTCCACTTCTAATTGCCTTGTATGCTTTTTTGTTATTATCTGGCGATGCAAAAATTATAACCAAAATAAAGAAAAGTAGGACTATAACGCAGGGAAATAGAATCTTTTTTCTAAATCGTGTTCCAGTTATTTCAAACGCAACTGGCGGTCTGCTAAAAAGATAATATAAGAAAATAGGAAAGAAAACAAAAACCGCTACCGCCCATCCGATATTCCAAAGCTGGTTTATATATCTTTTGCGAGAGTCGTCATAAACATAAAAAGCAAGGAGGGTTAACCAAAAACTGATAACAAAATACATAAGGATAGAATTTGGGGAATTAATTACAGTATAAAGTATTGAAGTTATTGATAGGAAAACCCATCCCGCTATCTCTAAGATTACTCTATTTCTTGTTTTGGGTTTTCTTTCTATTTGGATAATCTCTTTCTTCCTAAAAATTAAACTAATTCCATATATAATTCCAATAAGAAATAAAATCTTCATTGTATAACTTAATATATGATTTAATAAATTACCCATTTTATTCCTCTCCTTCAAGCACCCAAACAACTATCAATTGCTTTTTATTCATATTAAAATTTATAGGTAGCCTTTGCTGTAAATGCTGTTTCGTCAATAAAGCGACCTTGTAGGTCAATAGAAAATGCCCTTATTGGAATTATGGTACAACCAACAAATATTCCGACTATATTGTTACTATGGTTGGTCATTTCCCCACTAAATTCCCTGAAATCAGAATATTTAACACCGAAATAAGGCATAAAATACTTAAATCTCTTGGCTGCTCCAAGGGCAACTTGCCATTCCTGCCAATCCACCAGAAATTTTGGCACTGGCGGGGATGTATAATTACCACCGTAAGGAGAAGGCGAAAACAACTGCAAATTACTATAGTAGTCAATATTATTTACTGCTCTGTATTTTCCATCAACAAAAAGCTTGATACCGCAATTCTTCCATTCGTAGATTGGCACACTTACTCCTATGCCCCAAGTAAGCTTATCTTTAGGTTTAATACCATCACCTTCCTCACCCATAGATTCTAAATTCTCTGCTTTTCCAAAAATCCCATAAATATCAAATTTATTAATAATTGTTAGAATTATCTTGCTGGTATAAAATTGACCTTTTACCTTTCCAGTACCACCACCCCAATAATCTGCTACATCTAACTTTCTTGAACTTAAAAAGTCTGCTTCAGCAGCTATTGATAATCCTATGCCTAATTCTTTATCATTAAAGATATTCCCTTCTAATCCTTGAATTTTTGTAGGCACATCCACAGGAGCGGCATAAAGAAATCCAAGAACAACGAAACTTAAAATAAATAATAATACTGATAACTTACGAATATCCATCTCCATTTCTCCTTAAAAACGCAATGACTCCTGCCATCCAAACAACTACTAATTGTTTTTCATTTACACATACAAGTATCTTTGTATCTCTGACATTGGGAGTGTAAATGCGTCTTTTGTATTTTTAGTGTATTCTTCAAAATAACGCACTGGGATTATGTTTAATTCATAAATTGCAATTGCTCCGTAACAATCAAATATTTCTGCAATATTTTTTCCAAATATCTGCACTTCTTCTGAAGTTCCCGCTGCTTTAACATATTTCTCAATCTCGCTATCCTTAATACCCTTAAACCAAAAATATAATAGTGAATTTATTTTCTTGGCGTTTTGTTCATCTTTTACAACATAAGTCCAGATATCTCTTGTAAGCCAAAAAAATGAAAGGATAGCAATTTCTTTCGAAAGTAAGTGCTTTTGTTCTGGTGTAAAACCCAACTCATCATTTTCGGATTTATTTTTTAGCTTTCTAAGCACTTGAAATGTTTGTGCTAGTATTTTTTGCCCCAAAGAAAGAGCCTTATGATACGCATAGGTTGTTCTTAAGGCAACTTCGTCAATCCCACCGTTTTTGTTTGTTTTATCTAGCATAAAAACTCTCTTTCTAAACCCTATAAAACTTCTCCGCCCATTTTTCCAATAAAAAAACAACCCTATTTTTAGAGTTGCCCGTAAATTTATTCCATTTTAACCCCATAACCATTCCTCTATGAATTAAATGTATCATACCACCTCTTTTCCAAATTTAACCCTTTTATTATCTTATAACCAAATCAATCTTACCAATAGTAGTCTTTAAATCTTCTCCGTTAATATGCAAGTAACGTTGTTTGTGATTCGAAAGTTACGTCTAGCGTTACTTTCACATCCTAAAAGTACAGCCTGAAAAACTATGACTTCTCCCTACTTTACTCCTTATTTTTCTCCTTACCTTGCTTTTCTTCTTTCAAAAACGTGACGACGGAAGAACTGATCTCTTCAAATGAAACCGGATAATAGTTCCAGACCTCAACGCTAAGATTCACAACCAATGAATTCTCGTTCAATCGTTTTACCTTATACTTTTCATGAACATGACCGCAAAAATTCCACGGCACGTTGAGATCCGCATCCTCCGCCCGATGCGTCATGCAAATATCCTTGGAGCCATAATGAATATACATCTTCGAGATGATCGTATTAAGGCTATTATGCCGGTCATGGTTGCCTTTGATGAAAATAAACTTGCCATTCAGCCGCTTTTCAAACTGCCGGTATTTCTCTACTCCACCTTCTTTCCCGCCTTTGAAGATAAAGTCACCTAGAAAGAAAATAGTGTCCTCGGGCTTAACTCTTTCGTTATGCTTGCGAATGATCGTTTCATTCATTTCCTCGGCCGTCTCAAACGGCCTCTTGCAATAACGGATGATATTGAAATGTGAAAAATGATAATCTGATGTCCACCAGTAATTCATTATTTAATCCTGTTAATCTCTTCTTCAGCCGTCTTTAATTTTTCCAAAATACTTTCAAAAGACGGCGAGTCCTCAAAAAACATTTCCTGCATTTGCTGGTAGTCCTCATTTAACTGAATAATATGTTCATTTTGAGGCATTAAACGCAGACTGCCGGGCTTCGCTAAATCATACCGTGCCTTACTATCTTTAAAAAATAAGGCCTTATGCTCAGCGACTTTTATCAATAGGTCGATATTCTGAACGGCTTTGTCATAAATAGAAGAACCAATCATTTCAAATACGTCGTAATAATGACGAGACATCCTTGTTCGTAACTTTGAGCCGTAGCTTATCGCGTGCAATATTGTCGCTTTTTCCCAAAAGGTTCTTTCAGCCCCCAAAACACGTACCTGCGTGCCTTCAATAGTCACCTTACCGGATGCATTAGAAACGTAAGGTTTGACAGACATAACCTCAACCGGCCAATGATCCGATCGCGCGCCGAGCTCAATCTTTACAATAGGTTGAATATAATTATTCATGCTATTGTCTATAATGCTGGGATATTTAAATAAAATAGTTTGTTTGTCTGAATCATCGGGATCCAGTTTTATTTCCCATCTTCCTATGTCAGATAAAGCAGGGGCAATTTTATCCTTCATCTCAGAGATGATTACATCAGCAATCTTCTCTTGGCATGCTTGCTTCAAACGATCCAGTCTTCGCTGATTTTCTTTATTGCTTTGTTTTCTATCGGGCTCAATTGATTCTTGGCTTGTTAAAAAAGCCCTTTCGATTGAAACATCAACATCTTCAGAAAACCGCTTGATAACGTTATAACATTTCGAAAGCGACGTACCTCCCTTAAACGTCAAGTGATTGCCTGATTCAGGCAATGAAAAAAGTATTTTGAGAATCCAACACACCCAGAAATCTTTTTCTATAAGTTGAGGCGTGACATTTAATTCATTCGCGACGACATCAAAATATACTTTTTTATCTAAATCCTTTAATAACAAAAAATTATCCATAAACCTCTCACTCTTGTATTTTTCTAAAGATATTTCCTATCCATGCTGGCGCATAACGAATATCATTCATAAGTGTGCTTTTATCATTATTAGACAATCGTCTCTTAAGTTTTGAAATTACAGTTGAATCTATATTAACCTGCTTTAAATAACGCAGGGCTTGAATAACTAATCCACTTATCCGTCCGGCTGTTGCCATGTTTTTCGGCGTTGTTCTTTTTAAAACAATCTTCCTCTTCCCAATTTGCACTTTACGATTAGGGCCGTCCGTGAAAAAAACAATCTTTGCCGGAACCTGCTCTGTTAATCCTAACAGATTGGCGGCATATGCGCCGGAAGGCTGAATTTTCAAGTTATCTCGTCCCACCAGTGCTTGTGCGATACGATCATAATTAGGCGGAAGATCGCCAAAATCTGGATGTTTTGCGGGGTAATCGTATAATCCTCGAGACAGACGACGTATAGTCCCTGATTTAGTCATACGTCCCAAGGTCTGATCTATGGCCGTACGCCTTCCAAGATCAAGAAAGTGGATTGGAGTAAATACCCAACCCCTATGCCTTCCATATATCCTGCTAAGTATTTTACTATCAATGCTTTGCGACATTTATATCACCTCTCTTTTGTCAGAAAAAATATACACTTTTCCTGACAAGATGTCAAGAAAAATTCCACCCTTTCTCCACAATTATCTCCACAGTATTCTCCAGCCAGCAATTGGAAGATTAACTATTCTTAACCTTCTTTCGAAGCGACTTCTTAAATTCCTTATCAAGCCTTTGTATCTCCGCTAACATATATTTTTTTAATACAGTCCATTCATACTCGTTAACTTTTTTACCGCTATGTTTGCTGTAATATTTTTTATTTAGAACCTTTGGCACATCCTCAATCTTCATTAATCTGCCTTTCCAAAACAGCAGAATATATACATTGCCGTTATGAAGCTCCAAAGGCACCTGCCAGCCAGCATAATATGGCGTCTCAACATAAGGAGAAAGATTATTGAGTTTTTCTAATTCTCCCTTACCCATTTTGTTTAATGGCTTACCCAAATCGTTATATCTAAGAAAGAATGTTGTAGTTCCCATAATTTATTATTTCCTCAACTACACAAACGTTTCGTTTACTTGTCCTGATGAAGGACAAGTACCTATACTATTTCTTGCTTTGCTTCTTTAAATAGTCCACACCTTCTTTAGTCATCACTACTTCCCTTTCTTCTCGGAAAATGGATACGACCGCGACCATTTATCGATTTCATCTTTTCTAAAGCGCCACTGGCCACCGACGCGAAACGCCGGTATTTTTTTCTCGCGGGCTAGACGGCGCACAGTGTAAGGATGAAGTTTAAGATATTGAGCGACATCTTCTGCGGTATAAGCTTCAGACAATTCTTTCATTAGGGCTCCTCTGTTACATTTTATGCCATATTATATCAGAGATATTCAAAGAAACAACCAAAAAATATCCCCAAGCACTTAAAGTTATTTGCCTGCGGTAGCCTTCGCGCAATCCTTCCAACAAGCCTTGCGAAGGCAACCGCATATCAGGCACAAAAAAATCACTCAAAACCACTAAGGGAGGCTAAAGCCTAAAGAAGATGAGAAAAGGAAGGATTAACGCATTACAGACCAAACTAAAGCAACTACCCAACCAATACCAGTCCATCCTAAGAAAAGATTAAGAAAGAATATTGCCAACCAATTTTTATTCCGCCGTAGAAAAGAAATTAATGCAGGCAGGAGATACAAACCGAAGATAACAATAATTAGCAATCCTATTTCTGCGAAATTAAGGTTCTGCATTTGCATATTTTAAGTTTCCTCTAAGATTTAAAAATCTCCTATTTTTTATTTTTATTAGAAATACATCTGATTATATGTACGAGACCGGCTGCCCCAAAGAAGACTACCGAACCACCAATAGCAATCACCAAAAATAACCTGCCTTCTTTCTGGACAAAGCCGTGCCAGAAGCTCCAGAGAATTACCTGCCAGCCACTCCTACTTATGATGAGATTCGGGTCGTGATAGCCAATCCTGCCGAACCAGTAAGCAAACACCCAGTACAAGTAATACATCCATAGGCAAAAGCTCCTTATGCTTAAAGCGATAAATAAAACCAACAGACCTGTTAAACCCAAGATGTCATAAGGGATCATATCATCGTTAAAAATATTTCCCATTGCCCTGGATAAAAGTACTGTATCAGAATACAGCCAAGGATATTTCTCTTCCAGCCTTGCAAGAAAAAGATAGGGCTTTAACTTTTCCATATCCTTGGTCCTGCCGGTTACTTTAAGAAAATCATTAAGTTGGCTTACTGACATGCTTCCTAAGCTTCGCCTCGGATTCTTAAGCTCATGGGTTATGGCGCGGGAATAGCTTCCAGTTAGAGTAAAGGTCTCCTTAAAACTAGAATCAGCATCAGAAGGCGTAAAATCAAAGTTCCAGGTTCCAGGAATCTCGAAATATCCGGTTATCTTAAAATAGGTTGAATCTTGATCAGATTTAGCCGCCTCTTCTGGCGGCACAACCATAACCAGCGCGTTGCTCCCAGAGATATCCTCAAGCGAAGAACCTAAAAGTTTAGTCTTCATTACCACGGGGATATCCGGATATGGTCCCAAAATGACACTCTTTCTTCCGTAGTTCAATCCGACATACCAGCCAAAACCTATATAAATAAACGGGAGTATTAATAATAATCTTACGGCTAATTTTCTTATGCTAAAGCTCTTGTCCATTTTTTCTTTTCTCCGCCAATAATTTAAACGCATCTTCTAAACTCCTTACTTCATTTGCATAAAAACACAATCCTTGATTAAACATATCTAAATCCGCCAAAACAAAGGCCCTTGAACAAAATTCCGGCGCAAGATGAAGCAGTCTCTTTTTAATGCCTTCATAGTCAAGCTTATATTCAACTATCATTAAAACGCCTTGATACTTGGATTTTTTGTCAATATCATAACGGTATATGTCAACCATCCTCTTCAACTCAGAAAGCTTCTTAGATTGAGTTTCGATTTCCAAGGCAATAACTGTGCCGAACTGAAGCACTATAAAGCTGTCGGGTACTAGGGCCCTTCTGTGCTCGCCTATTCTTAAGATCCATGCGCAGGCCCATTCTTTGATCACTAGGTGCTTTTTAAGTCGAAAATAGGCCCCTACTATCATATTATGCTGGGTATATGTGTTTACTCCAAGACAGCTTTTTTCAAAGCGGTAGTCTTTGGCTAAACATTCTTCTTCATAAATAAAATCCGTGCCTTCCTGAGCCAAGTAATAGATCTTGGTTTTATACAGAGATTCATAGCAAGTTTTGAGATAACCTTTTATTAGAGAATAAGCGATAAGCCTGCGGGTATATGTCATATTCATTATCTGCTGAATAAACATATCCAGCTGCTTTCTAGTGGCATATTTGAAAGTAAATATAAACCTTAGTAACAACTTAATCCTACGCTTCTGCTCTTCTTTAGTAATCCTTCCTTTTCTCATCTTCTTTAGGCTTTAGCCTCCCTTAGTGGTTTTGAG
>JBAXLM010000038.1:0-12354 GCA_037134795.1 Candidatus Omnitrophota bacterium | reverse complement strand
CCTCCGGAAACAATATCTAATCCCGCGCCAATATTAACTAAAGCTTTAAGGATAGCCAGGTTAGAATTTGCTTTAACTGAATAGCAGATAAGCGGATTAAGTGGAGCAAAAGCATTACGCAGTTTTACAAAATGATCTGCAAGCGTTGCATAACTATAAACGTAAAGCGGGGTGCCATACATTTTAGCTAATCTTTCAACTAAAATATTCTCACAGTAAAGCTTGTTATTCTTATAAAGAAATTCGTGCATTTTAAATATTCCTCGCGGGTCCCTGCCTACCGCAGGCAGGCTGTCTGCCAATCCACCTCGCCGTGCTCACTTACGTTGCGCGCGGCAAGGGCTTCGTCTTGACAGCCACCCGCAAAAGTACTAGCTTATCCCTTATTTTAATCGTCTACCCCAAGCAATCATCTGTTTCTTTACCAGCTTAGGATTTGTACTACCGAAAGATTGCTTCAGATTTACTGAGGCTAAAGCATTAAGGATCTTTTTAACTTCCAAATTAAAATGCGGAGAATATTTCTTTAATTGGCTTAAAGAAAGGATAGAAATATTTATCCCCTTATCCAGGCAATCCCTAACCATCGAGCCTACAATATCATGCGCCTTGCGATAGCTAACCCCTTTTTTGATTAAATACTCCACAAGATCAACTGAAAACAATGACTCATCTAACACCTTGCTGGCAATTGCTTCCTTTTCAATAACAATACTGCCAAAAAGAGTGGTAAAGATCTCTAAGATATCTTTAATTGTATCTATAGCGTCAAAAAGAGGAGGTTTATCAAGTTGCAAATCCCTATTATACGATGATGGTAAACCTTTCATCAAGATTAAAACGCTGGAAAGATCCCCTTGGATTTTGCCAACTGAACCCCTAATTAATTCCAGGATATCCGGATTCTTTTTATGCGGCATAATACTGGATCCGGTACAAAATGAAAAATCTATATCAATGAAATTAAACTCTTTTGTGCTCCAGAGTATTAAATCTTCTGCTATTCTGGATAAATGCACAGAAAGTATCGAAAGCCCTGCCAATACTTCAATAATAAAATCCCGATCACTTACAGAATCAATACTATTAGCAGTAAGAGCGGCAAATCCAAGCTCCTTTTTAACAAAATCCCGGTCGATATTTAATCCAGTACCAGAAAACGCGCAACTTCCTAGCGGCATAGCATCAATTCTTTTCTTTGCATCAAACAATCTCTGTTTGTCTCTTTCTAATCCTTCAATGTAGGCCAACAAATGATGCGCCAAAAGCACGCATTGGGCAATCTGCAAATGCGTATAGCCAGGAATAATCACTTTAAAATTACTAGTTGCAAACTTCAATATTGCTTTCTGTAACTGCGTAGTAAATTCCGTTAAATCATCAATCTCGCTTTTTAAATACATCCTGATATCTAAAGCGATCTGATCATTCCTAGAGCGCGCGGTATGCAATTTTTCTGCCGCCTCTCCAATTTTCTTAGTTAATAACTCTTGAATATTAGAATGGATATCTTCGGCAGAGGGGTCAAACTTAAATTTACCGCTTACAACATCTTTAAGTATAAAACTTAGGCCTTTAATAATCTGCTGGCTTTCTTTTTGCGGAATTATTTTTTGCTTACCCAACATTTTAACATGGGCCATACTACCTAAAATATCAAACTTAGCTAATCTCTGATCAAAAACAATCGAAGAAGTAAACTTATCCGTCAAAGCATGTGTCTTCTTAGCAAATCTACTACCCCAAAGTTTCTTGGCCATTTTTCTCCTTGTCCACAAGGACACACCCGCGCAATTCAAATAAGCGCGGGGTGCCGCTATCTTTTATATGGCATACCCCAAAGTTTAATAAAGCCATTGGCTAGCCCCTGATCAAATTTATCTTCCGCGCCATAGGTACTTAATTCTTTTTTGTAAAGCGAGTGCTTAGATTTTCTAGCCACTGCAACACAACTACCTTTAGATAATTTTAACTTTATAGTGCCACTAACTAACTTCTGCGTCTTTTCCACAAAACCATCCAAAGCAACCTTTAAAGGAGAAAACCATAAACCATAATAAACCAACTCCGCGTACTTAAGGCTGATTAATTCCTTAAAATGCGCTAACTCTCTATCAAGAATTAAAGCTTCTAACTCTTTATGCGCAGTATAAAGGATCGTAGCTGCAGGGGCTTCGTAAATCTCCCGGGATTTAATCCCTACCAACCTATTTTCAACCATATCCGACCTACCTACGCCAAATTGGCCGCCTACATCATTTAAATAATTAATTAAACTTTTTAATTTAAATACCTTGCCATCAATTTTTTTCGGGACACCTTTTTCAAAAGTTACCTCGATATACCGCGGATAACTTGATGCCTGCGTCGGGCTCTTAGTAATCAAATAGGCATCTTCGGGAGGCTCTTGCTCTAAATTCTCCAAAATACCTGCCTCAATACTAACTCCCCAAATATTACGGTCAACACTATAAGGTTTTTTCTTAGTTACATCTATAGGAATATTGTATTTTAAAGCATACTCTATCTCTTCTTCCCGCGATTTAAATTCCCACTCTCTAACCGGGGCAATAATCTCTAATCTTGGATCAAGTATACCTATAGCAACCTCTAATCTTACCTGATCATTACCTTTTCCTGTACAACCATGCGCAACGGCATTTGCTTTTTCTTTATGCGCGATCTGCACTAAATATTTCGCGATTAAAGGCCGTCCTAATGCTGTAGCCAAAAGATATTTTCCTTCATAAACAGCATTTGCTTTTAATGCCGGGATAATAAAATCATCGATAAATTCTTCCTGCAAATCCCGGATGTAAACCTTAGAAGCCCCGGCAGCCAAAGCCCGCTTTTCAATTGCCTCAAAGCTTTCACCTTGCCCTAAACCCTGGCCGAGATCCGCGACAAAACAGATTACCTCGTAGCCTCTTTCTTTAAGCCATCTTACAATGCATGAGGTATCTAACCCACCTGAATATGCTAATACTACCTTTTTCATTCTTTCTCCCTAATTTAGATAAAAGTTATTTCAAATTAACGGGTGGCTTGGGTGTTTTCGACGCGCGTCTAGCGCTAGAAAATACCCAAGACAGGACCCGTTAATTTTTGCTTAATAATTTTATCAAAATCGCTTTCTGTACATGCATGCGATTTTCTGCCTGGTCAAAAACAACTGAATTCTTGCTATCCATAACCTCATCGGTGATCTCTTCGCCTCTGTGCGCGGGTAAACAGTGCATTACCAAAACACCCGGCGTTGCATTAGTTAGAAGTTTAGCATTAATCTGAAAATCTTTAAAGATAATCTTTCTTTTATTAATTTCTTCTTCCTGGCCCATGCTCGCCCAGACATCTGTATAAACTACATGCGCGCCTTTAACCGCAATAAACGGATCTTCAGTTATTTTTATATGGCTACCCGTATCTTGGGCAATTACAAGAGCTTGCTTAACTACTTCCACATCCGGAGCATATCCTTTCGGAGTAGCTACAGATAAATGCATACCTGTTTTTGCCGCGGCGAAAAGTAAAGAGTTACAAACATTATTCCCATCCCCCACATAAGCTAAGGTAATGCTTTTAAGGTTCTTTAAATTTTCCTTGATTGTAAATAGATCCGCCAACGCCTGACAAGGATGTGAAAAATCTGATAAACCATTTATTACCGGCACAGTCGCAACACTGGCCATATCTAAACAATTCTTATGCTCAAAGGTTCTTAAAACAATTCCGTCAACATACCGGGAAAGAGTCCTCGCCACATCTTTAATGGATTCTCTGACACCCAGGTTAATCTCCTGCGGAGCCAGATAAAAAGAGTGGCCTCCCAACTGATACATGCCTACCTCAAAAGAAACCCGCGTCCGATTAGAGGGTTTTTGGAAAATTAATGCTAAGCTTTTTCCAGCTAAAGTTTTAGCAAACTTCTTTTTGTCCTTCTTTAGTCTCTGGGCAAGCTTAAAAATATCATTAATATCAGCTAAACTCAAATCTTGAATAGAAAGTAAATCTTTTTTCATTATGCGCACTCCTTTAAAGCAGCCTCTAAAATTCTTACGGCTTTATCACACTCGTGCTTAGTTATATTTAACGCCGGCATCAGCCTCAAAACTTTATCGTGCGTACAATTAATCAACAAACCGCTCTCTTGGCACTTTTGCACGATATGCTTACCTTCGATACTCAATTCTAACCCCCACATTAAACCCATACCTCTTACTTCCTTGATTATTGCATAGCTGCTTTTAAGAATATTTAGCTTTTCCAAAAGATACCCGCCCATAGCTTGACAATTCTTTAGTAGTTTCTCCTTTTGAATTGCTCTTAAAACTCCTAAAGCGGCCTTACAAATTACTGGGCCACCGCCAAATGTCGAAGCATGCATTCCCGGCGTTAAAAGATCACTAACTTCTTTTTTAGCGATCAAGACACCAATAGGTAAACCACCGCCTAAAGCTTTAGCTAAAGTCAAAATATCGGGTGTTACTCCGTAATTCTGATAACAAAACATTTTACCAGTGCGCCCCAGCCCAGTTTGCACTTCATCAACAATTAAAAGTAATTTTTTTTCATCACAAATTTTTCTTAAACCTTTTACAAAATCTGACATAGCAACATTTACTCCGCCTTCACCCTGAATAAGCTCAAGCATGATTGCCACTGTCTTGCTCGTAATTGCCTGATTTACCGCCGCAAAATCATTAAATTTCACCTGCTTAAAGCCTTCAGGCATAGGCTCAAAACCACTCTGGTATTTTTTTTGGCCGGTTGCTGCTAATGTCGCAAGCGTCCTTCCATGAAAAGCATTTTCAAAAGTAATAATTTCGTATCTACCCTGGCCATTAGTTGAAGCGCCGAATTTTCTTGCTAATTTGATCGCTCCCTCATTTGCTTCAGCCCCGGAGTTAGCAAAAAATACTTTACCGGGAAAACTGCAATAAATCAGCTCTTTAGCCAGCCGAGCTTGAAAAGGATGATAATAATTATTCGGGATAAAAATTAATTTGCTGATTTGATCCCGCACGCCCTGCATCACCTTGGGATGGCAATGGCCAAGATTACCTACACCCCAACCCGGGAAAAAATCCAAATAAACCTTACTGTTGATATCCCACAACCGGGAGCCTTTACCCTTAACAAAAATTAACGGCACCTTATTATAGGTGGGCATTATATTATCTTTATAAACCTGAAAAATTTCCTCTACCTTCATTTTATAATCTCAGTTCCAATCCCCTGGTCAGTAAAAATCTCTAGTAATAAAGCATGCGGAGTACGCGCATCAATAATATGTGTTTTTTTCACTCCCCCATTTAGCGCTTCCACGCAAGCGTTCACTTTAGGGATCATTCCCTGCTGAATAATTTTACTATCTATTAACCCCTGGATCTCTTCAGTTGTCAAAGTAGAAATAAACGAATGCGGATCTTCAGAGTTACGCATTATTCCCTTAACATTAGTTAATAAAACAAATTTTTCCGCGCCTATATTTACAGCTATAGACGAAGCAACTTCATCAGCATTCACATTATAAGTTTTTTTATCTTTTCCTTTACCCATCGGCAATACCACTACCACCTTATCCTTCTTTAATTCACTATCTAAAAGCTGAGTGTTTATGGTTTTAATATGGCCGACTAAGCCAATATCAACATTACCTTCTTTAGTTTTCTTTTTTTCAACCTGGATCAAATCATTATCTTTGCCGTTTAAACCTATTGCCTTAGCCCCTAGCTGGTTTATCTCTTTTACAATTAATTCGTTTAAGACTAACAGCTCTTCTTCAACCATCTGCAAGGTTTCTTCATCTGTAACGCGCATACCTTCAACAAATTCCGTCTTTTTTCCTGATGCGCGCATACGTTCGCTGATATTCGGGCCGCCACCGTGAACAAGAATTGTGCGCAAACCCATAAAATTTAAAAAAACAATATCTTCTAAAACTCCCGCGCGGATATTTTCATCACCCAGAATACTCCCTCCGTATTTAACAATAATTACCTTTTTGTGAAATCTTTTAATATAAGGCAATGCCTCAATTAAAACATCTGCTTTTCTAATCGCGTCTTCCATTATTCCTCTCTAGTTATACTTTGCGTTGATTTTAATATATTCGCAAGTAAGATCCGATGTAAACACGGTAGCTTTGGCCTTGCCATGAGAAAGATTAACCAATAGCTTTACCTGCTTACCTTTTAACGAGCCTAACTTTATCTTTAATTGCTCTTCCTTAATCTTAATATTGCTTGCTCCCACAGCTTGAGCCACCCTGCCGAAATTCGGATTCTCGCCGAAAACCGCGGTTTTAAAAAGTGCAGAATTTGCAATACTTAAAGCTACCTTTCTTGCCTGATTAAAATCTTTAGCCTGACAAACATCAATCTGGATAAATTTAGTGGCACCCTCTGCATCTTTAACCACCATTTTTGCTAATTTTAAACAAATTGATTCCAACGCTTTAGAAAAAATAGATAAATCTTTTCCTTGCGAAATAACTTTATTGCCGGTAGCTCCATTTGCCAAAACTAACACTGTATCATTCGTGCTCATACAGCCATCAACAGTTATGCAGTTAAATGTTTTCTCTACGGCAGCGGAAAGAGAATTATTTAACGCGCTCTTGGTAATACTAGCATCGGTCATGATAAAACAAAGCATGGTTGCCATATGCGGAGCAATCATCCCTGCGCCCTTGGCAATACCACAGATATGTACTACTTTACCGCCAATTTTTAAACTCATCGTTGCTTCTTTAGCAAAGGTATCTGTAGTCATAATTGCTTTTTTAGCTTTATGAATACCCGCGCTTGATAATCCAGCAACTAACCCGGGGATTGCCTGTTTAATCTTAGTAATATCCAGCTTCTTGCCGATAATTCCGGTAGAATTTACTAAAACACTACTACTAGCAATCTTTAACTCTTTAGCAGCGTAAACAGCTGTTGATTGGGCATCCTTAATTCCGGATTTACCTGTAAAACAATTAGCATTGCCGCTATTAACTAATACAGCTTGAAATTTCTTAGCCTGTAAAAGATGTTTTTTACAAACAATAAGCGGAGCAGCTATAATACTATTAGTAGTAAACTTTGCGCATGCTAAGGCAGGAAACTCTGAGTAAATTAAAGCTAAATCTAATTTACCGGATTTCTTCAAACCGCAAGATACTCCGTTTGCATAAAACCCAATAGGTAAAATTGCTTTTAATTTCATATCAATAACAGCCCTGTCGTCTCCGGCAGTTTATACATAATATTCATATTTTGCACTGCCTGACTAGATGCCCCTTTTAATAAATTATCAATTGTCGAAATAACGATAATTGTATCGCCAAAATCTTTAACTCCAATATCGCAAAAATTTGTTTCAGCTACGTCTTTGATCCTTGGGAAAATTCCATCCGGCTTGATCCGAATAAAAGGTTCATTTTTATAAAATTTCTTATACAATTCAACCAGGTTTTTAGCATTAAGCTTCGCCTTAGGCGCCTTTTTAAGATAAATAGTAGAAAGGATCCCTCTTTCAATGGGCAACAGATGCGGCACGAATGTCACATTAATTTTTGCGCCTGATACCTTAGAAAGCACCTGATTGATTTCTGGGGCATGCTGGTGTACATTGACTTTATACGCCCTAAAATCGCCATCAATCTCTGAAAATAAATACTCCTTCTCAAGTTTTTTGCCCGCCCCACTTACACCGGATTTAGCGTCGATAATAATAGAATCGGTATTCACGAAATCTAACGCTATAAGCGGAGCTAATCCCAGAATTGCTGATGTGGGGTAACATCCCGGATTAGCAATAAGTTTCGCGGTTTTAATTCTCGCTCTATTTAACTCAGGTAAACCATACACTGCATTTTTCAAATTGGCCTTATCCTGATGTGTTAACTTATAAAACTTTTTATAAACGTCAGGATCAAGGATCCGGTAATCCGCGCTTAAATCAATAACCTTTTTGCCTAAGCTTAAAAGCTTGGGGACAAATTTCATGGATACAGTGTGCGGTAAAGCTAGAAAAACTAAATCGCACTCTTTCTTTATTTTTTGCCAATCCGGCTTAGCGCAAACTAAATCCAACCGATGCTTAAATTTAGGAAATACATCAGAAATAACCTGCGCGCCTTGAATGCCTTTACCGGAGTTAAAAATATGCGTGATCAAAACATTCGGATGATTCAGTAAAAGTTCAATCAATACTTCACCCGTATGCCCAGTTGCGCCAATTATTCCAACATTAATAATCATTTATTTCTCCTCATCATTATTATTGTCATATTAGAATAAAATCAATCTCCCGTCAAGCTTTTTTCTCGACGGAAACAAAAAACCTCAACAAAACGTCAAGGCTGATTTATCATATTATGGGCAGTTGTAGAGACGCAAGATTTTGCGTCTCTACATTACGGTTGATGCTAGCAATCGTCCCCTCTTATTCTCCTTTTATTTCCGGGGCAAAAGAAAGCATTCTATAAATATTGGCTTTACGGTCGGAAAAATCCGGTGGTTTTGGCTTGTCTCTAGTTATTTCAATTACTCCCTTCGCCTCCAGCTCTAATAAACCCAAGGAAATAGTAGTGTCGCTTATTCCATAAAGTTTTGACATATCCTTCTGGCTACGAAACCAGAAAGGATATCGCGATGAACGGCTGGCTTCATACAAACAAATCAAATACATATACTTTGCTCGCATAGATAAACTACCGGAATATCCATATTCCCAATATTCAAAGGGAATTATTATCAATGGCGCGTCAGCCTTCTTTACATTATCAGCTTTTAAAATAACTTTACCTTTATTATAATCTATAAGACTGTAACTTCTGAGGCGCTTAAGCGAGCGATGTATCCTTTCATAAAAATAGTGATGATTATCGCGGTATTTCCCTAAATTCTTTGGAGCAACATACCCCATTATTTTCGCTAACGCATCATAGTCGATATCGAGAAATGGCTTAGCTATTTCCTGCTGAAGTTTGCATAATAATAAATAAAGGTCAAATTGCTTGAAAGCCTCAGCCTTAAGGAGCCTACGTCCTGAATTGGAAACAAGGAGAAAATCAGGGGAAATAATAACACCTTTTATCTGCGGCAGAAATATATCTTTTTTCTGAATAGGAATACTATCAATATATTGCTTAGAGGCAAGGGCATCCCGGATAGAATCCTCAAAATAGGTAGCTTCGTAATTATCCTCTATCGCCGCTTTAGACCAATTAGCGCTTCCCGCAAATACATACCTGTCATCAACAACAACTTCCTTGATGTGCAAAAGATGCTCGGCAGTATCAAAGTAGACAGTGATATTATTCGCCCGTAATTTTTCGTAGGCAAGGCGGTTTTCTTTAAGCTTTGAATCTTCTAGGATAACCTTTATTTTTACTCCGCGATTTTTTGCGGCGATAAGGTCATTAACCAATTCATTAATCGGGTCAGCTTTATCTGTGGGGTTGATTATTATAAAATACATTGCTACGGTGATTGAGCTTTTAGATTGGGTGAGATATTTGTGAAGAATTTGGTGGTAAGCCTTACCAAAAAGCACTTCGGCAGAAACGTTTATGGGGAAGAATAAAATTGCCAAGCAGACAAGAAATAGAGGAAGAACGTTTTTTATTCTCTTGAATTTCAATGGTTGACGCATCTATTATTGGTAGAATTCTACTATTCTATTTCAACAGTTATACTTTTAGTCCCAGAAGGTAACTCTTTTTTCTCTGTCCCGTTAATTATATATTGCCTCTCGTCATAATCAAATGCCACTGCATAACAACGTGCAACCTCTTTGCCATCAAACTTAACTAAAAATCCTCCCTCGGCCATATAGAACCTCCCATTTTCTCCAAAAGCTATTCTGTCTTCGCTTGCGTTCCTGATTTTATATGATAATCAATCTTATTTTTCCTGCAGAATTTAATAACCGATAACGCCAAGCTATTATAAAACTCTTTAGTGTATTTAAACTCGGAAGATTTAACACTATAGTTAAGGCGTCCGAATATAATTTTATTTACAAATGATATCTCATCCAAAATCTCCCTTAAATCCTGCTTAATCAAGTTCGGAGTTGGATACGGCTCCATGCTTATCCATGTTTTAAACCCTCTATCATGCAAGTGCTTTAATGATTTAATTCTATCTTTAAAACTCGCCGAATTCGGCTCAAATTCTTTTCTGAAGTCTTCATTTAAAGATACCAAAGTAATCCCGTATTCATTATTCATGCTCTGACCATTCCTGCCTGACAATTCTTTTGGATAAAAGCCTTTAGTCAATACAGTACACCTAATACTATTCTGGTTAAGTTTATCAATGATTTTCAAGCTCAATTCACCTACTTCTGGCTGATTGTACATAAACGGATCTGTAGAAAAACACAAGTGGACATATTTAATTCTATCTTTATATTTAGGGATCTCTTTATCTAAAAGCTCAAGGGCGTTAGAAACAATCTTGGGCCGACACCAATCTTCATAAGTTTTAACTATGCCGCATCTTTTCTTCATCATATAGGCATAGCAAGGATACTTACAACCATGCGAGCAACCCTCTACATGATTTAAGCAGAAATCAGCGTATTCTACTCCACTTTGATAAAGCAGGGATTTTCTTTCAATAGTTTGCATGGACTAAAAAAATGTTTTTTGACCGTTAGGATTCATCTTAATTATACTCGTCCAAATCTTTTGTGCAAGCCGATGTTTTGAAGCAAGTATCAACACATATAAATCCACATCCTTTGTATTCTTAACGCTTACTGTCGGTAACCCTGCATAAATATCTTTTCCAGAAGAAACTAATTTCAAACCCTCTTCAGGATACCCAACTGTTTTTAGTTGCTCCTTAAACACATCGATCAAAATCTTAAAAATTTGGTTCCCGGAGACTCCATCAATCTTTGTCCGCCATAAATCCGTGCCCAAAAACTCGTCAAGAATAGTGTTTGTCTTTTTCTTCCAATTTGGCAGATTTCTCTTTATAGCACCAATAGGAAAGTGAATCAACATATCCATTCGTTCTAAACGAGCTAATTCTTTAAGTGTATTAAACTTTAAATTATCTGGACCGAAAGGATCAATAAAAACAAAATGGTACCTATAGTATTTTTGCAGAAGTGAAGTGATAAAATTCGGCACCAACGCATTTGAATCGCCGCACACAACATGACTGCTAGCCTTATTATTAACCCGCTTCAGCAAAGCTTCCGTATTTGTCTTGCTGATATCAAAGAAAAACAATTCATTAAAAGGCGCTTCGTCCCGCTGCAATGCACGCATTCCCCCGCTAAGTATTTCTCTCTTTTCACCCCTAATCAAACATTTCCCGGGACCAGCAAATAAATCGATAAAGACAGCATTATTTTTGTCAGCAAATTTTCTTCTTGCCTCACAAGATGCATTAAGATAAGCTTCTAGAAAGAAATATTTATCTTCTGCCCATGCGCCAACGCACTGTACCGGTAGCCCATCTTCTCCTAAAACAGGACAATTCCCTTCTTCATTTTTACAATTCTTTTTACTACAATCTCTATCGCCCATTATTAAATTTTTAGCCTTTCTAATATAATTGACGTAAAGACTAACAAAATCTAACTTAAATTTTTACTTCCTCACCGCATTCTAAAAGACTATGGAAACTATGGACCGTTTCTATTTATCCCTATATTTTACCCCTTATATTTCTCTGGGTCCTTGCCGTAAGTATACTCTGTCTGAATTACGCCATGCTTATCATGAATCACAACTTGTCCTAAAGTAGCATTTTTCGCGATTTCCTTTGCCTTTGAAACTGCGTCCGGCTTATCTTCATAATTTCCAGCGGCTTTTCTTGAACCGGCAGATTTCACGTCCCATCCACCGTCTCCATCAGGAACTACATGAACTTGTTTCCTGCCCATATCAACCTCCTGTAAAAACCCGAAGCGTTCCCTAGTTTTACCATAGTTTTATAAAATTAAACAATCAGTTATCTCTATAACTTGATTCCTTAACACATGGATTAAGTAGTTCTTTGTTTCTGCCCTTGATCTTAGAATCAAGATTCGCATAAGGTTGATCTCCGTCCGCCTTCATTGGAAACAAAAAAACAACCCCTATTTTTTGAGAGTTGCCTTTTGATTTTGATATCTAATCCCATAAGAATGCCCTTTATATTTAATTTATAGTTTATCTCACTTCCTTTGCTTTTACAATCAAAATACCTGATATTTCTTAAACTGGTGACAATTTGTTACCAGTCGATTTTATTGTTTGGAGACGCAAAGTTTTGCGTCTCTACCGGGGGGAATGGGGGTTGAGGTTGGAGACGCAAAGTTTTGCGTCTCTACCGGGGGGAATGGGGGTTGAGGTTGGAG
>JBAXLM010000037.1:0-12409 GCA_037134795.1 Candidatus Omnitrophota bacterium | reverse complement strand
GTTCAGGCAACTCTCCGATTTCTAAAGGTAAAACCCCATTAAAAAATTCAGGATCATCCACGCGCAAAGTTGCTAAATCACAATCATTTCCCACCGTCTCAACTTTGGCAATATACTTTTTTTGGCTGGACTCCCTGCGCACTTGTATAAAAGTATTTTGATTCACAACATGGGCATTAGTCAAAATACGATTACCCTGAATAATACATCCAGAACCAGTTATTTCCTGGACACCTCGAGATTGCCAGGGATTAACGTAATCTATGGTATTACGAGTAGCAAAAATCTTAACCACAGAATCAGTTTTAAAATCCGCCGCAAAGGCTGAAACTAATAAACCCTTAACGAAGAAAAACATAAGTCCGAAAATTATCAACCCATCTCTTGCTATTATCCGCTTAATCTTCTTATCCATTACACCTCCAGACCCTTCCCCCACCATTCATCAAATGGAGGAAAATTCACTGTTCTTTTTACTTCACTATATTGCCCTCTGGCAATAGTATCAGTTGATGGCATGTTATAGCATAGATTTTCTGAAATAATCCACCTATCATGAATATCAGCATTCAGTTTATTATCAGATATAACCCGTAATTCACACTTTATACCAGCACTTTTAAATTCTTCCTTTAAATCTTTATACAAAGATAGAAATTTATTATCCACTTTTTCTGACGACATCAAAATTCTTATGTTTTTTACTTTCCCGGTATTAAGTAACTCTGATAACCAATCTAACCCAGCTTTTGAAAAATATTTATCTACCCAGTAAATGTACTTTTCGCAAAAACTAATAACATCCCTAACTATTTTTTTATTTGAGAATGGTTTTCCTGGAAATAATAATTTTGCATCTAATGGCCTATGGATAACTTCAAAAATCGTTCTTATCTTCTTATCGTGTAATTGAACCTTATCTTCCATTTGATTCAATCTGTTAAGTATTACTTTATTTGTAGAAACTAATTTTCGTATATTAACAAATATCCGCATGATACCGATATTTACTTGTATTGCCCTTTTGCTGTTAAGAACACTCGAAAGCATAGCAACACCCTGTTCAGTGAAAGCATAAGGCAAATAGCGCCTGCCACCCCAACTTGAGGTCACAATTTGTGACCTCAAGTTTGATATTCCAAAATGGAATCTCAAGTTTTCAAATTCTTTTTTTGTTAAACGAAACATAAAATCATCCGGGAAACGGTCTTTATTCCTTTTTACCGCTTGAATAAATACTTTAGTTTGAGCCCCATAAAGTTCAGCAAGATCCCTATCTAACATTACATTTAGGCCTCTAATCAAAAATATCTTTTTCTCAATAATGTCTTGTCTAACAATATCTGCCATTTTTATTCCGCCTCAAAAATCATTCATTCTTCTTCCTACTACAACTGACGCAGAAAAGGTTAAAATCTAACTAAAATTATTTTATGCTTCTGTATTTATTCTAAACGGAAGCGACTAAAAGGCTTAATAGGAAACTGATAATACTAAAAAGAATATACCCCCAGAAAGCCGGTCCAAAACCTGTAATCACGAAACCTTTGACAATTTTAGACACCAGAAGAAAAAGAGCTCCGTTAATAAAAAGGGTGAACAATCCTAAGGTAATAATATTGATCGGCAGTGTAATCAGGATAATCAAAGGCCTCAGGAAAGCGTTAACGATCCCTAATACCAAAGCAATCACCAGAACAGTAGCAGTACTTGAAACCTCTATTCCTTTTACGATATGGGCAACAATAAAAATCGATAACGCGCTAATTCCCCATCTTACCAAGAAGTGCATCATCTGAAATCCTCCTTTTTATTTTAACTCACCGGTTACATCAATGATTTTCTGCTGCTTATCGTCTATTGCTATGGATTTTTGAGGAGCTCCTGGCTCAAGGCTGAATTTCCTTAAATCCACCTTCTTCCAGGCAGTATTTTCATAAGTTTTATAATACAAAATAAGATTGGTCAAATCTTTGATCACTACCCATTGAGCATATCCTTCCATCATCACAAAAGGAGCGGGATTTTCTTTAATCGCCCCTTTAGGAATATCCACAATGTTTAAAAGATGCTCTGCCAGATTTACTGCTTCGACAGCGTCATTTACAGGTAAAGCCGCATCCAAAGAATACGCGACACGCACAAACCTTGACGCAGGAGTCCAGTCACCGGGCAAACCCAGCAGTCCACTGCCAACTCCAGTTGGTTCTAATTTCAGGCCATTAAGTACCCTGTCCTTTCTATCATGCGCATCCAAATTTATATAATTTCTCAAATTATTGATCTGCCATTCAAAATCAGGACGATTAGTCATGACCCCAAGCGGATTATCATAAACCTTTACTTCTCCGTCAATAAACTCGATAACCAAATTCTTTCCAGTAGCATCATGCACAGCAATATGCATATATAGATCGCCATTGGCTTCTTTTAAGTTAGTACCTGCAACGTTTACCTTAGGCAAAGCTTCTTTTACCTCTTCCACTGTCGCGAAATTTCCCATAATCCAGGAACCAAAATTGCTGATGGTAACAAATTTACCCGGCTCTGCCGTCTGATACTTTGCGCCCGTAAACATCAACGCGTCAAAAGCCAGCCCCTTTTCATTAAAACCCTCTACATAACAATTTTTAAGATTGTAAGCATCTATCCCCAAGAAACCATATTTATTCGTCCAGGTTATCCCCTTAATTCCTTTATCATCAATGCTCACAAACTGCTCTCCGCGAGGCACGATAACAACGTTAGAATGCAGATCAACCGGAAATTCCATGGAACGGCCAATAACCACGGTATTATCTTTAGCCTTAATCTGAAAATCCGTGCAGGCAAAAGACAGATTAGCCGCTAAGGCTAAGAAAAAAACTATCGCGATTAAAACTACTGCCCGCTGCTTCCTGATCATCTCTTTTCTCCTTTTTTAGTTCCAATAAAAACTCCAGAAACGTCCCATAGTTTTACAATTTTTTTATTCTTTAGTTTCCACATCAATAAACTCAAAACTATTCATAAGAAACCATTCGTTTGGATCTAAAAGCTTACCACACAATGAACATTGGTAATCAACATTGCCAACTTTAATTGCATTTTTATAATCATGTCTGCAGGCCCGTTTTTTCAATGAGCCTCTTTTTACGATATGTTTACTTTTCATACAGTTATTTAGCCTTTGAGCCCATAGAGTTTAACCACAAAGAATAGATCTTCTTTACTCATTTATCGCACTATTTTATCCGTAAAGTCTTATCTAATTCTTTTTCCGTTGGAAACGTCAACCTATACTTTGACGCAAATATCTTATTATTCAAATTACCCAGCACATATTTGGCGTACACAGCGTTTTTCTTAGAGCATAGAATAATACCAACAGGCGGATTTTCTCCTTCAGTAGTCTCGTTATCGCGGAAATAATTCAGATAAAAATTCATCTGCCCGGCATCAGCATGCGTCAATTCGCCGCGCTTAAAATCAACCAATACGAAACACTTCAAAAACCTGTTATATAATACAAGATCTATAAAATAATGCCGGTTAATTATAGTAATACGCTTTTGACGAGTAACAAACGTGAAACCTTTGCCCATCTCAAGCAGAAAATGCTGGAGCTTATCTATAACCGCCTGTTCAAGCTGGCTCTCGGTATATTCCGTTTCTTCCTTAAGTCCTAGAAATTCCAGAATATACGGATCCTTAACAACATCTTCGGGTTTTTCTATAATCTGCCCTTTATGAGATAAATCTTTTACCTTTCTCTTATTTTTACTCAAACAAAGCCGTTCATACAATAGAGAATCCATTTGCCGCCGCATTTCACGCATAGACCAGCCGCTCTCAATAGACTCAATCTCATAAAACGCGCGCGCCTTAAGGTTATTTTCCTTCAATAACTCACAGTAATGCGACCAAGACAAAATCCGAGACGACGTCTCGGATTTCTGCCTGCCAGGCAGAATCTTAAATTTCCGAGACACTGTCTCGGAAATTTTAAACAAGCCTGAAAAACCGGCATAAAACCGCCTCATATTCTCAAGATTATCAACGGAAAATCCTTTCCCGAATCTTGCCATCAAATCACGTGACAACTTAATCAGTACTTGCTTTCCATAATCCGCCCTAAACCTACCTCCTTGCTCATGTTTGATAATCACTTTACCGATAAACCAGTAAGCATAAACTTGCGTTGTATCAATATCGCGGGCAATCTTTGCCCGCGCGCCAGTAATAATCTCAGCAATCTTTCCTAACAACGCTCCATACTCACCTTTACCTAACGCTATCTTTGTATCCATACTCTCCTCCTTTTCCTGCGTTATCATCATTTTATTCCTACTACAATTGACGCAGAAAAAGTTAAAATCTAACAAAAAATTTTATCACTCTTCTATATATTTTCAGTCATCCTGAGCCTATCTTCTTATTCCGTCATTCTGAGCCCGCCATTGATTCAGTGGCGGGCGAAGAATCCCAACTTTTCAACACACTCATCTACGTTTTTAACAAAAGTAACCAACTCATCACAACAAGAAACCTTACGTTTACTTCTCGTTTTTTCACTCAATACCGGCTCTTTTTTTAAACAGGTCAAAGCCGGCTTCCAAAAATCACCTAACATAATTATCGGCTTAGGATCAATCAACCCTTTATTCAGATGTTCAAGTACTGCGGATAACTCTAACAATGTTCCAGTTCCGCCCGGCAGAACAATAAAAGCATCTGCTTTTTTAAGCATAATATCAATGCGCTCAAACAGAGAATCCGCAACAATCTCTTCGTCAATAAATGCATTTGCTGTTTTGTATATCGGCTTCTCCCATTTATACCAGGTCACGCCTATGGTCTTGCCCCCGACAGATTTAGCCCCGCGCGAAATATCCTCCATCGTCCCGCCAAAACCTCCAGATATTACGGTGACGCCTTTCTGAGCCAGCAATTTCCCCAGCCGGACAATTTCTGACTTTTCTTTTTTACTTAAGTCTTTATAACTACCAAAAATACATACTTTCTTAATCATAATCTGTAATTCTTACCTACTCCACACTCTTTCTTCCCTCAGCATACTTACAAAAATCGCAATCCTGCCCACTTGCCGGTATTATATCGCTCATTAAGCACTTATGTATATCTAATATTGTACCCTCTATCCAGCGATCATCCCCGATATAAGGTATTATCTTGATATTAAAATCCAGCTTAGCCCCAAATTCATCCCTATCGGTCAATCCATTACAGTACACAAAATAACCTGTTGAAGATACATTAAAGGCATTCTGCCTAAACAACCACTGGTATATCTCCATCTGCCGCTTATAGGAGATCTGCCAATCCGCATCTATATTGACCTCTTCTTCCTTGGAAGTGCTCTTATAATCTACTATAAATAGCTGTCCATCCGGTGAAACCCAAACATCATCTATCCCTCCACAAAACAAAAGATTAGTCGCCCCATGTAAATACTCTATCCCACCATGTAAAGCATCCCGCCAAGAATCAAGCTTTTCATGTTTAAAAGGAACTGCCTTAATCCCATTCATTTCCATAAGCGGATGAACTGCCTGCTTTTCTCTATAGATATCAAACTCTTTCTTCAGTAATTTGTCTACCGCGGAGTTTAAAGTAAACGGATACCCCGGCGGCTGCCCTACCCCTAATCTTCTATCCAAGTAGAAGCAACGCGGGCAATTCATGAATAGCTCGATTTTAGAACGACTTAATCTAAAGGGAAATTTACTTTGGGGATCGAATAAATTTTTGGTTTTTCTACCGGTGTAATATTTAGACATACATTCCTGAAACTAGGGACCGTTTATATCTATCTCCACTTTCCAGCACAGCCAGTAGACACTTTCTCTATTGGAACGGAAAGCGTCTACTTATTCTCCCTTCTTTGTTTTAGTCTCTAAGGCATTCAAAAGTCTAGGGCCAACATCTAATGCCCATTCCGCAGCTCTTCCATCAATGTCGCCACCATGAACCGCTGCATTAAGCAACCCTACCATGTCAGCTAATACAAAACGTTGCTCTCGAGACAGTAACTCTCTTTCTCCCAAAATTCTAAGCAATTGCCCTATTCCTACTTTTTCCAATTTTACACCATTTGATTCTGCTATTTCAGTTAACCTCTTCTCAATCTCGATTCGAAGACCCGCCAAAGCAAGCTTAGGATCTTCTTTAGCTACAATCTGAAATGAATATTTTGTTTGAGCTTGGACTACCGTTACCCGAGCAAGCAATCCTGCTTTGTCTGCTTTTGTCCTTGCCCGTTCGAAGTCCTGAAATTCAATTTTCCAGCCACCTGGTAATTCAAGTGACTTAAAAAGAGGCGCTAACCAAGGAATCAATGCTATAAATAAAAGGGTTACGGTGATAGCATCAATTGTTAGTATTGGCCAAATTAAATGTGCTAGCGCAACCAATATAGCTCCTAAAGTTACCCCATACTGCAAATGCTTTAGTTTCATTGAATTCCTTTATTTTTCTACTTCTCGTGCCATCCTATTTAAGAGATAGCATAAATTTTTAGGCATCTCTTTGTTAGATGCCACCAATTTGCATAGTAGGTTTAGCAACATTATCGGAAAAAATCAGAACTTCTTTGCCTTGTCTTGCTTCAAAAGCGCTATGATTTATCACAAACTTAATCTTCCTGAATTTATCGTAAAGTTTTTGTATATAAGGAACATCATCATAAGTCATAACCCATTTTAAGGACGATTTTTTGAGAAACCTTAATAATCTTTTATGATCTTTATCAATGTAATGGTTGAAATATAGAGATTTGCCTTTTTGGTAATATGGCGGATCAAGAAAAATAAAATAATTATTCTTTTTTTTGTTTTTTTCCATTAGTTTCAAAAGTACAATACCATCAAGATTCCTAATGCTTATCTTATCTCTAAATTCTTTAATTTTCCCCAGTCGCTTAATAATGGTATTTTTTGTAAAGCGGGATTTTACATTCCAAAATCCAGACTGATCCATTCCACCAATTGGTCCGCCTTCTATAATTCCAGAACGGTTTGTTCTATTTAAAAATAAAGTTGCAAACGCCAGTTCCTTGGTTGTTGATGAAGGATTACTGTAAATCTCTTTTTGTTTTTTCCACTCGGTAATATTAATATTTATCTCTCTTATTCTATTGATCAAAAAATCAGTATCAGAAACGGCTATTTTCCAAAAGGAAAAAATGGCTTTGTCTATATCATTAATAATAATTTTATCAACCTTGCTTGAAAATAATAACTTCAGCGAAGCCCCCGCACCACCAGCGTATGGCTCAACAAGGATTATTTTCTCGTTTTCAGAAAAATACTTTTCTATAGCTTTTTCAAGAAAAGATGAAAGTCTAGTTTTACCACCAGGATATCGTAATGGTGAAAAAAAATTCATAATTTATCCTATTTTAGAAATAATATCAAAAATTGGCCTACAAAACGTTTTCCAAATTTCTCTAATTTTTGTTTCTGTTGGTAAATACGATACATTATGAATAAAAAAATCTAAATTTTCTATAGAATCTTTCCTCTCTAGCATAACTTTATTGATAGCCTTTCTATCTTGCGGATCCGAGACAATACTATTAGCTTGATCGAGCATAAATTTTAACATTTCCTTTAGACCCGGAGACCAATTTGGAGGCAACTCTTTACCCTTGGTCTTATATATATTTTTTTGTTCATTAATAATTTTTGCTATAAAACCCTTGTTTTTAAGTTTGTCATAAATGGCCAACTCTATCACAACTCTAAGTGCTACAGCTAAAATATTAATATTCTCATACCTTATTGGCTTATTTTTATTTAACTCTTTCAGAATATCTTTTACTCTACCTGCACCCTTATATAATCTATATTCATCAATTGTTACCCAATCGGTTTTTGCCAACGATCCTTTTGCCGCTTTTTTAATTTTATTTTTGTCGTCAGCTATCTTTTTTAGATTTTCATTTTGTACAGAAAATTTTTTTGGATCTATTTTCGAAAATATATTTGTTACTAAAAAATCTTTGCTAGCTTGCGCTGGAACTTTCCCGGGGTCAATGATATAAGGTATAATTTTTTTAATCTTTTCAACGGATTCTTTTTTATTTTGAAAACCAATATTTCCTTTATTATCAATAGAATAATTAAGCAGTTTTTTCCCATTCCTACTTAAAATCAATCTTTGAATTTTGTTAAATCCAGATCTTAATAGCTCATCCTCTTCCTTTCCTGATTTTAGTTGTACTAAAATCTGCTCATAAAAGTATAATTTTGCTAATTCCTGCTCAAACTTTGATACCGTAATACCATATTCAGAAGATGCCGTCTTAATATCGTATTCGTCAGAATCTATTAAATTTCTATACATTCTCAATTTTTGTAAAACCTGCCAAGGCTTCAAAAGTTCGTTTACGTGAATATCCCAAATTTCTTTTTCAGCCTCTTTGCGCGAAGGTGATATCGTAATTTTAATACTTTTGATATTCTGCTTATTAAAACTTTTGCTCAAGTCTTCTAATTCTTTTCTATCGCGAGCATTCGGAGCCAAACCAGGATTTAATAACAATTGACAGGCTGCCAATCTTCTATTTCCATCTAAAACAACTAACTTGCCATTTTCTTTACAAACAATAGCAACTGCAGTCCGATGGTAACCAGTATAAACAATACTTCTAGCTATTCTTAAAACATCTTCTTTTTCCAAAAGATAATTTCTTATTCGGTCAACATCATTGTGATTTTTGACATGTTTTGGCACTCTTGGATTCTGCAAATCCAAATTTAATTCCGTCACATTGACTTTCTTATCTTTCCAACTTTTTTTCGTTTTCATATTTAAATCCCTGTATTCCTTTCAGCTTTTGGTGCCATCCTATTTGAGTGTTTCGGGTGAATGGTTATTCTAGGACATCATACTTAATTACGGATTACGTAATGTGTCCCCGGAATTCCGGTAAGGACGCCCAGAAATACGGCGCGGCAGAAGAACTCTCTGTATACAGGTATAAAATGGGCTATTGACCGTATCCAATCAATGGCCCGTAGACGCCTACTACTGATATACCTCAACCCAGTGCTTCTTTTCCGAAACTGGCACAATTTTAGGGTAGTAAAAACCGGACCTTATTTAGGTATTCAGTTTATTTTTTATAAATTCTTCTATTTCGTCATTTACATAAGTATTACCTAATTTAACAGCATAATTAAGAGAATATTTCGCTTTAGATATTTCATTGCGTTTTATATAGTAATTCGCTTTTTCAAGACTCAATAGCTGTTTAGCCACAGTTTTACTATACTCGTCCGATAAGCTTCTTATAGTCTTGTAATACAACATTATTCCTCTTTGCAAAAACCCTCCCCTAATAGCTATAAGCCCCTTCGTAGCAAAATATACCGGTAAAGAAGGCTGCTTGATTATTGCTAAAAGCTGTTCCGCCTCTTTTAATTTATCCATTTTTGCTAATGAATAAGCCATATTATTTATTGTAAGTGCCGAGGCTATTTTTCTTTCCAAAGCTATATTCATTACCCGAACAGCCTCATTATAATTCCGATCTATTGAGGATAGAATAAATCCTAAATCTGAGTAAGCTTCACTAATATTCGATTGCTTTTCTATGATTTTGTATAACAGATCCTTCGCTTCCTTATATTTTCTTTCCACTGTAAAACTAGCAGCAATTAAATAAACACCAAACTGGTCATCTGGAAAATAATATAATATTTCATCTGCAGTTTCTCTTAGCTTAACTAAATTCTTTTTGATTAATGCTATTCTACCAACATTGTAAAGAGCTAATGGATTTTTTATTAATTGCCATAATCTTTTAGAGAGTAGATAAGATCGATTCAAATAAGATTCTGCTTTACGAATATCCCCATCTACCATGAAACAAAAACCAAGATTATTCAAAATATATGGATTCTCTGCATTGTTTTCTAAATATTCCAAATACAAATCTATCGCCTCCTTAAACTTTCTTTGAGTTGTTAATACTATCGCCAAATTAATTTTCCATTTAGCAGACAAAAATAGCGGTGATTTAATTTTGTTGATATACTCTTTTGCCTCTTTAAACTTTTTGTCAATTATCAAAATTTGTAATTTATTTTCATGTGCAGGAATAAAGTTTATATTCTTTTGCAATGCTTTTTCAAAATATTCATTAGCTGCTTTTAGATTACCTTTACGTAAAAAATAAACTCCTAAATTATTATTCGCATGTATAAAATCTTCCTTTATTTTTAAAGATCTATCAAAATATTGCCTAGCTTCTTCTAAGTTCCCTACATTCAATAAAATAAACCCATAAGTATTCAATCCTCTAAAATTATTTTTATCTTTTTGTATTACTTTTTCCAATATTGATAAACATAATTTAACATTATCTTGATCTTTAAATCCTTTAAAAAATAATCTAAATATCACATAATTATGTAGCACCTCTATCCGCTCATTTGATATTTCAATATAATTCTTATAGATTTTCTCTACCTCATCAAACTCATTTAGTATAAGATTTACAAATATCAATCTTTCATATGCCAGCAGATAGTTCTTTTCTATTTTAATAATATCAGTGAAAATTCTACGAGCCCTAAGATAATCCTTCTTTGCAAGATGTATTTCTCCTAATTCCAATAATAATCTTGGACTCTTTGGAAACAATAGAATCTCTTTTTTTATTTCATTCCATTCAAATGAAATAAATTTTTTAGTAAGCGGACTAATTTCTTGTGCTTTAATACTTGCAAGACTATCTTCTAGGTCAAAGCCACTTGTAGGCTTTTCAAGCCTATTAATGCTATTTTCAATTGTTGTATCAAGCTCTAACGGTAATAAATTTTCCTTAGACATTAGCTATCTCATTTTTTATTGTTATCACTTCTTGAATTATATTATCTAAACTCGAAATCCGTTTCTTGAATTCAGGTTCGGTCATCAAAGATATCAAAGAATTTATTTTTCCATTAATTTTTTCGTCTACTCCTTCGATAAGAACACAAAAATATTTCTTCAATTCATATAAATCAAAGGTTTGCATAACGTAGTTATGGAATTTCTTTCTTTTATCATGAGCGGTGCCTTTTAAATAGATACCTAATTCTTGACCTTTTTCTTTTAATTCGATTATACGAGTAGCGTAAAGAACAGATAGTCTATTAAAAATACAATGGAATATAATGCCTAATGAAAATATGTCTGCGAGTGCATCACTTTCAAAAGTAGAATCTTTATTTACAATTTGTGATAGCACTTCTGGAGCAGCTATGGTAATAGCTCTCAAAGGTATATATGACGTAGTAACAGTTTCTAAGCAAAATTTAAAATCTTTCCCTAGACCAAAATCTGATAATTTAACTTTTCGATTATTGCCATTTTCTTTCAATAAAATATTTCCCTTATGAAGATCCCGATGGACTATCCTTTTTGAATGTGCGTACTTTAAACCATTACATATTTGGATAAAAATATCTAATAGCTCACAAATATTTGGATCTGAATTTGCTAAAAGATATTTTTCTAGATTGAAATCGGCTAGTTCGAGGAGATAATAAATATTATCTGCATGGTTTAAAACTTCTGATAAAGGCAATATAATATTCTCATGCGGTTTTAGAGTATGAAGAATATGGTTCTCTCTCTCAAAACGTTTCCTTTCTTCATCTGATATTTTCTTAAGGACCTTGATTGCAATAACATTATTAGCGGAATTGTCCTTAGCCTTAAATACATCAGCATACCATCCGGCATCACTTATCTGTTCAATAACATCGATATTGCCTATTTTGTCACCGACTTTTATCATTTATTTCTATATTTTGCCTTAGTCTAGTTCTACAAACTTTGTAAATTCCGAGCAAATCTTGGACGTTTCTATTTTTCAATTGCTGACACAAAATTTATAAAAAAGAAAACTTAATAGCAATGCATAAGCCCAAATAATTACAACAATTTTAGTCCAGAAAAAGAACAAAGTTCCCCAATTAATCCAGGCAGGCGCTTTGAATCTATCAGTCTCTTTCGTACCAGAGTATTCTTTGTATCTATTATATATCGCCCAAGTCATGGTACCAGTGACAGCATGCAATAAATCAAGCGCCAACCCAACAATTAATAAAATTGATGGAAACAATAATTTTACCGGGACTGCAATGACCCCATTATTTTCGGTTCGGAAGATCCATACTAAAGCTATGCCAGCAAATCCAAGATAACGTACAATTTCACTGGCTTTACGCGAATAATCATAATAAGTATTTCTACATTCTTCCAAATTCATAAAACCTCTACATTTTAAATTCTAGCTTTAGCTTTAGGTCCGGTACTTTCGGTTCCCTTGTGCCCATATGCCTTTTTCGTACCTCTTTTCATCTTGGCGCAAGACACGTCGCCTTTCTTGTCAATGAAATAAAGGTAGCCTTTC
>JBAXLM010000036.1:0-12416 GCA_037134795.1 Candidatus Omnitrophota bacterium | reverse complement strand
TTTATTTTATAGTTACTTGTGATGAATTCAGCGGGTGACTGTCGAGACGAAGCCCCCTGCCTACCGGCAGGCAGGTTGCCGCGCGCAACGAAAAGTGAGCACGGCGAGGTGGCTCGGCAGGCAGGACCCGCTAGTTAATTATGCTAAACATCGGTAAATTAAAACTAAAATCAAATTTAATCATGTCTCCAATGGCGGGAATTACGGATCTGCCGTTTCGTATGCTTTGTCGGGAATTTGGTGTAGAATTGGCGTTTGTAGAGATGATTAATTGCCGTTCTATTAGCCACAAGAGTAGGAAAACCAAGCATATGCTTTCTACTTTAGCCAAAGATAAACCTTTGGGTATTCAAATATTAGGGAGCGAGGAGCAATATATCTTAAAAGCTTTAGAAGTTTTAAGAGGGCATAAGTTTGATATTTTAGATTTTAATGCTGCTTGCCCGGCAAAAAAAGTTGTGCGTAGAGGGGAAGGATCAGCGTTAATGCGTGAACCGAAAAAGCTTAAGAAAATATTGCAGTTAGTGGTTAAGCATTCTTGGCTACCGGTTACTGTGAAGATCCGCGCTGGCTGGGATAAGGATTCAGTAAATGCTAAGGATATTGCTTTGTTGGCTCAGGATTGCGGAGTAAACGCGGTATTTATTCACGGCAGAACCAGAACTCAAGGTTACAGTGGCCAGGTAGATTACAATGTAATTAGAGAAGCAAAGAAAAGACTGAGTATTCCGCTTATTGCTAGTGGTGATCTGTTTTCTGGCAAGTTAGCTAAGAAAATGTTGGATGAGACAGGCTGTGATGGCTTGGCGATTGCTCGTGGTGCCCTAGGTAACCCGTGGATATTTAAGGAGATTAAAGCATATTTAAAAGGAAAGATTCTGCCTCGGCCGTCTCATGAAAATATTGCTGAGGTTATGCTTAAGCATTTACTGGCTAGCGTTGATTTCTACGGCGAAAAGAATGGAGTAATAATTTTCCGCAAATTCTACAGTTGCTATACTACGGGGTTGCCTAAAGTGCGTCGTTTGCGCGAGAGGTCATCGCGGGTTAAGACAAAAGAAGAGCTGGAGGGAATAATAAAGGAGGCGTTTAAATGATTGATATTGAAGTTTTAAGGTTGGCGTTAGCAAAGGAAGAAGATGCGATAAAGGTATATCAGGAATTATTAGTTGGGCACCCAAATTTGCAAGATTTACTGTATCTTTTGGTTACCGAAGAGCAGAAACATAAAGCGTTGATAGAGAAAAAGATTGTTGAGTTAGGTGGATAACAAAAACCCCCGGGGAATTGCTCCGGGGTTTCTTGTAGGTGATAGGCCTAATAGCTTCCGCTATCGTTCCTAGCCTCCTTGTTGTGTTACCTACTTCCTGTGTCTAAATGAAGTATGCCATAGAAAATCCTCAATTTCAAGTCCCCCAAAAAAATATTTTATAGTATAATGTTTATATGATAAAAAGCAAATCTATCCAGTATTTTAAAGGCATTGGCCCAAAACGCGCGAAAGCCTTTTCCGCATATGGAGTCAATACTATCGAAGAACTGGTTTATTATTTTCCGCGCAGATATGAGGATCGGACTAATTTTGCCAGTATATCTGAACTTAAACCTGATCAAGTTTATACTATAAAAGCGCAAATTCTCGCTAATGATCAACGTAACTCCTGGAGAAGGCGAAAATTCAGTATAACTGAAGCGATACTTTACGATAACACTGGTAAGATAAATTGTGTTTGGTTTAATCAGCCGTATCTTTCGGAATATCTTAAAACTGATGCTACATTAATTCTTTTTGGCAGGGTGCAGGTTTATAACGGTAAGTTGCAGATGAGTAATCCTGAATTTGAATTTGTCGATGATGAGGGTAATGATTCTTTAAATATAGGCAGGATCGTTCCTGTGTATACCCTGCCCCAAGGGTTTAGCCAGCGCAGCATGCGTGCGTTAATTAAAAATGCCTTGGATGTATTTTTGCCGCAAGTAAATGATTGCCTGGGTTTTGATTTGCGTACGCGTAATAATCTGCTTAATCTGGCGCAAAGTTTATTGAATATACATTTTCCGCAAGATTTTAATCTGCAGAAGCAGGCGCATAACCGCCTTAGTTTTGAAGAGTTTTTTATCTTCCAGTTGCCGCTTGTTTTAAGAAAATTAAAACGTAAAGAGAAAAAAGGAATTAAGCAGGTTGTTGATGGCAAACTGGTAGAGGATTTTATGGCCGCGCTGCCTTTTAAACTTACCTTGGCGCAGGAAAAAGTTTTAGCTGAGATTAAAGCGGATATGGCCTTGGCTCAAGTTATGCAGCGATTGTTGCAGGGTGATGTTGGATCGGGTAAGACAGTGGTAGCGACTTTGGCTTGTTTAATTGCTATCCAAGGAGGTTATCAGGCAGCTTTTATGGCCCCCACAGAGATCCTTGCCAGGCAACATTATGATAAAGTATCTTCTCAAGTTTCTGGATTAGTTTCTGCTAAAGGAAAAATTCGCGTAAGTTTATTGGTGGGCCAGGACAATAATCAGGGAGAAATATATAAGGATATAAAAGAAGGCAATATTGATTTAATTATTGGTACGCATGCTTTGCTACAGGAGGGCGTGAGTTTTAAAAATCTGGGTTTTGTAGTTATTGATGAACAACATAAATTTGGCGTGGGACAGAGGGCGCTTTTGCCTAAAAAAGGTAAGAATCCGGATGTTTTGATTATGACTGCTACGCCGATTCCCCGGACATTAGCGATTACGCTTTATGGAGACCTGGATATCTCGGTAATTAATCAGCTTCCACCTGGACGGATTCCAATAAAAACTTTACATCTTACCCATGAGTATAAACAAAAGGGTTACGCGATACTAAAACAGGAACTTAATTATGGCCGTCAAGGGTATATTGTTTATCCGGTTATTGAGGAGTCATATGCTTTGGATATTGCAGGGGCTAAAAAAATGTTTCTGGAACTTAAAGATGGCGAGTTTAAGAATTTTCGTTTGGGGCTTATTCATGGCAAGCTTAAACAAAAGGAACAGGAAGAGGTAATGCGTAAATTTAAAAATAAGGAGTTAGATCTATTACTCTCAACTACTATTCTTGAGGTAGGTATTGACATTGCTAATGCTACCTGTATGATTATTGAACACGCTGAGCGTTTTGGCTTAAGCCAGCTGCATCAGTTACGCGGAAGGATTGGCAGAGGTAAGTTGGAATCATTTTGTATACTTGTTTCTGACGCTCAAACTGAAGAGTCAAAGGCGCGCTTGGCAGCTATGGTTGCATCTTGCGATGGATTCCGAATTGCTGAGGAAGATTTGAAAATTCGTGGCCCGGGTGAGTTTTTTGGCAAGCTTCAGCATGGATTAGCTGAGTTAAAGATCGCCAATCCTTTAACGCAAATGAAGTTGCTTAAAGCCGCGCGAGAGGAAGCTTCTAAATTACTCAAACTAGATTTATCTTTAAAAGATCCCGCGCATAAATTATTAAAAGAAAAATTATTGCAAAGATTTCCGGAGTACGAGAAGTTAATTTTAGTGGGCTAATATGCGTATAACTACAGGAAAATACCGTAACCGAAAAATTTATTTCCCCAGAGGTATCCGGCCTACGCAAGATAAGGTGCGTAAAGCGATTTTTGATATTTTGGGTGATATTGAAGGATTAAGCTTGCTAGAGCTTTGCGCGGGTTCAGGGGCAGTGAGTTTTGAAGCGCTTTCTCGGGGCATTAGTGAGCTCACCCTTGTGGAGTGTAACCATGGCGCTATTTTAGCTATAAAAAGGAACATAGAATCGCTGAAAGCATCATCTTGTAACCTATATTATCTGGATGCGCATAAGGCAATTAAATTGTTAGCTAAGGATAAGAAGCGTTTTGATCTTATATTTTTTGATCCGCCTTATCATGAAGATATGGCAAAAAAAATCTTGCAAACCCTGGAGGCTTATGATATATTAGCGCCCAATGGTTTAATCATAGCGCAGCATCCTAAGGCGGAATTGCTGCCAAAGGATAGCGAAAAGTTTAGCTTAATTAAAGAAGCCAAGTACGGTGATACCTGGCTTTCAATTTTTAGGAAGAAAGAGTAAAAATGTGCCAAATAGCTTTATATCCGGGGACATTCGATCCAGTAACCAATGGGCATATTGATTTAATTACGCGGGCGCATGAGATTTTTCAAGATGTGATTGTGGCTGTGGCGCATAATCCGCATAAAAATCCGGTGTTTACTGTAAAAGAAAGAGTGGAAATGCTTAAACAGGTTACTAAAGGCATGCCTGGAGTAAGCGTAACGCATTTTGATTGTTTAGCTGTGGATTTCGCGCATAAAATGAAGGCCAAGGTTTTGGTGCGCGGGCTACGCATGCTTTCAGATTTTGAATATGAGTTTCAGATGGCTTTGACGAATCGCAAACTTTCAAGCGACATTGAAACAATTTTTCTTATGCCGCATGAGTCTTACAGCTATATTTCAGCAAAATTAATTAAAGAGGCTGCTAGCCTGGGCGCGGATCTTTCGAATTTTGTGCCGGATTATGTTGGTAAGGCTTTGAAAAAAAAATTAAATAAAAAATAGTGAAGATACTAGTTAACCAGGTTACGACTTCAGAAGGCCTGTTTTTAGAAGAAGATATTGATCCAGCGCAACTGGATTTAGAAACGGAGCTGATCAAGTTTGATTCAGTTATTAAGTTAAAGGCACATGCGGTTAAAATTACTAATGTGCTTGTGGTGGATTTAAATATTAAAGCCAAGCTGCATGCGGGTTGTTCACGTTGCCTGGATGAGTTTGGTTGGGAATTAAACAAAGATGTGCGGCTGGATCATGCGTTAGAAGCAAGTATTACATTTATTGATTTAAATCCCGAGATCAGAGAAGAAGTAATTTTGGATTATCCCATAAAGCCCTTGTGTAGCTTAAATTGTAAGGGGCTTTGTACAAAATGCGGCATTAACTTAAACCAAGGAGGTTGTAACTGTGGCTCTACCTAAACGAAAGCATTCAGCGCAGCGTGGAAGAAAACGTCGTACGCATTGGAAGATTAAAAAAACTACTCTGACCCCTTGCCCGCAATGCAAGCAATTAAAGCTTTCTCATCGTGTTTGCCTGATTTGCGGATATTACGATGGCCGTCAGGTTATCGAAATCAAAGTAAAAGAGAAGAAAAAGAAGAAATAAAGGAAAAGTACCTTAAGTTAAGAGAGGCCTCATGAAAATAGTTGTTGATGCTATGGGTGGCGATCACGCACCTGATGTAGTTATTGATGGTAGTTTGGCTGCGGTAAAAGAATATGGCGTAGAAGTAATTCTTGTTGGGGATAAGCCAAAGATTGAGCAATTGCTTAAAAAAGCTAAATATACCGGAAGTAATATCAGTGTAGTGCATGCAGCTGAAGTAATCCAGATGTGCGAACCCGCGGCAACTAGCGTACGGCGCAAAAGGAATTCTTCTATTGTAATCGGTTTAAATTTAGTTAAAGAAGGTAAAGCCGATGCATTTTTTAGCGCGGGAAATACCGGGGCAGTTGTTTGTGCCGCTACTTTAGAATTAAGGCTCCTGCCTGGAATTGAACGTGCGGGAATAGGCCTGGTTATGCCTACATTAAAAGGGATATCCCTGATTATCGACGTTGGCGCTAATATTGATCCTAAGCCTACTCAATTATTGCAGTATGGGATCATGGCGGATGCTTATTGCAAGTTTATCTTAAATAAATTTAATCCAACTGTGGGATTATTGAATATCGGAGAAGAGGAAAAAAAAGGAACTGAGTTTCTCCGTGAAGCATACGAGTTATTGGAAAAGTCTCATCTTAATTTTATTGGTAATATAGAGGGTAAGGATCTTTTTAGCGGTAAGTGCGATATTATTGTTTGCGATGGTTTTGTGGGCAATGTTGCTTTAAAAGTTTCAGAGAGCGCGGCAAGCGCAATGCAGGTATTTTTGAAGCGGCATCTTTTAAGTAATATCTGGGGCAAGATCGGGTTAATTTTTATGATGCCTAGCCTTAAACGTTTTAAAAAAGAGCTTGATTACGCTGAATATGGCGGGGCACTTTTATTGGGAGTCAATGGTGTTGTGATTATTGGCCATGGCCGTTCTAATAAAAAGGCGATTAAGAATGCTATTAGAGTAGTTAAAGAAGAAGTTGAGCGTCAGGTTAATGTAAAAATACTTGAAGCAATCAAGCCGGAAAACTAATTGAAAAAAGTGGGGATTATCGGGGTAGGCGAATACCTGCCGCAGAAAATACTTACCAACGCGGACCTTGAGAAGATAGTGGATACCTCAGATGAATGGATTACTACGCGTACTGGTATAAAAGAGCGGCATTTGGTAGAAGCTGGCCAGGCTACTTCAGATCTAGCATTTAAGGCAGCTGGAATAGCTTTGCAAAACGCTGAACTTAAACCAGAAGATTTAGAGTTGATTGTAGTGGCAACCATTACTCCTGATATGCCTTTTCCTTCGGTGTCTGCTATTTTACAAAATAAATTAGGAGCTAAGAAAGCTGTATGTTTTGATATTTCTGCTGCTTGCGCGGGTTTTGTTTACGGCCTTTCAGTAGCGCAACAATTTATTGCCAGTGGTATTTACAAGAATGCTCTTGTGATTGGCGCTGAGGTGCTATCTTCTATAACTGATTGGCAGGATCGCAATACATGTGTATTGTTTGGTGATGGCGCAGGGGCAGCTGTTTTGGGTGAAGTAAAATCCGGTGGGATTATCGCTACTTATTTAGGGTGCGACGGTTCAAAGGCTGATATATTGAATATGCCGGCTGGAGGTTCACGTAACCCGGCTACCCATGAAACTGTTTCCAAGCGCATGCATTATCTTAAGATGCAGGGTAATGAATTGTTTAAAATTGCCGTTAATACGATGACTCGCGCCGCGGAAGTTGTTTTAAAACAGGCAGGTATAACTTTTGCGGATGTAGATTTGATTATTCCTCACCAGGCAAACGCGCGCATCATTATGGCCGTAGCTAAGAAATTAGGGATTCCCGAAGAAAAGGTTTACCTTAATATAGAAAGATGCGGAAATATGTCCAGTGCTTCTACTGTGACTGCTCTTTGTGAAGCGGTACAAGATGGCAGAGTCAAGAAAGGGGATACCATTCTTTTAGATGCGTTCGGAGCAGGTTTAGTTTGGGGCGCCTGTATTATCGAATGGTAGGTTATCTTTTTGCTGGCCAGGGTAGTCAATATGTAGGTATGGGAAAGGATTTATATAATTCTTTTCCGGAAGCAAAAGAGATTTGGGGCAGAGCAGATAAAGTTTTGGGATTTTCTATAAGCGATATTTGTTTTAACGGGCCGCTTGAGGAGTTAACTAAAACCAACAATTGCCAGCCGGCGATTGTTACCATGAGCATTGCCTGTTGGCAGGTGTATAAAAAAAGAAATCCGCAAATCGATGGATATATGGCGGGCCTAAGTCTGGGTGAATATTCCGCGTTAGTAGCCGCGGAAGCAATTAATTTTGAAGATGCAGTTTACCTGGTTCGGCGCAGAGGTGAATTTATGGAGGAAGAGGCAGCGCGCCATCCGGGAAAGATGTTTTCGATAATTGGTTTGGATTTAGCTCAGGTTAGAGAAATTTGTGATGAATCCGGTGTAGAGATAGCTAATATTAACTGTCCTGGACAAATAGTTGTTTCCTCGTCTACTCTGAAGATTGAGAAAGCGCAGCTCTTGGCTAAAGAAAAAGGTGCAAAATTAGCGGTTATTTTGGATGTAAGTGGTGCTTTTCATTCTTCGCTTATGCAAGATGCTTCTATTAAACTTTGCAAAGAGTTAGAAAAAATAAATATATCTAAGCCTAAATTTCCAGTAATCAGCAATGTTACTGCCAAGCCTGTGTCTACTCCAGAAGAAATTAGGCAGAATTTAGTTAGCCAGGTAGCAGCGAGTGTGCTCTGGGAAGATTCAATACGCTTAATCTTGTCTAAAGGAGTAAGTAATTTTATTGAGTTTGGGCCGGGAAAAGTGCTTAAAGGATTATTGCGCAGGATTGACAGTAATGCGCAGGTTACCAATGTAGAGAAAAGCGTTGATATGGTATAGATTTGGGGGAGGCGAAAATGAGATTAAAAGATAAAGTGGCTTTAGTAACAGGTGGAGCAAGAGGTATAGGTCAGGCGATTGCTATGACTTTTGCTAAAGAGGGCGCGGATATCGTTGTGGCTGATGTTAACCTCGAGATAGCGCAGAAAACCGCCTCAGCAATTGAAGGCTTAGGCCGTAAAGCATTGGCACTCGAGATGGATGTAACTAATTATGATTTAGTTGAAGCAGGCATAAACAAAATTCTTGACAAAATGGGAAAGGTTGATATATTAGTTAACAACGCTGGGATTACTAAGGATAATCTTGTGCTTAGAATGTCTCAGGCAGAGTGGGATGCAGTGATTAATGTTAATTTAAAAGGTACATTTAACTGCATTAAGGCTGTATCTAGGCCGATGGTTAAGCAAAGAAGTGGCAGGATTATTAGCATTGCTTCTATCATTGGTTTAATGGGTAATCCGGGCCAGGCGAATTACGCCGCGTCAAAAGCCGGGATAATTGCTCTTACAAAAACAATAGCTAAGGAGTTAGCCAGCCGTAATATTAATGCAAATGCTGTAGCTCCGGGATTTATTCAAACAGAGATGACCGCGAAGCTTCCTGAAGATATTAAGAAGAAAATGTTGGAAGCAATCCCGCTAGCTAAATTAGGGACACCTCAGGACGTAGCTAATCTATGTTTGTTTTTGGCATCTGATGAATCAAGCTACATTACTGGGCAGGTAATCACCATTGACGGCGGCATGGTAATGGCATAATATGACACCCCGCGCTTATTTGAATTGCGCGGGTGTGCGTTTCTACACAAGGAGGAAAAAAGAATGGCATCACAAGAGAAAGTAAAATCAATTATAGCAGAACAGTTAGGGGTAAAACCTGAAGAGGTTACTCCCGAAGCATCATTTGTGGATGATTTAGGCGCAGATTCTCTCGATACCGTAGAGTTAGTTATGGCGTTAGAAGAGGAATTTGGCATTGAGATTCCTGATGAGGATGCAGAAAAGATTGCTACTGTTGGCGATGCCATTAAGTATATTGAAGAAAAAAGCGCCAAATAAGAAGTTTATATAGAAGAAATAATAATTTACCCCGCGTTTTAACATTGCGGGGTAAATTTATATTAGAATAATCATGAAAAAAAGAGTAGTAATCACAGGTTTAGGGGTAATTTCACCAGTTGGTAATGACACGCAAAGCTTTTGGCAATCTTTAAAAGAAGGCAAAAGCGGAGTCGGCCCAATTACCAGCTTTGATGCCGCAGATTTTGATTCTCGTATTGCAGCGGAAGTAAAAAACTTTGATCCTACCCAATATGGAATCTCCATAAAAGATGTTAAAAGAACAGCAAGATTTGTGCAGTTTGCTGTAGCTGCTGCTAAGCAGGCAGTGGAATCTTCGGGTTTAGATTTAAATAAAGAAGATAGAAATCGTATTGGCGTAATTATTGGCTCAGGTATTGGCAGTTTGCATACTATTGAAGAAGAGCATAAAACTTTGCTTGCCAAGGGGCCTTCGAGGCTATCACCGTTTCTTATCCCGATGTTGATTATTAACGAAGCCAGTGGTGTAGTTGCTATTATTCATGGGTTTAAGGGGCCTAATTCTTGCGTAGCTACTGCTTGCGCATCAGGATCACACGCAATTGGTGATGCCTATCGCACTATTCTTTATGGTGACGCGGATGTTATGCTTACCGGAGGAACAGAAAGTTGTATTGTGCCTACGGCTGTGGGTGGGTTCTGCGCTTTAAAAGCACTTTCAACTAGCAATGATAATCCGCAGAAAGCTTCTCGTCCATTTGACCGTGGCCGTAATGGTTTTGTGATGGCAGAAGGATGCGGGTTAGTGGTTTTGGAAAGTTTAGAGCATGCTCAAAAAAGGAACGCGCATATTATTGCTGAAATTGTCGGTTTTGGTATGACCTGCGATGCTTATCATATAACTGCGCCAGATCCTGATGGCCAGGGTGCTGCTGGAGCAATGATTATTGCCATGAAAGACGCGCAAATGAATCCTTCTGAGATAGCTTATATTAATGCGCATGGCACATCGACTAAACTTAATGATAAGATCGAGACTTTATCTATGAAAAAGGCTTTTGGTGAGAGTGCTAAGAAAGTAATGGTTTCTTCTATCAAATCCATGACTGGGCATCTTTTAGGCGCAGCCGGTGGAGTGGAGTTTTTGACTTGTTGCTTAGTCATTCAAGATGGGATTGTTCCTCCTACGATTAATTATGAGCAAGAGGATCCGGATTGTGACCTGGATTACGTACCTAATATAGCGCGTAAAGCGCATGTATCTGCCTGCATGTCAAATTCTTTAGGTTTTGGTGGACACAACGCCTCGCTTATTGTAAAGAAATTTGAATGATGTTTTACCTTTTTCGTTTTGACTTTTAACTTAAATTAAACAATGCCTTACACAATCGCGGAAAAAATATTATTAGCGCACTCTGGTCAGAAATCAATCAAGCCTGGTGAGTTTATCGAGGCTAACGTTGATGTTGCTTTGGCTAATGATATCACCGCGCCTTTAGCTATAGCTGAATTTAAAAAATCTGGTTTTAAGCGGGTATTTAATAAAAATAAAATTGTTTTAGTCCCGGATCATTTTGCTCCGGCTAAAGATTTAAAGAGCGCGAATCAATGCAAGATTTTGGCGAATTTTGCCAAAGAGCAAGGGATTAAGAATTATTTTGAAATTGGAAGTATGGGTATTGAGCACGCGCTTTTACCGGAAAAGGGGCTTGTTTTACCCGGAGATTTAGTTATTGGCGCGGATTCTCATACCTGTACTTATGGCGCGTTGGGCTGCTATGCTACTGGGATGGGCTCTACGGATTTAGCGCGCGCGTATATTGATGGTAAATGCTGGTTAAAGGTTCCGGCGAGTTTGAAATTTATTTTTAGGGGTAAATTGAATAAATGGGTGGGGGGTAAAGATTTGATTCTTTTTACTATTGGCCAAATTGGTGTTGCTGGCGCGTTATATAAGGTAATGGAGTTTTGCGGCCCGGTGATCAAAAAATTAGGCATGGATGATCGTTTTTCCATTTGCAATATGGCGATTGAGGCGGGGGCAAGAGCAGGATTAATTGCGCCTGATGAGATTACTTGGAAATATGTGAAAGAAACTCAAAATTTAAAAGTTAAAAGTCAAAACTACAAGTCAAAATTTAAAAATTTGAAATCTGATGAAGATGCGATTTATGAAAAAATATACGAGTGGGATATTAGTAAATTAGAGCCGCTTGTTGCTTGTCCGCATTTACCCAGCAATGTTATGCCTGTGAGTAGTTTAAAAAATATAAAAGTTGATCAGGTAGTTATAGGATCGTGCACTAATGGCCGGATTTCAGATTTGCGTATTGCGGCTAGCTTGTTAAAAGGAAAGAAAGCAGCTGGCGGCGTAAAATTAATTATTTTTCCTGCGACGCAAAAGATCTATTTACAAGCAGTAAAAGAAGGGTTAGCGGAGATTTTTGTTAAGGCAGGGGGGGTTTTTTCAACTCCTACTTGCGGGCCGTGTTTAGGCGGGCATATGGGTATTTTAGCTGAAGGTGAAGTGGCTATTGCTACGACTAATCGGAATTTTTTAGGGAGAATGGGCAGCCCTGAATCTTTTGTTTATCTTTCTAACCCGGCAGTAGCTGCGGCTTCTGCCATAACGGGCAAGATTACGCATCCTGGAAAAATAAAATGATAATTAAAGGCAAGGTGCATAAATTTAAAGATGATATAAATACTGACGATATTATCGCAGCTAAATATTTGGTTTCTACGGATAGCGGCGAATTGGGCGCGCATTGCATGGAGACGATCAGCCCAAATTTTTCTCAGGCGGTTAGCCCCGGAGACATAATTATCGCGGGGAATAATTTTGGTTGCGGATCAAGCAGAGAACACGCGCCTTTAGCGATTAAAGGCTGTGGAATTTCTGCGGTAATTGCTAAAAGCTTTGCTGCTATATTCTTTAGAAATGCTATAAATATCGGCCTGCCATTTTTAGAGTCCTCGGATGTGGATAAGATTAATCAGGGAGATATTATAGAGATAGATTTAGGCACAGGAGTAATTAAGAATATTACACAGAATCAAAATTATAAAACACAGGCTTTCCCGCCTTTTTTGCAGCAAATTGTTGCAAGTGGAGGCCTAATTAATTATATTAAGAAAAATATAAGAAAATAATGATTCAAAACCCTACCTCGTAATATGTTTCAATATTTTTTACAAAAATATTGAAACACTCGGTAGGATTTCGCTAGATAAAAACTTAGAGGTGCTCAATGTACAAAATCGCAGTAATTCCCGGTGACGGCACTGGCCCGGAGGTAGTTAATGAAGGTTTGAAAG